>AP026798.1:653797-980696 GCA_033127725.1 Bombiscardovia nodaiensis | reverse complement strand
TCAAAGAAACCTTTCATCATGGCTGGCATGCCGAACCAATACATAGGAAAGACGAAAGTGAGCACATCGGCATCTGCAATCCGGTCTTGTAAGGCGGCCACATCCTGCGGCAGAGGGCCCTGCTCGCTGTAGTGGAGGCGGTCCTCCATCGTGTAAGTGGGGTCAAAACCCTCAGCATACAAGTCAATCAAGTCGGTTAAAGCACCGCCCTCGGCTGCCCCGTTGAGAAAGGCGTTCCCCACTGCCAGTGTCAAACTCTCGGGATCGGGGTTGGCGGTAATGGCTACTGCTTTCATGTTCACTCTCCTCTCGGCACAGCTTCCTGCAGGAGCTGCCTGTGAGCTTTTAGATCTCATTCACCGGCGAACGCACAAGAAGGTGGCCGGTCATTGGGCGAGCCTGGCACCTGCCTGTGCGCCTGCGGCTCTAGAAGTATTCTCCCTGTAGGCGCAGACCACGAGAAGCGCCACAATATAACATCTGACTTGACAAGCAAGGCTCCTGCCCTTATCTTAGGGTTTGCAGTCGGTAGGCGAAGCTACCACATGGACACGGGTTGCTGCCGCAAAGGAATGGAGACACTCCGCGCAGGTTAACAGTCCCCGTCGAATCAAGGCGAGGAATAATGCAATACCAAAGGCCATGCGAAGCCGAAACTTGAACGACAGAGCTGGGCACCACGAGTGCTCCCAGCTTGCTATGCCGCCTTCAAGACCTACATTGACGTAGATGCTAGATATAGCTAGATATAGAAGGAGGTGGGGCACATGGACGACGTTCCGCATCACAGTAGCGGCTTAACCGCGCACTTAGCTCTTTCAACGCACCTCAAATCTATACCATCTTCCGCCAGCCTCAACCTCTTCTTGTTGGGTCAGCAAGCCTGAGCGGGTTCTAGCAGCTCAGCCTGAACCAGCAGGTCTCAATCCAGGCGGGCGGAGCAGTAAAAGAAAAGAACTGCTTATGACCTTTTTCGCTCGTACTCCTGCCGTGGCCACTGGGCCCGGCGATCGTAGCTCCGCCTCAAGAGGCAGGCGCCTAGCTTCCACACTCGTCGTCATGATTGGGCTCCTGGCCCTCTTCGGTGCCTTGGGTTACCTCCTGCCTGCCCTGGGCGCGCCCATCGGCCCCAAGGGTATCCCCTCGCATGTCTCGACCGACCCGCACAACCTGCCCTACTACGCCCTGCGCTCAGTCCTGCGCATGTTCATTGCGCTCTTCTTCTCGCTAGTCTTCACCTTCATCTACGGCCTGGCAGCAGCGCGGAGCAAGAGACTGAGGGTGGTGCTTGTGCCCCTGCTCGACATCTTGCAGTCGGTGCCTATCCTGGGCTTCCTGTCGGCCACCATCTCTATCTGGCTGGTCCTCTTCCCCGGCTCAATTCTGGGAGTGGAAGCGGCATCCATATTTGCTATCTTCACCTCCCAGGCTTGGAATATGGCATTTTCCTTCTACAATTCGTTGATCTCCGAGCCCACTGAGCTCGACGAGGCGGCCCGCTCCCTACGGCTGACCCGCTGGCAGCGCTTCTGGAAGCTGGACGTGCCCTCCTCTATGATTCCCCTCCTGTGGAATTGCATGATGAGCGTGGGCGGCGGCTGGTTCTTCCTGACGGCCTCCGAGATGATCTCGGTCAACAACCACACCTTTGCCCTGCCCGGCATCGGCTCCTATGTGGAAGAAGCTGCCAGCGAGCAAGACCTGGGCAAGATTGGCTGGGCCATACTCACCATGGTCATCGTGGTGCTCCTGATTGACTTCCTCCTGTGGAAGCCATTGACGGCCTGGGCCGAGAAGTTTAGAGTGACCCAGAGCGAGTCCGCCGCCCCCAAGCGCAGCGCCGTGCTCACCGTACTCCGCCTGTCGGGCATCAACGACTTCCTTGCGCACATCGGTCGACCTATCGCCAGCTTCTTTGACCGCATCACCCGTCCTCTGGGTGTGACCGGCGCTCGCTTCCAGAGCCAGGATGGCCGTCATGATCGTCAGCTACTGGTCAACAGCCTCTATGCGGCGCTCTTGGGCCTGGTCGGGGCCTGGGGAATCTGGAAACTCTATGAACTGGTGGTCCCGGCCTTGGGTCTGAGCGAAATGGCACACGTCTGCTGGCTGGGCCTGCTGACCCTCCTGCGCGTGACACTTCTGCTCATCGTCAGCTCGATTATCTGGGTGCCCATCGGCGCGCTCATCGGCATGAACCCCAAGCTCTCGCGAATCTTGCAGCCCGTGGTGCAGGTATTTGCCTCCTTCCCTGCCAACTTCGTCTTCCCCTTCGTCACCATGTGGTTCTTGGCTTGGCATATCGACATCAACTGGGGTTCTATCCTCCTGATGGCCTTGGGCACCCAGTGGTACATTGTTTTCAACGTGATTGCAGGCGCTTCAGCCATTCCAGACGACCTGCGCGAGATGTCCCGCTCCCTGCGCCAGCCCACCTGGCAGCGGTGGAAGACTCTGATTCTACCGGCAGTCTTCTCCTCCTGGTGTACGGGCGGCATTACGGCAGCAGGCGGCGCTTGGAACGCCTCCATCGTCTCCGAAGTGGTCTCCTACGGCAAACACACGCTGACCGCCCAGGGCTTAGGCTCCTACATAGCCGAAGCCACTTCAATTGGAGATACGCCCAAAATTATCGCTGGCGTTGTGGTGATGAGCATCTTCGTAGTGGCCGCTAACCGCCTCTTCTGGGCTCCAGTACAGGGCCTGGCACAGCGCCGCTTCTCCATCGCCTAAGCAGGCGCCTCAAACAAGAATAGAATCCGCACACCTTTGAAATGAGAATACTATGCAGACTACAAGCATTATCGAAGCCCGCCATGTCAACAAGGATTTCGAATCCGACAAGGGCAATGAGCTCAAAGTTTTGGACGACATGAGCCTGACCCTGAACGAGGGAGAAGTCGTAGCCATTCTGGGTCGTTCCGGCGCTGGCAAGTCCACCTTCCTGCGCATCTTAGCCGGCCTGATTCCCGCCAGCTCAGGCTCGGTGACCTACCGAGGCCAGGAGCTAACTGGTCCCAATCCTGGCGTTGCCCTGGTTTTCCAGACCTTCGCCCTCATGCCCTGGCTGACTGTTGAAGCCAACGTGGAGCTGGGATTACAGGCTAGGGGCGTGCCTCGCGACGAACGCAAGAAGCTGGCCCTGGCAGCCATCGATTCCATCGGCCTGGACGGCTTTGAAACCGCCTACCCCAAGGAACTCTCCGGCGGTATGCGCCAGCGTGTGGGCATTGCGCGCGCGCTGGTCTTAAAGCCGGACGCTCTCTTTATGGACGAGCCCTTCTCGGCTCTCGACGTGCTGACCGCCGAGAACCTGCGCCAGGAGGTACTAAAGGTCTGGTCGGCGGAGAACGACTCTATCAAGTCCATTCTGATGGTGACCCACAATATTGAGGAGGCCGTGCAGATGGCCGACCGCGTGATTGTGCTGGGCTCCCACCCAGGCCGTGTCATCGCAGACGTACCTATCCACCTGGACCGCCCCCGCGACAAGCAGGCCGACGAGTTCCAGTCCACCGTTGACTACCTCTACTCCATTCTGACCGGCCGCAGCAACCAGGAGGATGCCCGCCGCAAGCTCCAGTCCAAGGTGCGCGACAAGGAGGCGGTGAAGAATTCGGTGCGAGAGGAAGACTTGGGTGCCCGCGTCCTGCCCGATGCCACCCCCGGCGGCCTGGCTGGCTTGGCAGACGTGGTGGCCGACCACCCCGACGGCATCGACATGGCTGATTTGGCTGCCACGCTCTCCTTCGAGATTGACGACCTCTTCCCCCTGATCGACGCTGGGCTCCTGCTCGGCATTTTCGACGCCGACAACGGCCACGTCCGCCTGACCAAGCTCGGGCGCGACTGGCAGCAGGCCGACATTCTCCAGGCCAAGGAGATGTTCTCCTCCATGATTTTGGAGCACGTACCCCTGGTGCGCGTCATCGACCGCGCCTTGAAGAACTCAGACTCCAAGACCCTGCACGGTTCGTTGATTCTGGACCTCCTGCGGGCCCACCACTCCGATAAGGAGGCCGTCCAGCAGTTCGAAACCGCCATCGGCTGGGGCCGCTATGGCGAGCTCTTTGACTACGATGCCGACGACGACCGCTTGACCCTGGACCCGGAGAACACGACTCCTGTGCCCAACCAGGAGGGTGATGCGCAGGCGTAAGACCTGGCCGAGATTGAGGTAGAATGGCTCTTGGCGATGAAACCCGCCAGGAGCCATTTTCGTATGCGGTCCTACCCCACAAACGACTCTGAACCGCGCGAGTGCTAAGAAGTGCCTGCCCTCAGCTGGGTGGCTTGTCAGATGCTGCAAGCACACACATGCACAGCGCATGAAGTTAGGCGGTCATCCCCAGAACAGAAGGAGTGACCATGCCAACCAGTTCACCCACACCAGCAGATACGCAGCGCATCGACCTGCCTGTCTTATGCTGTGTTGTCATCGGCGGCACGCTGGGTACCGCAATCCGCTACATGTTCTCCAGTCTGCCACCCTTTTCCTGGTATTTTTACACGGGCACTTTCCTGGCGAATATGATTGCCTGCACCGCATATTCAGCCCTCGCTTCCTTCCTCGCCGGAGCTTGGTGGATTCCTGCTCGCGGCAAGGAATTGACCAATCGCACCCTGGGCATGGGATTGTGCGGCGGCCTATCGACCTTGTCGGCCCTGGCCGTTGAAGTACTTACTACTGGCCGCGAGGGACACCTGTGGTCAGCCTCAATCTACCTACTTCTCTCCTTCGCCTGCGGACTGGTCTTAGCCGCTCTGGGCAGCCACCTGGGCACCCGAGCCGCTGTTGGCGCCGGGCGAGGCAGGAAGGAAGCGCAATGACAGCTCTGCTGGCCTGCCTGTGCGGCGGGATAGGTGCCGGCCTGCGCTACCTGTTAGACACTACTGTGGGCCGCGTGTACAAGGGGCGTTGGCCCTTGGGAACTCTGCTCATCAACATTATCGCCTGCTTTTTCGCTGGTCTCGTTGCCGCCCTAGCAGCCCGGCTCGCCCTCCCCTCCACGACTCATCTTCTGCTCGCTACCGGCCTCTTAGGCGGTTTCTCCACCTTTTCTACGGCCATGAACGACGTGGTTTCTCGCATGCATGACGGACGAGTGGGTTTGGCTACTATCTACCTCCTAACAACCATCCTGGTCACACTGGTCCTCACCGCTGCCGGTTTCGCTGTTGGTATGAGCATATAAATGCCTATCTCCCACTGCACAGCTGAACGCCGGGGCCTTCGGCTAGCATGGAAGTTAAGCAATACAGAGCGATGACGTTCAAGTGCAAGCCAGGAGAAAGAAGAAATCAATGACGGATTTGGCAATGGCTGTAGTGGCAGCAAATGGCAAGGTTGGCTCGGCAGTAGTGCGAGAGGCTGTGGGGCGCGGGATTGATGTAACGGCGGTTGTGCGTCACCAGAACACCACCCCTGCCCAACATGTGCTCATCAAGGATTTATTCGACCTGACTGCCGCTGACTTAAAGCCCTTCGACGTAGTAGTCGATGCTTTCGGCGCTTTCAAACTTGAGGAGTTGCCCGAGCATATGACCTCCTTAAAGCACCTGGCCGATGCCCTCTCATACAGCAAAACGCGGCTGTTGGTGGTGGGCGGCGCAGGCAGTCTCTACATCAATCCTGAGCACACCCAGGAGCTCAAAGACACACCGGACTTCCCCCAAGCGGCCTATCCCCTCTCCAAGATTATGAGTCGGAGCCTGGAGCAACTGCGCCTGCGGGAGGAAGTGCGCTGGACCTACGTGAGTCCGGCTGCCAACTTTGTGGCTGACGGCCCCCGCACCGGCAAGTACCTCCTGCGCGGCGAAGAGTACTCCACCAATGAGAACGGCGAATCCACCATTTCATACGCCGACTACGCCATCGGCATGGTCGACGAGGCAGTTTCAGGCGACCACATCCACCAGCGAATCTCCCTGATTGGCGAGTAAATTCTGAACAAGAACAATACGGGTGTTAGCCGTCAACCGTTGGGATGACGGCTAACACCCTCGGAGCTTTTGTACGTTTACTTCACACGTTGAACTTGAAGTCGACGATGTCGCCGTCTTGCATGATGTAGTCGCGGCCCTCCTGACGCAACTTGCCCTCTTCCTTGATTTTCACCATGGAGCCACCGGCGGCCACGAAGTCCTCGTAGGAGACGATGTCGGCCTTGATGAAACCGCGTTCGAAGTCGGAGTGAATCACACCGGCAGCCTGGGGAGCAGTCCAACCCTGATGAATCTGCCAGGCACGTACTTCTTTTTCCCCCGCCGTCAGGAAGGTCTGCAAGCCCAGCACATCGAAGCCCACGCGGGCCAGCTGATCCAGACCAGACTCGCTCAAACCTGCGTCAGTCAACATCTCACGAGCATCGGCCTCGTCCAGCTCAGTCAGGTCGGACTCGAACTGGGCGTTTAAGAAAATAGCCTGAGCCGGTGCCACCGAAGCGGCCAGCTTGGACTTGAGTTCGCTGTTTTGCAGCTCGTCGTCGTCCAGGTTGAAGACATAGATGAAAGGCTTGGCCGTCATCAGGTGGAGCTCGGCGATGTCGGCCTTGTCGATTTTGCCGGCAGTGGCTGCGTGGTCGATGGTCTCGCCTTCGCCCAGAATCCCCTGGGCCTGCTTGACCGCATCCAGGTAGGACTGCTCAATTTTGCCGCCGCGCAGGTCCTTCTCGAGCTTCGGAATGGCGTTCTCAATGGTCTGCATGTCGGCCAACACCAGCTCGGTGTTGATGGTCTCGATGTCGTCGGAAGGGTCCACCTTGCCGTTGACGTGCACGATGTCGTCGTCCTCAAAAGCGCGCACAACCTCGCAAATCGCGTCCGCCTCGCGGATGTTCGCCAGGAACTGGTTGCCCAGACCCTCGCCCTCGGAGGCACCCTTGACAATGCCAGCAATGTCCACGAAGGTGACCGTGGCGGGCACAATTTTGTTGGAATGCACCAGCTCAGCCAACTTGGGCAGGCGCTCGTCTGGCAGGGGCACGATGCCGGTGTTGGGCTCAATCGTAGCGAAGGGGTAGTTTTCCGCCAGTACGTTGTTGCGGGTCAGGGCGTTAAAAAGCGTGGACTTGCCTACGTTGGGCAGGCCGACAATTCCAATGGTAAGAGACATAGCTTCCAGTCTATTCGGATGCCTGACTAAGTGCCTTCGGGGAGTCGAGCCGCCAGGCAAGCCCGGCTCCCCCACCCTGCTGCCGCAGCCAGGGGCAGCGCTTTACTCACCTTCGATGGCGTCTACTGCGTCGATGACGGCGCCCCTAAACGCGTCCTTTTCCAGGGCCGCTACGCCCTTAATTGTGCTACCACCGGGAGAAGTGACCTGGTCTTTCAGAGCGCCCGGATGCGTGCCGGAAGCCAGGTAGAGCGCCCCGGTTCCCTCCACCATCTGCGCGGCCAGGCGGTAAGCCGAAGGGCGGGCCAGGCCATACTTGACCCCAGCGTCGGCCAGGGCCTCCATATACATGGCGGTAAAGGCGGGCGCGCAACCAGCAATCGTAGTGGCGATATCCACCTGGGAGGTCTCCACCTCCTCAATCAGGGCCACAGGCGAGAACACTTGCTGGAAGAGCTGGTACTGCTCCATCGTCAAACTGTGTGTCTGCTCAGTGACCAGAATGCCCTTCCCCACTGCAATGGGCGTGTTGGGCACGGCGCAGATCAGGTGGGTGTCAGCCTTGAGGAAGTCCTCATACCAGGAGTGCGTGTAGCCGCCCACAATCGAGAGCACGAACCGATTCGGGCTAGACAATTCCTCCAGCACCGGGGTCAAAGCACCCTCAACCTGCTCAGGCTTGACGGCTACCACCACGATGTCGCTAGCTGCTACCACTTCCTGCGCAGAGCGGAAGGAACGGGCGCCGAGCTTGTCCGCAGCGGCCTTGAGCCGGTCAAAATGCGGGGTTGTAGCCACAATCTGGCTGCCCTGGACCACGCCAGAGCGCACCAGACCCCGTGCGATGGCCTGGGCCATGTTGCCAAAACCGATGAAACCAACTGTCAGCCCACTCACATCGCTGCCTGCCATATTAACCCCTTAACGCTCACTGCCGGTCAAAACTTCATGTCATACCTGTTGGGAGTAGTGCCCACCTGCGCAAGTGCTACTGGCCCAGCAGGCATACACCGTATGAGACATATTGTATCCAAGCGTGCGGGCAAGCAAAAGCAGCGAAGTGCCAGGAAGCATTCGCGCCAAGAGCAGGCAGGAGCTACAGTAAACCTGCCAGGTCTCCCCTCCTGCGGGCCATGTCCAGCAGCTTGGAGAAAACACCTCCCTCGTGCAGGCCGTCGTGCTCGTACTCGCTCGTTACCCAGGCGTGAGAAGCCCCAATGCGGGAGAGCGTGTCCATCTGCAAATCCCGGTCCACATACATGTCGTTGTAGTAGACGGCAGCCTGGAGGGGCACTTCGTTGCGGGCCAGCTGGTCAGCGTCGTAGATCCGCGGCCAGGAGCCCTCTTCCATCAGCAGGCTCACCGCATCGCGGAAGGGGCGCAAGGCTTGCTCCTGCTCGAACATCCAGGGGAAGATTGCCTCGCCGGTAAAGAGGAGGGGCCGGGCTGCACTGGAGAATTCGGGGCTTTGATCGCGCACCTGCTGGGCGGCCCAGCGGATTGGCCCACACTCCCCGTCGGCGTAGATGAACTCCTGCAGAGGCCAGTAGAGCGGCATGGACGCAGTGGCCTGTTCAAGACCCGCCAAGAAGGGCTGAGAAAGGTTGATACCGCCAGCGGGCACTGAGCCATCGCCACCGATAAAAGCAGTGTCGAGCAGCCAGTGGAGGCGCTCAAAGCTGGGCTTCTTGCCAAAGTCGGCACCCAAGGTCTGCAAGCGCTCCGGGGTGAGCGGGTCACCAGAGGGCAGGCGGGTCTCATGGCTGGACAGGTAGTCGGCGATGGCAGCGACGCGCTCTTGGTCTTGGGGATAGCGCTGGTAGAAGAGCTCGCTCTTGGCCTTCATCCGCGGGAAGGTGTGCTTGTAAACCTCGCGGGCGTTGGCCGGCACATGCGGGATGCCGCCGGTGGTGAAGCAGGCAGCCAGGCCCTCGGGGAAGGCTGAGAGGTAGGCCAGGGTCAGGAAACCGCCGTAGGACTGGCCGAGCGAGACCCAGCGCTGGCCTTCGAAAGCGGTCAGCCGCAGGTGCTCGAAGTCGCGCACAATAGAGTCCGCCAAGAAATGGCGCAGGTAAGCGGCTTGAGCCTGCGGTCCACCTACTCGCGCAAAGGAAGCGCCGTCCACTATCGAGGAGCGGCCTGTCCCCCGCTGGTCAGGCAAGACCAACCGAAAATGCTGGACCGCTTCGCCAATCCAAGGGTCGCTGGCAGGGTTCAGGGGCCGGGGACTTTCGCCGCCAGGACCACCCTGGAAATAGACCAAAAGCGGCAGGTCGTCGTGGGCGTGCTCGGGGGCGCAGAGCACCCGATAAAAGAGCCGCAAGCTCTCGCCCGAGCCGATCTCCTGACCAGGCCGCAAGCCCGACCAGTCCAGAGGCACGCCAATCGAGGCTTCTTCTACGTAGAGCCCCGGTATGTAATAGGATGCCAGATGCTTGGCTTGCATCTTCCACCTGCCTTTCTTCTCCGCCTTCTCCGCTGCTTCTTTTATTATCCACCGAAGAGGGCAGGCAGACGGCCGTACGGTCAAACTCCGGACGCGCCAGGCATAGGCCGATGGCACTGCCCACGGAAGGGCACAAAAATCATCCTTGGGATGGAAGGCACCGGCTCAGGGGTCAGGCTAGGCTTACACTCATGGGCAAGGTTAAAGAGCTGTGGCAGGCGCTAGCGGGTTGGTGGAAGCACCACTTGCTCGTGCGCGACGGCCTGCTGGCCCTATTCCTAACCTTCTTATTCACTGAATCCACGGCAGCAGCAGTGATGGCAGACGGTATTATCTTCCCGGCCAGCAGCGAAACTGCCATGCTGTTTAGCTTCCTGCTGGGGCTGCCGCTCGTCTTCCGTCGCCGCTGGCCCGAGCCTGCCGCGCAGGCGTTTATCGCTATCTGCATTGCTCAGCTTCTAATAGGCCCTGGGCTGATTATGTGCGACGTGCTGGGCCTCGTAATGCTCTACTCCGTGCTCGCATATGGGCGGCGAGACCACAGCAGACGATACGTATTGACCGCTATAACCCTGACCGTCCTCACCGCGCTCTGCAACGCTCTATCCTACGACTTGGGCCCTCTCTTCCATTTCACCCTCCTGCCGGGCACCAGGGCCTTCTACGCTGAAAACAACAGAGGAAGCTGCCGACTAGAGCCAGGAAACACGGTACTGAACGCCTGCGGACCCAGCATAGCCATGCGCCTGGTGATGTACTTAATCATGTACGGTCTGCTGCTTCTGCTTGTGATTGTTCTCGCCTTTTGGAACCGCTCGCGCAAGCAGGCCCTGACCGCCATACGGGAGCGCAACGCCGCTATCGAGTACCAGCAGCAGGAGCAGGCCCGCCTGGCTGCTTCGGCTGAGCGAGCTCGCATTGCCAGAGACATGCACGACGTGGTGGCCCACACGCTCTCGATTGTGATTGTGCAGTCCGACGCGGGGCGGTACGCGGGCGCTACCAATCCGGCTGTCGCCTTGGACGTGATGGGCACCATCCGCAGGGAGGCTTCCAGGGCCTTGGGCGACATGGACCGGCTCTTTGGAACGTTTGCGGAAGGCGGACGGGAAAGCTCCCCGCAGGGGACCGTCGGCGAAAGAGCTACGAGCGCACAGGCAGATTCGTTCAAAGCGTCGACCAACACGGACCTATCCACCGCTCATGCACTACCCGCAGCCGAGCCAGAGCCCACCTGCGCCGCTGGAGCTGAAGAGGCCAATACTTACAGCGGTATTGATGACCTGGTGCGCCAGGCCCGACTCGCTTCGCCAGACTTGACCCTGGAGCGCAGCATCGAGGGCACGCCCGAGCCTGGTGAGTTGGGCGCGCAGGCCTCCCTGGCGGTCTACCGGTGCGTCCAGGAGTCCCTGTCCAACATCCGCAAGCACGCTGGTCCCCAGGCTCACGCACTGATTCGCGAATACTGGTCGGCAGACGGCCTGCGCCTGCTGGTGAGCGACGACGGCCGCGGTGCTGCGGAACAGATGGAGAACCCCAACCACCAGGGCTACGGGCTGGTTGGCATGCGGGAGCGTCTGAGCGCTGTGGGAGGTCAGTTGACCGCCGGACCCCAGCTGGGAGGCGGCTTCTGCGTGGATGCCAGCATCCCCTTTACTACAGCGCGCACGGCTGGCAGCCTAGCCTCAGGCAGGGGTGGGCTCTCGCCACAGGGCGAACTTTCAACGGCAGGAACGGTAAACGATATAAATACTGGATTTTCAGGCGAGTCGAGCCCGCAAGTCAACCCTGCCCACCAGGTCAAGCTCAACAAAATCGAGCGCCTGGCCCGGTGGTCGTCTCAGCACTACCTGGCCGTCGATATCTTACTGGCTGTGCCCTTCCTCCTCCTGATGGTCCTGTCCAACTCAACCCTCCTCTCCGTGGACACAAATGTGTGGCCCACCAGGAACACAGTGCCTATCGGGGCAATTGTCGCTGAGAGCATCGCCATAGGTCTGCCGCTCATGTTTCGCCGCCGCCTGCCCAACCTCTCCGCAGCGCTCATAGCCGGCGTATCCGCCATAGAGCTCTTGACCGTCCCCTGGATTTCCACCGTCAACATCCTTGTGCTCGTCTCCATATACTCAGCCATTGCCTACGGACGCGGCAAAACTCGCCTGTGGGTGCCTCTGACAATCCTGGGCGGACTCGCACTCATGTTCGTCCGCCTGCGGGTCGAATTCGAATATAGCTCGCCCAGCATTCTAGCCTTCCTCCTAGGCGACCGGGGTGGAAGTCTGGCCGCCATCGCTGGCTCCCCCAAAGAGAACGCTGCGATTGTATTTATAGCGACAGCCATCACCTGCGCTTGCGCTGTATTGCTAGGTCTGTGGAGGCGGGCCTCGGGCTCGAGCCTCATCTTGCAAAAGGAGCGCGAGCAGGCCCTGCGGGAGGGGGAAGCGCGCGGGCAGATCCTCGCCGCCAACGCCGAACGGGCGCGTATCGGCGCGCAAATTCAGGCCGAAGTCACCACCACCCTGAGCCAGGTGATTGACCGGGCCGACGCCGGTATCGCTATGATTCGCTCCGGCCAAAAGTCTGGAGACGGGCCTTCCGCCGCCGCCATCGACCAGGCTTTTGAAGTGATTGGCCGCGAAGGCCGGACCGCCTTAGCCCGCATGCGCCGACTCTTGGACATCCTCCGTCAGACCGGTTCCTCCGCGGCCAGTGAAGAAGAGCGGCAGCAGGAGCCAGCCCTCCAACTCCACCCGGTTCAAGCCCGCCAAGTCAGCAGCGCCAGAAGCCCCAGAAGCCTTGCCACTAGTGCCCCGGTGGACTGACCTGTAGACGCAAACCGCTAGCATAGTGGCAAGACGTGCCAACAACGGGGGTTGCGGAGGTTAGTGTGAGTGTAGAGCAAGACGGGGCCAGTCAACCCATTCGCGTGGTCATTGCCGACGACCAGGAGCTGGTGCGCGCCGGTTTTGCCATGGTCATTGGCTCCCAACCCGACATGGAAGTGGTGGGGCAAGCCTCCCAGGGTGAGCAGGCCGTGAGCCTAGTGCAGCAGGTCCACCCAGATGTGGTGCTGATGGACGTGCGCATGCCTGGCATGGATGGTCTGGAAGCCACCCGGCAAATTTCCCAGCTCTCCCCCGCGCCAGCAAGCGCATCCCAGGGCCAAAACCCTGCGGATTGCCAGGAGCTGACCCACGTTATTATTTTGACTACCTTCGACTTAGACGAATATGTGATGGCGGCCATCAAGGCTGGGGCCTCGGGATTCTTACTCAAAGACACCGAGCCCGAAACCCTTCTGGCCTCTATTCGCACGGTCTACCAGGGCAACGCCATCATTGCCCCCTCCGCCACCAAGCGCCTGATTGAGCACATGGCACAGGGCCCCAGTCCCCTGCCAGACGCAGATCAGGCTGCCCCGGTCGCCACTGATCAAGCGGAGGAAAATAGTAGCGCAGAGCCCTTCTACCAGGATCCCGAGCTCAAGGAACTGACCGAGCGCGAACAGGAGGTGCTCGTGGAGATTGCCCACGGGCTGTCCAACCAGGAGATTGCCAGCAAGCTCTTCATCTCCCTGCCCACGGTCAAGACGCATGTGGCGCACATCTTGCAAAAGATTCACGCCCGCGACCGGGTGCAGGCGGTCGTCTTCGCCTACGACAACAAGCTGGTCTAGGGCCGAAATGCAGGTACGCAGACGGGCCCGAGCAAACGCAAAACTTGGGGTGGTATCCCAATGTGAGATACCACCCCAAGTGCTTGTTTGAGCCGCAGATAATGCTAGTCAGCAGCTCGAGTGCGTCCCAGCCTACGCTTCAGCCAGCGCCTCCACGGGCGGGGTCTTAGTGGCCCGCCGCGCCGGTAGCACCGAGGCCAGCCAGGCAGCTAGCCCAGCTATCAGGACGATGAGCGCATACATAGTCCAATCCAAGGGCAGAGCCACCTTCCCGAAGGACTCGAAGACGATGTAGGCTCCGGTCCAGCCAAAGAGTGTGCCGAGCACAAGGCCCGCGAGCGTGGAACCCAGGGCGATGAGCAGGGCCTCAACGCTTAGGGAGCGCTTGAGCTGACGCTTGGTCATGCCGATAGCTCGCAGGGTGGCCGACTCACGCGTGCGCTCAATGACCGAGAGCGAGAGCGTATTGGCCACACCAATCAGGGCAATCACCACAGCCACAGCCAGGAGCCCTACCATGACCATGAGCACAACGTTAATCATTTGCTCGTACTGGTCTTTTTCAGCGATTGCGCCGGTCACGCTGGCGTGCTCAGAGTTGCTGGTCGCCTCACGGATGTCTTCCAAGAACGTCCTGGCAGGCTGAGTACCGTCCGACTTGACCCATATCTCATACTGGTCTGGCCGACCAATCTGCTTGGTCTGATCCTCCAGGCAAATACCGTAGAGTCCGTAGGGGCCTGCCAAGCCACTGTAAGAACCTGAGACGAGCTGGAAGTTGCTGCGCTTCTGCTCGTTATTGTTGTCCATCTGCCAGGGCGAGACCGAAATCTGCTGGCCCGGCTTGTAGGTGCTCGACTCCAGCATCTTCTCAGGCGTGGCAATCTTGGGGCCTCCTTGGAGGAGGGCCTCTTGGTCCACGTTCATGAGCTCCTTGGACTGGCCTGGCTTCAAGGCATAGATATTGATAGCGTTCTTGCTGTTCTTCATGGCCTCGGTCAGGTCGCCCTGCGGTTTCACGATTGCGAGCTGGTAGGAGCCCACAATATCCGCAGCTTTAACGCCCTTGACCTTGCGCACCTTCTCCAGGCTCTCCTGGTCGGCCTTACCGGTGATAATTTCCACGTCCACGCTGTAGCGGGAATCCAGGGCGTTGGCCATGGTTTGCTTGGCGGAAGCCGCTCCGGTGCCCAGGCAGGAGACGAGCGTCACACCGATTAAGAGGGCCGTGCCCGTCGCCGCCACGCGCTTGGGGTTGCGGGAGATATTGCCCACGGCAATCTTCGAAGAGGGACCGATGTGCGCCACCAGAGCGCCGATACCCTTCAAGAGCCAGGGAATCCAGCGGCTGGTGGACAAGAGGACGCCAATAAAGACGATTGCCACACCGCCCACAGCGGTGGCGAGCGCGAAACTGGACGTATCGCCGCTCACAAAGGTACCCTTGACTCCGCGCGAATCCAGCACCGCCTGGTAGACCACGTATCCGGCCATAGCGGCACCCAGGAGAATGAGCAGGCAGGAAATGACTATCCTGACTCGGCCCGACCGCTTCTCTTCACTCAATTCAGGCGGACGGAGGGCTTCCAGGGGCGTCACCCGGGTGGCTGCACGGGCCGAGCTCATGGAGGCCAGCATAGTAATCAGCGTTCCGAAGGCGATAGGTACCAGAATGACCAGCGGCGTGACCTTGAGGGTGAAGCTCAGTCCACCCATGCGCAGCTTGAGCACCTGCGCCAGCCCCACCAAGCCAATGGCCAGCAGGGTACCCAGAGCAGAAGCCACCAGGCCCAATATCGAGGACTGCATGAGCACCGAGGAACGAACCTGGCTCTTTTTGGCTCCAATCGTGCGCAGGAGGGCTAGTGTGCGCCGCTGGCGGGCCACAATCACCTGGAAGGTGTTGGCAATCACCAGCGCTGCCACAAACATGGCCAGCACGCCGAAGGAGAGCAGGAAGGTAGTCATAATACTGGTCTGGCCGCTCAAGGACTTCAACTGCGCGTTTTCGAACTCTGCCCGGGTCTGTAATTTATAGCCCTTGGGCATTTCGTCGCGAATCTGCTTCAGATTGCTTTCGCTCGTTTGGGATTCGTCGAGCAGGAGGTAGACGTAGGCCACGGGCGGTTGCCCTTCGCCCTCGTCGCTTTGGGGGCCCATCAGTTTGGTGAGTGTGGACTCAGTGACAACGCTGGCACCACCGTAGTACGAGTAGTAGCCGTCAATGTCTTCATCTATGCCCACTATCTTGAGCTGGGAGGCGGAGGGCGAGCCGCCAGAGCCTTCCGCTTCCATGGCGGAATTGAAGGAGATTGAGCCTCCAACCTTGGTATCGAGCCGGTCAGCAACGCTCTTGGGCACGGTCGTTTCGCCCTCGGCAGCAGGCCAGCGACCTTCCACCAGGCTGATGGGCATGAGCGAGTCGGGCTCCACCATGGAAATAACTGCCGTATCAGTGTGCTTGCCACCGCCGGTCTTGCCTACTTGAGCAAACACATTGACGTCGGGCCGGGCACCCTTGACGGCGGGCAGGGTGCGCAACTTGCTTAAGTGAAAATCTTTGATGGTTTTGACTTCTCCGCTGTTGCTGATGTTTTCCGGCGCGATGGCGTAGTTGCCGGATCCGAAAGCGGATGAGACCTGCTTGCGCATTGAGTTGTCAAGTGTATTGCCGAAAAGGAAGGTGGCAGCTATGAAGAGACTGCCCACGAGGATGGCGATGCCGGCGGGTACCAACATGCGTACATCGCGTTTCATCATTTTCCACGAAATTGACCACATGAGTCTGGCTCCTCTCTGGACTATCGGGCGTGCTGGGCTGGGCGCTTGGCGTCAGCGAACGGCGGATCGTCGGGAACCCTTGCTTGCGACCCTTGCTCATCCGAACCCATAGACGCAATTGGGAGCGCCACCTGCTCGGCCTGGCGGGTCATGAGCTCGCTCATGCGCTCTGCGCTCGGATTGTTCTCGTCGGCCACAATCCTGCCGTCAGCAAAGACCAGAGCCCGGTCAGCGTAGGAAGCGGCGACCGCGTCGTGGGTGACCATAATGACGGTCTGCCCTAACTCACGCACCGAACGCTTGAGGAAGCTCAAGACTTCAGCCGAGGAGACTGAGTCCAAGTTGCCGGTGGGCTCGTCAGCAAAGACGATAGCGGGCTTGGTAATCAACGCCCTGGCTATGGCCACCCGCTGCTGCTGGCCGCCGGAAAGCTCGCTGGGCCGGTGGTTGGTGCGCCCCTGCAGGCCCAGGGTGCTGATCAGCAGGTCGAACCAGGCGCGGTCGGGCTTGACTCCCTCTAAGGTCAGGGGCATCACAATATTTTGCTCAGCTGTGAACATAGGCAAAAGGTTGAAGGACTGGAAAATAAAGCCTATCGAGTGCCGGCGCAGGAGGGTGAGCTGGTTGTCGTTGAGCTTGGTCAGGTCCACAAATGCGTGCCCGTCGCTACTTCCGGACTGGGCTGAACGCTTGTGGGAGCCGGACTGGCCATCCGCGCCCACCCCGTAGAGCAGCACACGCCCAGAGGTGGCCGAATCCAGGCCCGCTAGGGTGTGCATGAGGGTGGACTTGCCCGAGCCAGAAGGGCCCATAATGGCAGTAAAACGCCCCCGCTGGAAAGCCACATCCACACCGCGCAAGGCGTGAACAAGATTCTCTCCCCGCCCATAGTCTTTAACTAAGCTCACAGCCTGCACTGCGGTACCGTCCACAGGCCTGGGTGGCAGTGGGCTTTGACCAGCTAACGGTCCCTGGTTTACTGGCAAGTTTGTCATCGAACTCCCCTTTGCTTTGCTGTCCTGCGAGCGAATTCCCGCAGCTCATACTCCTTGAATGTACTGAAGTTTGCCTCTTGCCGACATCATGCTCAAGGGTGAACTTCTCTCTCTCCTGCGCACCCCCTGAGCTCCACCTATCTCATCCTTAAGGATGAGCACACACGAGCCAACCATCTGCTCTTGCATGCGCACCTGATTTGACCACGCAGTTAACAGTGTTAATATAGTTAACGTTGTTATCGTCGTCTCGCCCACCTATTCCAAAGGACTTGTATGAGTACAACAGCAACCAACCCTGGCTGGTCAGTTATTTGCGACCAAGTAGAAAAATCATTCGGCAGCAAAAAAGTGCTTACCAACCTCGATTTACGGGTGCCCTCGGGCAGCATTTTGGGCCTCCTGGGCAAAAACGGAGCCGGTAAGTCCACGCTCATCTCGATCATGACAGGGCTCCTCAACCCAGATTCAGGCTCTATCCGCATCGAAGGCCGTGACCCCGTCCACATGCCCCACCACATATTCGGCTCTCTCATTGGGCTGGCCCCACAAGACCTGGGCATCTACCCCAACTTGTCCGTGCTCGACAACCTGCGCGGCTTCGGTGGCGTACAGGGCTTAACCATGAAGCAGGCGAAGGTGCGGACAGATGAACTTATAGCACTCATGGGCTTACAAGCACAAGCCAAAACGCCAGCAAGAAATCTTTCAGGCGGCCAAAAACGCCGCTTACACACAGCTATCGCCATGCTTCACAACCCGCGCGTGCTCTTCCTCGACGAACCCACTGTTGGTGCCGACGTAGAGGCCCGCTCCGGCATTCTCGACATGGTCAGGGCGATGGCCTCTGAGGGCACTACTATCATCTACACCTCCCACTATTTGCAAGAGATTGCGGCGCTCAAAGCCAACTTAGCCTTCCTCATTGATGGGCGCATTAGTGTGCAGGGCGGGCTGAACGAAATTGTCAGGCAATATGCCAGAGCGTCGGTACGAGTGACATTCACCGCAGAGCCGCCAGCACATATTCCAGGCTGGCAGATGAGGGGAAAATACATAGAGCCAGACCATCCTATAAGCAGTCCGGAAGCCGAAATAGCCAATCTCTTCCAGCAGCCGCAAATGAGGGAGACAACCGTGGCCGACATCAGCGTCATCCAACCAGACCTCGAATCAGCCTACATGAACATCATGGGCCAATCCGAAAAAACTACCACCCCCAACCAAACCACTCCTGCCCAACTCACTCACCAAGGAAGCTGACCCCATGTCTATTCAACGATATTTCGCGGCCCTGCGTCTCAATTGCTCCATTCAACTGCGCAATCTGTGGATGCAAGCGGTCATTATTGTCATCCCCCTCATTATGATTCCCTTTATGCTGCCGGCCTGCAAGGACTCCCTCCGTGCACAAGGGCATTTGCAGGCCAACGGGTCCGAACAAGCCCTGCCCGGTTTCGCCATCCTCTTTTCCATGTTTTCCCTGCAAATGGTGCTCCAGCTCTTTTACAACGAGCACAGCTGGCACACCTGGGATCGCCTGCGCATGTCGACCACCTCCCTTTTCAACACCGTCATGGCCAAACTGAGCGTAGCCTTCCTCATTCAAGTGGTCCAGGTGGCCGTAGTGATGCTAGTCGGAGCCGCCATCTTCCACTATCGCCCCAATGGCTCGATACTCGCCCTGACAGCGGTCTGCCTGCTCATCTGTCTGACGCTCACACTCTTCGGCTTTCTCAACTACATTTATTCGTCGACCGAAGAGATGGCTATGTCCTTCAACAACATCCTCGGTATGCTCCTGGCTGGCATCGGCGGCGCACTCTCTCCGGTCTCCGGCTTCCCTTCTTGGGCGCAGAATCTGGCAAAAATCAGCCCTATTTACTGGGCAATGAACGCTATTGATAGCATCAATTTCCAAAGGGCAGGCCTGGCCGATGTGGGGTCGAACCTGGGCGTGCTACTCGGTTTTATAGTCGCGCTAATAGCACTGACAGCGGTACTATTCAAGAGAGGATTGAAGCACAAGGAAGCATAAGAGCAAGAGGAGCGGCATGAGCAGCCAACCCAAGGCACCAGTTAAGAGGGTCTTATCGCGCGAGTACATCCTCAAATCCGCCCTTT
This sequence comes from Bombiscardovia nodaiensis, assembly GCA_033127725.1. Classification (NCBI taxonomy): domain Bacteria; kingdom Bacillati; phylum Actinomycetota; class Actinomycetes; order Bifidobacteriales; family Bifidobacteriaceae; genus Bombiscardovia; species Bombiscardovia nodaiensis. Next base: position 961,560 of record AP026798.1, on the reverse strand, counting down.
ATTTCATCGACCACGAGGGGCTTGAGGCCTTGAACTTGCGCGCCCTTGGCCGGCAGATGGGTGTCTCACAGGCTGCTATGTACCGCTACGTTCCCAATAAGGCAGCCCTGCTCGACGGGGTGGTGGAGCTCATCTGGCAGCAGGCCACTGCCCTGGGCGAAATGCCCGACGAGCTGGGCTGGCGGGAGGGTTTGGAACTGGTCATGACACAGGTCTACCATACGCTCCTGCTCCACCCTAACGCCATCACGCTGATCGCCACCCACCCTATCAACACCGCCGAGTCCTTCCAGCTTGTCCAAGGCTGGCTGGCCCTGCTGACCGAGCACGGCCTGAAGGTGGACTCGTCTACTATGTTCCTTTTCAACGCTCTGGCCGGACTTACCCTGGGCTGCGCCATCGCCCAGGCTGAACCTCCTGCAGGAGGGGCGGGCGGGCAGACCAACATTGACTTGGTCAAGCAACTCGCGGATCAGTTCCCGGCCCTGTCCACTTTTTTGAGCCCCTTGACCAGCTTGGACTTCACGTTGGAGCAAAGCTACCTGGAAGGGTTACACGCGCTGATTTCTGGCTGGCCAGAGGCCGGCACAAAGCCTACTCAAGCCTGAGCGCCGGTAGACTTGCCAAATTTGCTCAACTGCTGACTCCATATTGTGTTGCGTTTTGGCTTTCCTACTCGCATTTGCTGGGCTAGCGCGCTAAAGTCAGGAAATGAGAGCCACAAGCTCGAGCAGATTCACATTGCAAACGTGTGCAGAAAGAAGCAAGATGTCAACCAATAAGACTCTCTACCAGCGCGACCCCCACTACATTCCGCGCGTGGCCGCCGTCCACGACATGTGCGGCTACGGCAAGTGCTCGCTCACGGCCGCCATTCCCATCCTCTCCGCCGCCGGCTGCGACGTATGCCCAGTGCCAACCGCGCTCTTTAGCGCCCACACCAAGTTCGAGCACTACACTTTCCACGACACCACCGACATGCTGCCCGGATACTTGGATGCCTGGGTGCAAGAGGGCGTTGAGCTCGACGGCATTTACTCCGGTTTTTTGGGCTCGGCCGAGCAGGTGAGCATCATCCAACGCATGTACCGCCAGTACCCGCAGGCCCTGCGCCTGGTCGATCCGGTCATGGGCGACGGTGGGCACATGTACCCCACTTACACGCCAGAGCTCTGCCAGGCCACGGCCCGCCTGGTAGACGGTGCCGACCTACTCCTGCCCAACCTCACCGAGGCTTCGCTCTTAACTGGCCTGCCCTACGAGGGTCAGGATTTGGACCAAGCGCAGGTTCAAGAGCGCCTGAAGGCCCTGCTAGGCATGGGTGCCCGCAATGTAGTCCTCAAGGGCATTGACCACAAGGATGGTTTCCTGCGCAACTATGTGGCCTGCGCTGACCAGGGCGGCGCTGAAGAACCAGTCGAACTCAAGCACGAGAAGTTGCCCTATATGATCCACGGCACTGGTGACGCTTTCGCCTCCGCCGTCTGCGGTGCGCTCTTTGCTGGTCGCAGTTTGGATGAGGCGGCCCGTATTGCCGGAGAGTTCGTCCGCTCAGCTATGGAGCACACGCCAGCTCAGCCCGACTTTGAGCAGCGGGGAGTCAGTTTCGAGCTCGATTTGAAGGATCTGACCGCTTTGACACAGACGCTCTGAAACAGACCCAGTGAGTCTGTAAACTGCTCCTGAAAAATCTTCACAAATGCCCGAATTGGCCTGGCAGTAAGACTGGCTCACATTCGACCACAGGCCCACATTCGACCACATTGCTGTACAAGCACTCCCTGAGCTGGACACCTGTGATGCACTGGAGTCATGAATACTCAAGAAGCCAGCACAGCAAGTACCCGCACACCAACCAGGGCGAGCCTGAACGAGGTCGAAGCTGCCCTCTGCTCAAGCCGCACAGGTCCCCACCAGCTCGGCAAACTAGGCGAGACCTACGTGGCCTTGTGGCTGGAAAGTCTGGGCTGGCAGCTCCTAGAGCGCAATTGGTCCACCCGCTACGGCGAACTCGACCTCGTAACCATAGACCCACAGGAGTGTCTGGTTTTTATGGAGGTCAAAACCCGAAGGAGCCGAACGTACGGGCTGCCCGAGGAGGCCGTGGCAGCCAGCAAGCAGTCCAAGCTCAGACACGCGGCAGCCCAGTGGCTCATCAGCCACGGCCGCACCCCGCAGGCCCGCCACCAGGGCACCCGTTTTGATGTGGCTGCAGTCTCTGTTGGCCCTCCAATGGGCGGCAAAGTCTCGCAAGCGCGGATCAAACTCATCAAGGGGGCCTTCTAATGCGCATCGGTTCCGGCATGTCAGTAGGCCTCGTTGGTCTTCGCGCCTTCACTATCCAAGCGCAAGCCTTTATCTCACCTGGCCTGCCCTATTTCTCCATCATTGGCCTGCCGGACACCTCCCTGACCGAGTCACGCGAACGGGTCAAATCAGCTTGCTCGGCCACTGGTTTCAGGTGGCCCGAGACCCGGGTGACAGTCAACCTCTCCCCCGCTTCCATGCCCAAGCACGGCTCCACCCACGATTTGTCGATTGCGGTCGCCGTCCTAGACGCTGCAGGAGCCATCCCTCCCCAGTCCTTTGAGCAAGTTCTCACCTTGGGCGAGTTGAACTTAGATGGCACCGTGCTCCCTGTCGCCGGCATACTGCCCGCCCTCCTGCACGCTCGGGAGCAAGGCGTTCGCCGGGCCTTTGTACCCTACGGAAACCGGGAAGAAGCCCAGCTGGTGCCCGGCATTGAAACTGTGCCCGTCCGTCACTTGGGCGAGCTCATTGAACATGTCGGCGGGCGAGCCAAGTACCATTTGAGCGAACAGAGTACCCAGAGTCTGGCCGATACCACTCAAATCACTTCCTCTGCTTCCAGCAGCAAACAGCTCGACATGGCTCAGGTAGTAGGGCAGGAAGCCACCAAGTGGGCTCTAACGGTGGCGGCTGCGGGCGGTCATCATATGCTCATGACGGGCCCTCCTGGAACCGGCAAGACCATGCTGGCCTCGCGCCTGCCCTCGATCATGCCCCCGCTCATGGAAAAAGAGCAGCTCGAAGTGGCTTCTATCCGCTCTCTGTGTGGCGACCTCCAGCAGTATGGCATCTCGGATGTTCCACCCTTCGAAGCTCCCCACCACACTGCTTCCACGGCCGCTCTCGTGGGCGGAGGCTCAGGAGTAGCCATGCCTGGATCCATCACTCGCGCCCACTGCGGCGTGCTCTTTATGGACGAAGCTCCCGAATTCTCACCCAGGGCCCTGCAGACCTTGCGCGAACCCCTGGAGACTGGTCGCGTCTTCCTTTCGCGCTCTAAGGGGACTGCCTCCTACCCGGCCCGTTTCCAGCTGATTATGGCAGCCAACCCCTGCCCCTGCGGCTTTGGCTACGGCACTGGCGAGCGCTGCACCTGCTCACCCCGGGAACGCTCCCGCTACTGGAGCCGCCTGTCTGGCCCCATCTTGGACCGTATAGACATTCAGGTCTCCGTGCCCCCGGTCTCTTCGCTCCTCTCGTCAAGTGAAAAGCCCCGGCAGACCAGCGCACAGATTCGATCAACCGTGACCCAAGCGAGGAGTACAGCTCGCGCCCGCTTCGCCAAAGAAGGCTGGACCTGCAACGCGCAGGCCTCCGGTGAATGGCTGCGTAAAGAAACTTCTATCCAGGCCATTAGCCTGGTCAACAAGGCTCTGGAAGCCAAGCGACTGAGCTTAAGGGGTGCCGACCGGGCCATGCGCTTAGCCTGGACCCTAGCCGACCTGGACGGACGTACCTCGCCGACGGCAGAGGACATCAGCGCCGGCATTGTCATGAGAACGAGGCTGCAATGACCCTCACCAGCCCAAACCAGACCCCGCAGCTCACAGACGAAGCCTTCGCACGCGCCCTGCTCACCTACTGCATTGACAGTCCCGATGCCCTCCTCTACGCAGCAGTACTTGGCGCGTCCACAGCCAGCAGCCTGCTTGAAGCGGTGTACCAGCTACCAAGTCCGGGTAGACAAGCAGGGAAGAAACCTATTCTCGCTCCCGCGAGCGCTGTCCGGCAGCTGGACGAGATGTTTATCACCGGCTCTGCCCGCTGGGGTCGGCGCGTCAGCCAGCAGGATGTCTCCAAGTTCCACCACAGTGCTAGCAAGTGGCGGGCCAGATTGTCCACCCTACCCAGTTCTCAACGCAGCGATCTAGAAGCCTGGCTCACCAATCGGGGTGCTTACTGGATTATCGGACCCGATAGCCCTTGCTGGCCCCAACAATTGGGCGACCTCTCTATACGCTCAGACTGGGCACCTCCCCTGTGCTTATGGGGTAGAGGGTCCGCTCAGGCCCTAGTCTCCTGCCCGCAGCCAGTGGCCGTGGTGGGCTCGCGCAATTGCAACGACTACGGGCGCTTCGTGGCCCATGAAGTGGCCTACCATGCTGCCATCAACGGGCATCTGGTGGTCTCTGGTGGCGCTCTAGGGGCGGACGCCAACGCTCACTGGGGCGCCTTAGGGGCCCTACGGGACGGCGCTCCCCCGCCCGGCAGAACGGTCGCAGTCTTTGCTGGCGGGCTCAATCACATGGGCCCTAGGCACAACCAGCAGCTCTTCCAAGCTATTGAGCGCCAGGATGGGGCCCTCATCAGCGAGCTGTGCCCAGACACGATTCCCGAGGCTCGGCGCTTCCTCTTGCGCAATCGGATTATTGCAGCCCTGGCCAGCGTGGTCGTCGTATCCCAGGCCCGCCACCGCTCAGGAGCCCTCAATACTGCCAGCTGGGCTGCCGAACTGGGCCGAGAAGTCTACGCCGCACCCGGCTCTATTGACAACCCCGAGAACACTGGCTGCAATCGGCTTATCCATGACGGTAAAGCGATGATTCTGATTACTGCCACCGATGCCAGCGAAATCTGTCATAGCCCTCACGAGCCAATACTACAAACTGCTCTCCCTACCACAGATCAACCTGCGGACAGTAAGCAAGAAGAGCGCCGGGAGGCCAACCCTCCAGATGAGCATATATTAGCGAGCCAATCCCAGCTCCGGCAGCCAACCAGAGCAGGCTCACACGAGCAAGGCAAGGAACAGGCTGGCGATGAAGTTGAACTGTCCGAACTCCAATCGCAGATTCTGGCAGCCTTGACCGACTGCCGCACTCAGCACCTGGCTGCCACCTGCGACAACGTCACTGCCCTCCTTGGGAGCAAGAGTCCAAATCCACCTAGTCTCCAGCAGGTGATGCAGGCAGTCGGAGCCATGGATTTGATGGGCATCATTACAGTCAACGACGGCCTTATTCTCGTCCCTAAGCCCCTCAAGCCTGCCAGCCGGAACGCTCCAAGTCCACAATCGGGCCGGGGGCTCCAGAGTTCTCGCGGCCCTTCGCAGGCTTAAAATGAACACCTTCTGCTTCCAAGAGCTCCCGCTGCCGCTCGGGACCACCAAAGGCAAAGCCCGGTGCCAACGAGCCGTCACGGAAAACAACGCGATGGCAAGGAATAATGCCCGGCTTCGGGTTGGAGTGCAAAGCATAGCCTACATACCGGGCAGAGTGCGGACGCCCCGCCAGAGCCGCCACTTGTCCGTAGGTAGCCACGCTGCCCTCAGGAATGCCTTGTACCAGCTCATATACCTGTTCAAAGAACGAAGAAGAGGAAGCTTGAGAAGTTACCATACCCATATTTTCCTTGAAGGTTCAGACACTTCGCCAGCGGCTGGACAGCCGACTGTGACCCGCCTGACGCCCCGTCATTTACCCTCTGTCGCCACCTGTGAGAGAATCAGAGGCATGAGCGGGAAGCAGATTGAATCACAGTATGACGCGGTCATCGTTGGAGCTGGAGCGGCAGGTTTGTCAGCAGCTCTCGCTTACTTAGCCGGTTGGCAGGGCACTCGCAGGCCCAAACTGCTCGTGTTCTCCAAACTCGAGGCCCTACGCTCCCACACGGGTTCTGCCGAAGGCGGCATTGCTGCCAGCTTGGGCAACGAAGAAAAAGACGACTGGCACTGGCACTACTTTGACACCGTCAAGGGAGGAGACTGGCTGGTAGACCAAGATGCTGCGAAAATTCTCGCCCAGGAGGCGACCGGCACAGTAGTGGCCTTGGAACATGCCGGTGTAGCCTTTTCTAGGAGCCAAGACGGGCACATCGCCCAGCGCCGCTTTGGGGGGCACACCTCCCAGTTCGGCAAGCAGCCAGTCAAACGAGCCGCCTACGCAGCTGACCGCATAGGACACCAAATATTGACCTCCCTCTGGCAGCAGTGCGTCCGCGCAGGCGTTGACTTCGCTGAGGAATGGTATGTCTGCGACCTGGCCTTAGACCCGACTGGTCACTCTGTTGAGGGGCTGGTGGCTCTAGACACGCACGAGGGTCACATACACGCTATTCAGGCTTCCCAGGTCATCATCTGTTCGGGTGGCGCTGGCCGTCTCTTCCACACCACTTCCAACTCCTGGGACTTGACCGGTGATGGCATGTCCTTAGCGCTCAGGGCTGGCCTGCAACTCGAAGACATGGAGTTCATCCAATTCCACCCCACAGGCTTGGCCCATACCGGTATCCTCCTGTCCGAGGCCTCCCGGGCCGAAGGAGGGGTCTTGCGCAACGCCCAGGGTGAAGCCTTTATGGGCAGGTACGCGCCCGAGCAAGCCGACTTAGCCGCCCGAGATGTGGTGAGCAGAGCCATTCTGGAAGAGGTCCGTCAGGGCCGTGGCGTAGCTGACCCCCGCGAGCCGGACGGCCCGAAAGACTGTGTCTGGCTGGACCTGAGAGCCATCAGCCCTGAAGACTTAGAGGCCAAACTGCCGCAAGTAGCGGAAACGATTCGCTTCTACGCTGGCTTGGACCCCAGCCGCGACCTGGTGCCAGTCAAGCCTACAGCCCATTACATGATGGGAGGTATCCCCATCAGCACCCAAGGGCAGGTCTACCGCTGGAAGGATGGCTGCAGGCAACCCATTGCAGGGCTCTACGCCGCCGGGGAGTGCTCCTGCGTGGGTGTACACGGCGCCAACCGCCTGGGAGGCAACTCCCTGCTTGACGCTTGCCTCTTCGGCCACCGGTCAGGTCTGGCTGCAGCGAATCAGAGCCAGGAACGAGACCAGAGGGCTGGCGATAACTCGCGCTTGGAGCGCCTTGCCCAAGAGCGCAGTCAGCAACTGAAGGAACTATTTGCTCAAGCTCAAGCACAGCAAACTATCACCACTAAAGCAGCTGATCAGGCCGGTAGGCAGGGGCAAGAAAGGCAGGAGCAGCAAGCGAACGCCTACCAACTCATCGACCGTATCGGCGCTCTGCTGGACCGCTGCCTGGCAGTCAGCTGTGACGCAGATTCCATCCAGTCCGCCCTAGAGCAGATAGAAGGTGAGCTACTGCCAGCAGCCAACAAGCTATCCTTGAGCGATCCCTCAAAGCAGTTCAATCAAGAGCTTACGGCCATCTTGGAAGCCGGGAACCTCGCGCTCCTGGCCCAGTGTGTCCTCAGGGCTAGCCTGAACCGACAGGAGTCTCGCGGCTCCCTCTTCCGACGCGACTACCCACAGCGAAACGACCAGGATTTCCTCAAGCACTCTCTGCTAGACATGGCAGGCCAGCGGGACTGGCAGGACGTTCATATCCTCGATTTTCCACCAGGTTCGCGCGGCTACTGAGTGCACGCGGCTACCAAGTAGTTTGCCCGATAGGTCATACGACCCACTCAACAAATCAGGCGTGGGCAGCACGTTTCCAGCGGCAGTGAGACAATAGGAGGTATGAGCAGTATGGAAGAGAGCAAGAGCAGCCATACCCGTATTCTCATTCGTATCCACCGAGCCCGCCCGCTCCCAGCGCTCCAAGGCGCAAGCCAGCAGCACCGGCCCAATCCTTTCGCCGCAGCTAGCAGTAGGAGCTCCCTTGCTCAGCCGGGCGAACACATGAAACGGTGGGTGCAGGAGTACGAGCTGACCACCAGCCCCCAATCCACGCTCCTGGACTGCCTGCTCACCATCAAACGCGAGTTCGACCCCAGCCTGGCCTTCCGCTACTCCTGCGGCCACGGCATGTGTGGCTCAGACGGCGTTTTAGTTAACGGCCAGCCCGCCCTACTCTGCAAGATAACGGTGAGCCAAGCCCTCCGCACGGCCCAGATCCGCGCCCGCGCCCGTAAGAATACGTACACTGGTCAGCCAGGTTTTCGCCTCACCAGCTCTGCCACCAGCGGATACGCCTGCCCCCTGCCTGAGCAGGAGCCCTCGCCTTTCTCTGCTCACCAGCCGCCAGCACAGTTCACCGCGTTTGCCCGGGCAGAAGAGGCATCCAACAGCCAGCCAGATGACGCTCAGGAAGCTATCGAATTAGCTCCCTTGCCTGGTTTTCCAGTCTTGCGCGATTTGCTGGTAGACATCCAACCGATGATGGGGCAGATCACTCAAATACAGCCCTACCTGCAGCACCAAAGCCCCGGGCAGCTACCTAGTCAAGCTAGTCCAGCTCATCAAGACGGCGACCTATCCAGCGAATTGGCAGACACTCCCCTAGCCGCAGCTTCCAGCGAATACCTCCAGTCACCGCAGGAGTTGAAGGCCTACGAGCTCCTGAGCAACTGCATTGCCTGCGGCTTGTGCGAAGCGGCCTGTCCCATATACGCAGGAGGTGAAGCGTTTATAGGCCCCGCAGCCCTGGTAGCCTCGGCCCGCTTTATCCGCGATTCGCGCGACAGCCGGGCCTCGGAGCGCCTGCAAACCATCAATCAGGCCGACGGTCTACGCGCCTGCCAGTCAGTTCGCGCCTGCACCCGCTACTGCCCGCGCGGCATAGATATAGCAGATACCATCTGGTCCTTAATCAAGCAGGCCCGCCAGGACGCCACTTGTGAGGGCCAGTCGTTAGAGTAAAGATATGAATAAGACTTCCTACACGAACCACGCCAAAGCCTGGGAGTACGCCGAGGCCTGCGCGCTGAACGCTGAGTCCGAATTTTTAGCCTCCTCGCGCGCACTGGCCAGTGAGGCGGGCTTCGCTCAGTCCTGCGTAGCGCAGGGTGCCTTCCTCAAGGTGGTAGCTAGGGCGAGTAGGGCTCAGTCCATTATCTTGGTGGGTACCGGTTCGGTGGTGGAGACCATTAGACTGATTGAAGGACTGGGGGCCGGTGGTCAATTTACCGCGGTAGACTCCTCAGCCCAAGGTGTTGACCTCATCCGCCAGACCTTCCGCAGTTTGAGCGGCCACACGACAGCCCGCCTGCGCGCTGTCAACGCGCCCGCCAAAGCATATTTTCCCCGTCTAAACCCGCGAGACTACGATTTGATTGTGGTGGCCGGCGAAAATGACAACTACCGTGACGCCCTAGCCGAGGCACCAAGGCTCTTACGCGAGCGCGGGCAAATTCTCTTCACCGATGCCATGTGCTTCGCGCAAAACGAAGAAGACGGCGGTATCATGAACCCGGCCAACCGCTCAGAGCGGGTTACCATGATCCGGCAGATTCTCGACGACTACCAGGAGAGCAACGACTTCGACGCCTGCCTCCTGCCGGTGGGCACTGGCATCCTGCTGGCTGCAAAGCGCTGAGCAAAGCCTTCCACCCAGCGCCCGAGGCCCGACCGGCAGTAGGGAATCGCGCTGCCCCCCACTGCCGCTCTGCACTAGTTCGTCGTAATTTACTGCTCTTGCTGCTGGCAATTCTTCACTACTACGCGCACAGCTTCCTCTGGATCGTCGGTGCGCACCAGCAGACTCGGGTCTAAGTCCGAAATCATGCCCCTGTCGTGCACGGTTGAGGAAATCCAGTCAAAGAGCCCATCCCAGTAGGCCTTGTCGAACAAGACAATGGGCATTCGTGTCACCTTGTGGGTCTGAACCAGGGTGAGTAGCTCAAACATCTCGTCCATGGTGCCAAAACCGCCTGGGCAGACAATCACGCCTGACGAGTACTTGACAAACATGGTCTTGCGCACGAAGAAATAACGGAAACTCATGCCCAGGTTGACCCACTGGTTGATGCCCTGCTCATGGGGCAGTTCAATGCCCAGGCCCACGGACTTGCCGCCAGCTTCGGCCGCTCCCCGGTTAGCCGCTTCCATCACTCCCGGTCCGCCGCCGGTAATGACAGCAATCCCCTGCTGGGCTATGTCGTGTCCCATCCGCCGGGCGGACTCGTAGGCGGGGTCGTCGCTCTTGGTGCGGGCAGACCCAAAAATCGAGACAGCCGGCCCCAGTTCAGCCAGAGCTCCGAACCCATCCACGAACTCGGCTTGAATACGTAAGACCCGCCAGGGATCCATGTGCAGCCAGTCCGTGTCTTGGTCCGCGCTCAGCAGGTTCGTATTCGAGTTGTCACTGGGAATCATCGGCCCGCGCATAATCACAGGCCCCCGGCGGTAGGTCTGCTCGAAGGGCTGCTCCAGCCTATTCTCTCCCGCTGCTGCCTGTTCCTGTCTAGTCGGCTCTGTTGCCTCTGACATACCAACTCCTTCGACCCATTGCTATTAGCCTATGCTGCCAGGCAGCACACTGCTTTCTAAGGTAGCCGCCCCCCTTGGCAAACGACTGGCAGGGTAGCGCTCCACCTAGGGCTTGAAGATATCCTCGATTGTGAGTCCAAAGGCTTCCGCCAGCTGGAAGGCCAGGGGCAAAGAGGGATTGAACTGTCCTTTTTCTATCGAAATAATCGTTTGCCGACTCACCCCCAGCTGTCTAGCGAGATCTTCCTGAGACCAATGACGCTCCTTGCGCAGGTGGGCCAGGCTGTTATCCACGATCTTTCACCCTTTCAATGCCATATGACACCAGGAATGCAAGCACCATAAAGGCCGCCACTGCGAGCAGGGTCAGACTCACCGCTGGCAGATCCGTTTTGATATTGATGGTAAAGACAACACAGGGCCCGACGGCAATAGCTGTGGCCCAAAATGCGTGGACAGCGCTGGTATTGACCCAGTGTGTCTCCACGTTTTCCTCTGGGCGCAGATCTGCCTCGGGAATACTTTCACGGTCGACGATACAGACCCAGGCCAGAGCGAACAGCACCGGCCAGGAGCAGACAGCATTTAAGAGCATTTTCCGTATCCACGAAACCGAATCGGGCCCAGGCATGAGCCAGGTCATGAGCATTCCAACCACAAATGCCAACACGACCCCCACCACAGCAGCCACAGGCAAGGCTGGTAGCCGCCGCTGGCCGATGTGCATGTATCCAAAGGCCCTCTCACTCTTGGAAGGTGCTTGGGCGTTTGAATCAGGCTGGAAATCGTGGTTTGAAGTCTCGTTCATGATGCCTCCTATGAGTCAGTATTGACGTTGGGTAGCACCAGCATACAGTAAAGTTTACTTTACGTAAAGTTATCTTGACATTTTTCTTAAAGTGTTGCAGCCTGTCAGCATCCGCATGATCCACCAGGCAACAGCAGCAAACCGGGAACGGTCAAACTCCGCCCATCGGCATAGGCCAGGCTCCGCGTTTTACTCTTTATTCACGCACGAGTGCTATGGGCGTTATACCCTCTTTGTTGGAGGCGCGATAGAGCACAAAGCGCCTACCGATAACCTGCACCAGCTGGGCGCCTAAGCGGTCCGCCAGGTCCTCCCCGGCCTCGCGCGCGTCAACCGGCCCACCGTCTTGCACCACGCACTTAATCAGCTCGTGCGCGTCTAGGGTCTGCTCAGTCTGCTTGACCGCAGCCTCGCTCACGCCCTCCTTGCCAATCCACAGGGCAGGAGAGAGCCCGTTAGCCAGTGCCCGCAACTGCTTGACCTGCTTCTTACTGAGCGCCATATTTTCCATCTGCCTTCCCGGCGGACCGAACTTCTCACAGTCCGCCCACCTCTAGCCATCACTACCAGTATCTGCCGTAAGGACACGCACCGGCCAGCTCATAGCCGCCCACCAGCAGCTCCGCAAAGCTGGGTTGCCATTTGAGGCAGCGCCCCGTCCTCACACACTATTTCTACAGCATCATCCCTACGAGCCCCCAGTCAGCGAGCCAAGTTTGCGCATCAGCTGGCCCCTCCTCTGCTCCCAGTACAGCTGATAGTCAGACTTCCTGCTAGGATACAAGAAGTTGTAACCACACGAAGAGGGAAGAGATTTTTTAGTCCTATGCGCGATCAACCAGATCTCTCAGCTTACTATGAGGAGAAGGGGAAACCTCTCTATAAGCGAGTTTGGATCTGGGTGCTCGTAGCCATACTCGCCGCAGGAATCTACCTGGCTTTCACGCATGGTGACACCATTATTTCGAACGCCCATGAGGTCATTGACTGGGCCACGAAATCTGAAATCACCAAGCAGAAGAGCCCCAAGCCCAAGCCTCGGTCTAACAACCACGCCGACGCAGCGAAGAAAGCCCAGGTTTATGTTGATACCTACCACCTGTCTGAGGAAGGTTTACGAGACAAGCTGACCGGTGAGCCAGACCGCTTTACCGACGAGGCTGCTCAGTATGCCATTGAGCACGTCCACGCCGATTACCCAGCCAATGCACTCATTCGCGCGAAAGACTACGCACAAAACCAGCATCTAGATAGGGCAGCCATTGATGCGAAGCTGACAGGCATCGTTGACAAGTTCACGCCGGCCGACGCGAACTATGCCTTAGATCACTTAAACGATTGAACCGTCTACCGCAAATCCGAATCCAAGCTAGTATACATATAGGAACCTATCCGCCGCGGTAAGCGATGAGGAGAAAGAGAGCACGCACAACAATGCCAACGCCTCCTCTCCCACCCACTATCGAATTCGACAACCCGCGCGGTCACTGGTACCAGCGGTTCCCCTTAAAAAAAGTCATACTGGTCCTTCTGGCTCTCACCTGGTTCATGGTAGGCCAGAGCGACCTGGTAGACGTGCCCTATCTCGTCCGGCAGGCGACTCACTCTTCGCAAAAGTCCAACGACGCTTCCAAGACAGCCGCCACCCATAAGCCCAAAAAGTCCAAGTATCCCAAGGCCCTCTATGATGAGGCAGCTGTCAAAGCTCAGTCCTATATGGACAGCATGCACCTGTCTGAGGAGGCCCTGCGCGACCAGCTGACTACCAAGCGCGACAAGTATCCGCCGGAGGTGGCTCAGTACGCCATTGAGCACGTCCACGCCGACTACCCAGCCAATGCGCTCCTAGCGGCCAAAGACATGGAATCTCGCGGAATCAATAGGGCCGAGGACATCATGGCCAAGCTCACCGGAGCGGACTACAAGTACACCCCCTCCGACGCCGAATACGCCCTCAAGCAGCTCTTCCCGCCAGACATCGTCAACTGGGTTTTAAGCCGCGACAAGTAACGAGCGTTCATTGGTGAAGACAGCAAACTTCACAGGAGTCCGCGGCTAAACGGCCGATAACGTCACTTTTACTGCTTTTAAAACGAGCGGAAGTTGACTTTCAACCCAGCCCTACTTTTACCACCCTTAGAAGGCCGTCATTCCCTGTCTGCCGTTGGCCAGGGCTGCCAGCCGGTCGTGGTCTTGGTTGGCAATGAGCTGGCGGCCTATGGTGTATAAGGACTGCGCGAGCGGGCTGTCTGGGGTCGCATCGATTTGCTGCAAGCGCGAATTCCACCAATCGTTTCGGTAATCGACAATGCGCGGAATGAGCTTCTTGCCTTCAGGAGTGATCGTTACCACGTTCACCGTGTGATTTTCCTCTGACTGCACTTGTGTGACGAAACCGTTGGTGACCAGCCGCTTGACTTCACGGGCAATCTGGCCCTTGTTGATCAGGAGCTCGCGGGAGAGTTCGTTCTGACTGAAAGAACCTTTTTTACATAGAATGAGCAGTATATAAGCGCTCGTACTGTTGAGGTTCAGTCCTTTGAAGAATAAGCGAGCATCGCGCTGGTAGGCGCGGTGAATGACTGACACGCTTTGAGCAATATCACCAGGAAAAGTATTCAGCGTGGTCCAACTCTCCTTAGTGCGCGTCAGAAACAAAATTAGTCAGCATTCAGGATTTTAACACGCTTATCAGAAAGGAGGCAAGCTCCCCCGCGCTCTGCCCATTACTGGAGCCCTATCCCCTGCTTTGCTCACTAGTATTCGCGGCACATTGCAAGGATTTTGCTCCCACCATCGAAGTCCCTAGAACCGGCGAAACTGAGGCATACGAACGTTTTCACGCTTGGCAAACCCGAAAAACGCGATTTTGACAAGAGCGACCAGAAGGCTTATTGTTACTTTGTAAACGTTGCTTAAGAAACGTTGATTCTGTAACGTTGACGAGCTGCTGCCATCGCCCGCCAGTAGACACGAAAACATGTAAGGAAGTGACAACGTGGTTGGTACCTTAATTACCGCACTACTGCCAGTAGTAGTGACACTGTGTATCGGATATTACGCCGGTATGCGCAAAACGTTCGACGGTGAGTACGCCAGCGGCATCAACAAGCTGGTTATGAACTTCACCCTACCGCTCAGCTTGTTCGGCGGCATCCTCGCCACCAGCCGCTCGACCCTGTTTGCCAATGCGCGAGTAGCCCTGTGGATATTCATAGGCATGGTCGGCGGATACATTCTGGTGTTTCTCGTCACACGCTTCCTGATGCGCCAGAGCACGCCCGAGGCGGCGCTCCAAACGCTGGCCATTACCGGACCTGCTATCCCCTTCATCGGCCCTACCGTACTGGGAGCCCTGTTTCCCAACGAAAGCGCCATTCTCATTTCCATTGGCGGCTTAGTGATGAACATCATCCAAGTTCCAGCCACCATTATTCTGCTCTCCTCGGAAGGCAAAGACCACGCAAGCCTGGGCCAAATGATTGTTTCAGCAGTCAAAAAGCCGGTAGTCTGGGCGCCAATTCTCGCCTTCATCTTGTGCATGGTCGGCCTGCATATCACCCCTGCTTGGGAGCGCAGTTTTACCACTCTCGGTGCGGCGACTTCTGGCCTCGCGCTGTTTTCCAGCGGCCTGGTGCTCTATGAAAAGAAGCTCACCCTCTCCGGCATGGTCTGGTTCAACACCCTGGGCAAGCTGGTCGTGATTCCAGGCATCATGTTCGCCATTATGATGGCCTTCCACGTTGACGCCACCACCTTGAACGAGTCGGTCGTGGCGCTCGGCATGCCCACGGCGGCCATCACCGCAATTTTCGCCAACCAATACCACATTCGCGAGCGGGAGATGGCATCTACCCTCGGCCTCACCACAGTTTTATCCGTTCTCACCCTGGGCGTCATCATCTTAGTCCGGGGCATTTAGCAGTCACATCAAGGAGAATCCCATGACACAGCAAACAGTTGCACAGCAAATAGTATCGGTCCTGGAAGAGCGCGGCGTCAAGTACGTCTTCGGCATCCCCGGCGAGGAGAACATCCGCCTGGTCGACGCCATTCACGACTCGCCCAGCATCGAATTCATCCTGGTCCGCCACGAGCAGGGCGCTTCCTTCATGGCCGACGTGTATGGTCGCCTGACCGGTAAGCCCGGCGTGGCCACGGCAACTCTTGGACCCGGCGCTATCAACCTGCTCTTGGGCGTGGCCGACGCGCAGAGCAATTCCACACCACTGATTGCCATTGCAGCCCAGGGCGGTCTTGAGCGCATCTACAAGGAATCGCACCAGGTGATTGACCTGCGGGCCATGTTCGCACCGGTCACCAAGTGGTCGGAAAATATTTACGAGGCCCAGTCCGCCCCCGAGGTCATTGCCAAGGCCTACAACGAGGCCATTAACGGCCGCCCGGGCGCTACCTTCGTGGCACTGCCGGAGACCATTGAGTCCTCCGCAGCTGTCGGAGAAACGCACATCCCCGCCATGCCGCGCCCGGTCAGCCTGCCGCGCCAGGAGGACATCAAGGCAGCAGCCGACATGTTGCGCTCCGCTAAGCACCCCATCGTCCTGGCTGGCATGGGCATCGTGCGCGACGGCGCGAGCGAGGTTATGAATAAGTTTATGAAGGCGACCGGCCTGCCTGTGGCCACCACCTACATGGGCAAGGGAGCCGTCGACGACCGCGACCCCCACGCCTTAGGGGTTGTCGGCTTCATGGCCCACGACTACGAAAACTTCGCCTTCGACCAGGCCGACGTCATTCTCTCGGTCGGCTATGAGCTCTCCGAATTCAAGCCGGAGAAGATCAATCCGAAGGGCGCTGTTCCCGTCATTCACATCAACACCTTCAGTGAAGATACGGACGCTCATTACCCGGTCAAGATCAACATCAATGCCGACATTGCAGCCAGCCTGCAAGCGCTCCAGCAGGAGCTAGCTACTTACCAGGCACCGGCCTTCTCTGCCGCTATATCTGACGCCATCACTGAAGAGCTGGCCTACGGAGCCGAGGAGTCTGCCGCCCCCTTGAAGCCGCAGCAGATTGTCTCTGCCACGCGCGAAGCAGTCGATGAAAACGGCATTGTCCTTACCGACACCGGAGCTCTGAAGATGTGGATGGCCCGCCTCTACAAGACCTATGCACCCAACACCCTCCTGATTGACAACGGCCTGTCGACCATGTCGTGGACACTGCCAGGCGCTATCGGCGCTAAGCTGGCCGAGCCCAAGAAGCACATCCTGGCCATGATGGGCGACGGCAGCTTCATGATGAACTCGCAGGAGCTGGAAACCGCCCACCGCTACCAGATTCCACTGACTGCCATGGTCTGGGTAGACCAGGCCTACGGTCTGATTAAGTGGAAGATGGACATGGGTCTGGGCCACCACAGCGAAGTCGACTTCGGCAACCCCGACTTCAAGCAGTATGTCGAAAGCTTTGGCGGTCACGCTCATATGGTGACCAGCCGGCAGGACCTGGTTGACAGCTTGAAGACCACCCTGGCCGCCGACGAGGGCATCAACGTGCTTTTCGTGCCCGTAGATTACAGCGAAAACATGAAGCTGATCGACAAGCTCGGCAAGGTGACCATCTCCCTGTAAGGGGCCTGAACAGCCGAGTCTGACAAGCTCTGCTTAAGCTCCAATAGCTATCGATTGAGGCGATCCCCAAAGGTTGAGGATCGCCTCACTTCTATCCGCACAGCGCCCACAAATCCGGGCTAAGAAGACGCCACCAGCGACGCGGCAATCTCCGAAACTCCCTACAAGGCATCAGTTTTGACGCATAACCCGGGCCGACCTATTCCGGCCCGCTTCCCGATGCAGCTTTCAACGAGATAAGCTGCACACTTATACTTTCTGGGCGGCCAGGAACTGCTCTGCGATCTGACGCCACATCTCCGAGGGCTTGATACCCCGCTGCCGTGCCTGCCGCTCAACACCCTCCTTCAACGCAGGAGGAGCAACGAAACGCACCACCGGTGACCTTCCATGCTTCTCCTCGCCTACACGCGGCCGCCCAAGGGCAATGCGTTGTGCTTCTTCAACCGTTGCCGTTCCAGTCGCCTGCATCAGGTACCGCGCACCGCCTCCAGGCCGACGGTTGGG
The DNA here is from genome assembly GCA_033127725.1 of Bombiscardovia nodaiensis. Classification (NCBI taxonomy): domain Bacteria; kingdom Bacillati; phylum Actinomycetota; class Actinomycetes; order Bifidobacteriales; family Bifidobacteriaceae; genus Bombiscardovia; species Bombiscardovia nodaiensis. The sequence continues at coordinate 944,227 of AP026798.1, read as the reverse complement.
GTGTCCGCTACCCTTCACTTCACCTGCCGTAACCTTACGGTCCAGCTCCTCAAGCTCAGTCAGCTGCTTCTGCGTCAATTCGCTCATGATTCCTCCTCGTCATCTTCATACAGCAAGTACCGCCAGTTGTCTCAAAGGCATGGCACGGAATACCACCACATCCTGCGGGTACTCCCGGCACCCCACCTCCAGTCAATCGTCATCCAGCGCTCCGGCATGTGGATGGCCGACGAACATGGTCACGTCGGGGTCATCCCCCCCCTGCTGGTCGTCACCGACAGAGTGAGCGATTGCATAGATCGCCTCTTCTGGTGTGACACCATGCCCGAACGCCGACGGCGCGAATTTCATTCCCATGTGCTTAGTGTGGCATAAATATGTGGCATCGAAAATGTAGCAAATACTATTGTCAATGACTGATGTGTGGGTGACCGTCTCTTCACAGGGTTGTACGCCAAAATGCGCCCGATTCGATCTCGCTTGGATTTTGCTACCGCTGTTGGGCAAAAGCTAGGGCTCTATGCGAAACGGGAAGCATACAATAATTGGTTTCAATACTCCAAAAAATAACAGAGCCATCGATGATTAAATTTTCAGTTAATTCAGAAGACCCCAGAGCCTTCGCGCTGCCCAGGAAGGTCGCGCGGCTGTTCCTGGAGGATGTTGCAGACATCATCGAACGGAAGAGCACGGACCTGGCCGCACAGGCGTTTGAAGCCACCCGGAGGGCCCAAGCGGATGGCAGGGAGCCCACACCCGTCCTGCTGACCTACTGGCGCACCCGCGAGGACTGGGACAAATCACCGCTCAGCCATTCCAACGAGATCCCGGTGATCGGCAACTACTGGAAGATCGAGAACACCATCACCAGGACCACCGCCCTGCGCCTGGCCAAAGACGACACCCCATTCAGCGTCGTCTACGCTCAGCCACAGACCTAAACCACAAGCAGAGCATTAGGGTCGCACTCGGCACCGGCATGATGTAGAATTAGTTGCGTTAGAAGCCGCCACTGCCTCTACTTTCGTAAGATAGCATGCACACTAGGGCGGCACTTTTTTACCTGGAGGGCGTATGGCAACCAGTGGGTTATGGGTTATACGCCAAAATGTGTGCACATGAGTTCCTGGAGGGTTTTGCCAGTGGTGTGGTTGATTGGTTGGTACTGGTGCTGATCTGTGATTGTAGGTGTGACTTCTGAATGGTCTGAACCGGCAGAAATGCTGGGTTAAGAAGCCGTTACGATACTTGTACGGCATGTTGTGTGCTTCTAGATAGCCTGGCATAGCGGCCACTGGTTGGCCGGTATGAGCTAAAGACTGAGACAGCACTTACTAACAGCGCTAACCCCTACTGGTACAAGAGCTTAGCCCATGAAAAACGCACACATTTCGGCCACCCTTAAGAGTGTCCTCCACCACTTACTAACCACTCTCAACCCAACTGGCACAAGGGCTCAGACCCCCAAAAACGCACACATTTTGGCGTATATCCCAAGATTCCGTCGGAACCTCAACCAATCATCCAGATCCTCTGCTCATTCTCACGTCCGGCTTGTCAGGGCTCTTCCCTGCAGAGCAACCCACCTGACCTTCGATGTGGCGACCGCTTCGCCGAGCCTGGCCTCGACTTCGTGCCGTCCGATCCAAACGACACCGAAAACTCCCGACGTAAAAAGAAGCCCTCCGACTTTCCCCCGTATGCGCCGCAGGCCTCTGATTCCAAGGCGATAGCACGAAGTCACTCGCCGTCAGTTCTCGTATTTGACAAAAATAGAACACTGTTCTATAGTCAATTTCTAGAACATGTTCTATAATGGTTTGTATGACAGCGAGAAAGAAGGACAACCTCAGGAAGCGCCAGGAATTTATCGACACGGCCACTGAGCTCTTCGGACAGTATGGTGTGGACGGCACGTCGCTACGGGATGTCATCAAGGCGTCCAATGGCGGCAAGGGGGTCTCCCCCAGTGTCTTCTACTACTATTTCGACTCCAAGGATGATCTGATCAACGCCTGCATGGACAGCTACATGGGGTCCTATGCCAGGTCCATCATCGCGGCGTTTGACGATGACGGTCAGAGTACTCAAGACATGATCGACAACGTTCTGGTGTGCGTGGGACAGGCGTGGGAGGGTCTCAAGGAGTTCTTCCCCTCCGCAAACGAGCGTGACGACTGGGTTAGCAGGTTCGACAGATTATTCGTCGATGCCCTGCTGTCCAGCATCACGCCCAGCATGACCCACGCCCTGGCCAAAGCCTTGGATCAGGGCGACCTGCCGGTCACCCAGTTGAGCCGGCAGGTGGGGCCCAGCGGTTTGGCCGCCCTGCTCTGCACTGGCACTTCGACCATCTGTCGGCAGCTGCAAGACCCGGTTTCGCAGTCCGCCCAGCAGGTCGAAATGCTGGTGGGGACCTATGCCCGGCAACTGTTGGGATTGGTCCAGGACTAGCTTTCCCGAGGTGACAAGACGGCGACCGCGGTAAATCACCCACGGCACGACGGCTGCTCCTTCCCACTCCTTTCCTGCAAACCTGTATCACAGGCAGGTCGCAACGACTCAAAAAATTGCAGTCGCGGCCCAAGGAAAAGGAACACGAAAACATGTCCTATGTAGAAGCACGCGGCCTCAGTCGCATCTATACGGCTGGAGACACCAAGATACAGGCTCTAGATTCGGTGGATTTCACCATCGAGGACGGGCAGCTAACCATCATTCTCGGCCCCTCAGGTTCGGGCAAGAGCACCACACTCAACATCCTGGGCGGCATTGATTCCGCCACCTCCGGCTCGCTCACGGTGGGCGGGCAGGACATCTGCCAACTCAAAGAAAAAGGTCTGACCGATTACCGGCGCACCCAGGTGGGGTTCGTCTTCCAGTTCTACAACCTCATACCCAATCTGACCGCCCTAGAGAACGTGGAACTGACCGCCGGGCTGAGCAACGACCCTCTGGCACCGGCCTTGCTCCTCGATTCCGTCGGTCTGGCGGACCGGTTCAGAAACTTCCCCTCCCAGCTCTCCGGCGGCGAACAGCAGCGCGTCTCCATAGCCAGGGCTTTAGCCAAGAATCCGCGCCTACTCCTATGCGACGAACCCACCGGAGCCCTGGACAGCGAGACAGGCAAGAAGGTGCTGATCGTGCTTGCCTCCATGGCCAAGCTCAACCACAAGGCCGTGGTCATCGTGACCCACAACGCGGCCATCGCGCCCGCAGCTGACCGAGTCATCCATGTACGCGACGGCCATATCCTCAAAATCGAGGACAACCCGACACCAGTAGATATGGAGTCCATCTCATGGTGACCCGCATACTGATCAAGAAAACCCTGCGCGACATCCGCAACCAGTGGGCGCAGTTCCTCTCCGTCTTCATCATGGCCGCGCTCACCATGCTGGTGTTCGTGGGCATCACCTCCGCCGGCTACGGCATGCAGCGCTCCCTGGACGACTACAAGGCCAGCAGCGCCCCCGCTGACGCCTGGCTGACCGGCAAGGACATCACCGATGACGACCTGGACGCCATACGCGGCATGGACACCGTCAGCCAGGCGCAGGCCGGTATCACCACCAGCGCCAGCATCAAGGACACGGCACAGGGCCGCGACGACCCCAGCGTCGAACTCAACGCCGTGGACCGGACGGACATCCCCAAGCTCGACCGTGTCGAAGGCACCGCCTTCCGGGCCGACCAGAGCAGGGACGCGGACGATGCCGACGCCCCGCGGGACATCTGGCTGGACGCCGACCTGGCCCACGACCATGGCTGGAAGGCGGGCGACGAAATCGACCTGACCATCCGCGGGCACGAGACCCGCTGGCAGGTGCAGGGTCTGGTCCATTCCTCCGAGTACCTGTACCCGGCCGACCCCGACACCTCGGTGCCCGACCATAATCGCTTCGGCTTCGCCTACACCGGCCTGCATTCCCTACAAACGCCGCATCGCGCGAACTCCTATTCGACGGTGCGCCTGCGTCTGAACGCGCCGTCCGGCGGGAACAAGGACGACAGCGTGCGGACACTGGAGGACAATCTGCGCACCCGCCTGGGAGAGCGTTTCGTGAGCTTCTCCACCCGCGACTCCAGGCCGCAGACCAACTCCCTGCAGAGCCGGATCGATAAAGTCGTCAAGATATCGGCCTTGTTCTCCGCCATATTCGCCTTGGTGGCTCTGTCAACCATGCTCACGTCCATCTCCCGGCTGGTCGGGGTCCAACGCCTGCAGATCGCCGGCATGAGGGCCCTGGGAATATCGAAGGGCACCCTCCGCCTCCACTACGGCAGCTACGGGCTGCTGGTCTGCGGTCTGGGCGCCGCCCTTGGGTTCGCAATCGCCCCGTTCACCGTCAGCAAGGTCCTCCTGCACGTGTACGAGGACAGCTACTGGCTGCCCTCCTGGCAGGTCAGCGTCAAACCGGTCTCCTGGATGGTGCTCGCAGTGCTCGTCGCGGTCTGCTTCCTGGCTGCCGTCGCCGCCTGCGGGTCCAGCCTCAGGCGTGCGCCCGCCATGGAGCTGAGCGACACCTCCGCCCAGTCCGGCGGCGGCAACCCGCGCCCGCTGATCGAGCACTGGTCCGCCCTATGGCGCCGCATCCCCGGCAACTGGCGGTGGACCCTGCGCAACATGCACCAGGGGAAGCTGAGGACCCTGATGGGCTTCCTGGGCTCACTGGGCTGCATGGTCCTGCTGTGCGCGGGCTTCGGAGCCCAAAGCGTGGCCCAGGGCATGCCGGACATGCTCTACGGCGGCCAATACAGCTACCAGGCCAAGGCCACGCTCGACCCGAACGCCACCCGCGACGAGGCGGCGACGAAGCAGGTGGAAGACCGGGTCGAACAGGCCATGGACCCCAGCACCGACGCGGCCAGCTCGGACCATGACCGGGACAGGCAGGTCCAATGGGTCGAGGAACGGCCCATGGAATACCGCGATGACACCAGCCAGAGCGCCATGCTCAACGTGGTAGGCCCAGGCTCGTACATGACCATACACGACGACCAGGGAAAGGACATCGACCTCGACCAGGGCGCCGTGCTGACCAAACAGGCCGCACAGGCCCTCCACCTCAAAGTCGGCGACGAGCTCTCCTTCCGCACCTCGTCCGGCAAGGACTACCTGCGTATCCCGATCCAGGCCATCGCCTACGCGCCGGTCAGCCAGGGACTGATTATCTCCAGGAGCACCTGGACCGGCACCCTCGGACAGAGCTTCACGCCCACAGCAGCCCTGCTGGGACCGCAGGCCAAGGATCGGAAGCTCAAGGACGTGGACGGCGTCCTGCGGGTCACCGACTTCGACCGGCAGAAGGACGGCCTGACCCAAAGCATCTCCTCCTTCACCGGCATCTTCGCCATGCTCAAACTGGCGGCCCTGGTCCTGGGTCTGGTCGTGCTCTACAACCTGGGCGTGCTCAACTACTCGGAGGAGGAACGCGAGTACGCTACCATGAGGGTCCTGGGCTTCAAGCGATCCGAGATCCGCTCGTCGGTGCTCAGGGAGAACTGCTCGCTGGCGGTGGTCGGCTGGCTGGTCGGCATCCCCGCGGCCATCGCCTTCCTCAAAATCTACCTGGGAGCGGTCGCCTCGTCCACCCTGGCCTTCGACCCCAAGCTCTCCTGGACCGACTTGGGCTGGGCCAGCATGATCACCCTCGGCTGCTCCCTGCTGGTGGCCCTGCTCGTCAGCCGCCGGGTCAAGCGCATCGACATGGTCCAAGCCCTCATGTCCGGCGAATAACCAACCAGCAGATAGAACCACAAGAAGCGTCGCCCTGCCCCACGCATGCAAACCACATACGCGAAGCAGGGCGACGCTTTTCGCCTTCCCGGAGCATTCCTGCCCGCGCTGCCGATAGATAACCTTACCGACCGAGCATGGTGTTCAGAGCACTTTTATCTAATCCCTGAAACAGTTCCGAACAATCTCATTCTATGTAGTCAGACAATCGCTGTACCAACGTTAGGAGAGGGCATATTGAGCGATTCCTTCTGCATGAATGAGAGTGGTGTCGAAGAGGGGCACTTGGGTGTCGGCTTGTTTGACGAGAAGGCCGATTTCGGTGCAGCCCAAAATGACTCCTTGAGCGCCTTGACTGGCCAGTTTGTCGATGATCTCCACATAGGCGCGGCGGGAGGAATCTTTAATCTCGCCCAAGCACAGCTCTTGGTAAATCACATCATTGACCAAACGGCGGTCGTCAGCATCAGGCACAATGACCTCAATGCCATTGCTGGCAATAGTGGTCTTGTAAAAGTCCTGTTCCATGGTAAAAGTCGTGCCCAAAAGCCCAACTTTGCTGATGCCCGCGAGCTTGAGCTGGTCTGCCGTCATCTGGGCGATGTGGAGCAGGGGCAGGCTGCTGGCGTCCTCCACTTGGGGAACCAGCTTGTGCATGGTGTTGGTGCAGATGGCTAAGCAGTCCGCACCCGCCGCTTCCAAGGAGCGCGCAGCACCGGCCATAACCTCGCCAGCCTTATCCCACTGCCCGGCGAACTGGTAGCGCTCAATCTCATCAAAGTCCACGCTGTAGAGAATGCACCGGGCCGAGTGCAGCCCACCCAATTCGCGCTTCACTACCTCGTTGAGAATCCGGTAATATTCCGCGCTGCTCTCCCAGCTCATGCCACCAATAAGTCCAATAGTTTTCACCGCTACCTCCTCCTGTCTTGTTCCTAACTTCCGTGCACATATGCCATCCCGTCAAGCCCTATTGGCCCATTATCGCAGAAAGCGGAAATCAGCCCACTTTGGAAAGTACTACCGATACACTATGAAAATGACTATGCGCAACTCTGCAATCATCACCACACTGTTGGAACGACGCTCGATTCGCAGGTTCTCCCCCGAGCCCATTGATCCGGAAATCGTCGAAACCTTGGAGCGTGCAGCCCAGCAGGCTCCCACGAGCGGATATCTCAATGATTGGTCGGCTCTTCGCATCACAGATCCGCAATTCAAGGCACGACTAGCGCATATCGGGGAACAGGGCTACATAGCCCAGGCTCCCCTGCTTTACGTCTTCATCGCCGACGAGCACCGGAACATTTCGATCGCACAAGCCAAGGGGGTTGATGTCAACGACCCCGAATTTACCATCAATGCTAGCTATCGCTTTACCCAGGCGCAGAACGATGCCGTCCTTGCCCTGAGCGCCATGGAGACGGCCGCCAACTCCCTTGGATTGGGCTGCGTGGTTCTGGGTTCATTGCTCAATGACGTCAACGGGCTGATCGATCTGATGCACTTGCCCAAGTACACCTATCCGGTGCTGGGCCTGGCCATCGGCAAGCCCGCCCAAGCCCCGGCCATCAAGCCTCGGATGCCCCGTGCAGCCCAATTCTTCGACAACACATATCCCGCTGATGACGGTGAAATCATGGAAGCCATGAAGGAGTTCGACCAGAAGGTTCACCACTACTACGACTTACGTCAGGCCGACCGCCCGGTCGATGCCTTCAGTGACCAAGTAGCTAAGAAGTCCGTGTGCCAGGAAGAACTCAGTAAGGCCGTTTTCCCGGCAGCGACCCGGCAAGGATTCCGTCTGGACCGTTAGAGTCCCACACCCCCGTAATCTTCTCGTCTGCAAGGGCCTCTCCTGGCCCGCCACCTCCCGGTATAAGCCCTATTGGCATACTAAAATCACTTGGGCAGCATAAGTTCTGTTCTGTAATTTTAGGGATATAGGGGTTTAGGGATATACGCCAAACTGTGTGTCTAAAATCGGCCTTGAGGGCTTGCATGAGTATGGCTGAGGACGGTTAGTAATTAGTGAGTGGCGGAAGGTACTCTTAAGGGTGGCCGAAGTGTGCCCGATTCCGAAAACAAGAATGGTCCCGAGGCCGTGAAGCCTTGGAACCATTGCTTTCTCGTGCGCCAGACAGGATTCGAACCTGCGACCTGCTGATCCGTAGTCAGCTGCTCTAATCCGCTGGGCTACTGGCGCATGTCATCACTGTAATTTGCTCACTGCGACAACTCACTTATAATAGCGCACTCCGGCGAAGTGTTCAAAGTGGTGTGTCGCACTCATCTTTTCTCAGCAAATACAAGCTCTTTCAACCATCTCCGCCGTCGGCTATAGCTAAAAGCAGAGGAACGATTATGCAGATTCTATGCTGGTTTGTGCATAATACACCCCATTATCCAACTTTTTGACGTATATCTATAGTTGTAACGTATGTGAGCAGTAAGGTTCTCACCGTTAATCAGTAGCACAATGACCGTGCTGCTGGCGAGAGTTGGGGGAAAATCGCACAAGTGCAATCGGCACGAAGGAGAGTCGAGTATGTACACCAACTTAACGCTTATCGACAGTGGTACTGTAAGACGCGGCAACTACAACCATATCGAAGCTGCCGGCAACATATACATAGAACCTGGCGTGCATTTCAACACGATGAACGCCACCGGAAATCTGACAGGCATCGACATCTGTGGCGGCTCCCTGAGCTTGGACGGCACGCTCAGCCTACCCAGCGGCCATATCCAGGTTTCTATCCTTTCAGGCCAAGGGCGCATCGTAGGACCGGGCAATATTCAAGCTGGCATCATTGACTTTCAAGGTCTACTAAAAACGGAGGGGAAAATCCGCGTCAAGCACCTGCTCAAGTTCAGCGGTCTGATGGAAGACCAGAAGCTGGTCATAGCCCGAGACATTGACCTGTGCGGCGTCCTCGACATCGATGTCGCCATCGCAAAACACGTATGCATTCGAACCATGCACCCCAAAGTTGTCTCACTCAAAGACGTTCGCTGGATGATACGCCCCAGCCATGTCAACCGCTTGACTTGCCGCTACGCCGAACTCCACAAATGCGGTTGCTGCATCCTGGAAAGCTATGCCGCTGACCTGAAAGAAGGTTCATTCATTCACCATGCCGTCTGCCTGTCGACCATAACGACTGACCGCTCCTCGGCCTCAGTCATGACGCTAGGCGGTGCCAAACGCTACCACGTAGCCCGCTGCTAACCAGCCTTGAGCAGCAGCAGCGAGGCACGCTATCCAGCTGCAGCCCGCATGCGCTTCACTCGCCCAACTGGAGCCAGAGCAGGTACTCCTCGTTACCATGGGCACCCGTAATCGGCGAGGGAGCCCGCCCACGGAGCGTAAAATTGTGGGTTCGCGCGCAGGTCTCAACCCGTTCCAAGGCCTCCTGTCGACGCTCCGCCTGCCGGACCACTCCCCCGTGCCCGAGCTTGCCGCGCCCCACTTCAAACTGGGGCTTCACCAGCAGCAGGCAGTGTGCACCCGGCAGCGCCAGGCGTTGAATCACCGGAATCACATAGGTGAGCGAAATAAAAGAGACATCTGAAACCACATAGTCTGGCTGGAAGGGCAGTTCTCCAGGCTCAACCTGACGGATATTGACGCCTGAGAACTCGCGGACGCGCTCGTCGCTGGCCAGCCGCGGTGCCAGCTGCCCGTGGCCCACATCCAGGGCAATCACCTGGCTCGCACCGCGCCGCAAGAGCACATCTGTAAAGCCGCCAGTTGAAGCACCGATATCGAGACAGTACTTACCTCGGGGCTGTGGCAAACCCTGCGGGCCGAAGGTATCGAGAGCACCAATGAGCTTAAAGGCCCCTCGAGAGACGTAATCTTCGCCCTTGTCTGCACTCAGCAGGTCTCCAGCTGCCACCGGATGAGCTACCTTGCGGCAGGTGACGCCGTTGACTAAGACGGCACCCTGCTTCACCAGAGCAGCGGCCCGCGAGCGCGACTGGACTAGTCCACGCTCAACCAAGGCCTGGTCCAGCCGCATGGACTGCCCTGAGTCCCCAGTCACTGGACTGGCGAATCTCTTGCTTCTGGCTTGCTGGGTCTGGTAGGGGTCAACGTTGGACAGCATCTAAATCCTCTTGTAGGCTTGCGAGCACACGGCGGTACACAACTACCTGCTCCTCAAGCGGCCGAGCCGTTACGGTGGCGAGTTCGGGAAAGCGTTGAAAGAGCGCATCCAACTGAGCAGGTGGTTGGACGTTCGATGGTGTGATTTGACCGTTTTCATCACTTTCAGGCATAGTTCACCGCTTTCACTGGGCCGAGCCGAGACGGAAGCTGGGCAGTTGAATCTCAGATAGGTCTAGGCCACCATCAGCTGCCTGCCAACATGCGCAGACAGCCGCGCGCAGGGCGTCAATCTGCCGCTTGGGGTCCAGATCGCTTCCCTGCCCGTCGTGGGCAGACAAACTCACCTGGCCATTTTCAAGCTGGGCTGAGCAGGAACCACAGACCCAGCGGCCATTGGGAGCCAGCACTGGCTGTGGGTGTGGCTGCACCAAGCCGCGCAGATCCAGAGCAATATAGGTAGGCCGCCACTGGACCTTGGCTTGCATGAGCGCTGTCGGGTCGGCGACTCCGGTGAGCACGACCATCGAGTCGTACCCACCCTTGTAGGCTGCCTCAATATCCGTGTCCAGCCGGTCGCCCACTGGCAGGGAATCCGCCTTGCTGATGGGCTCATCTTGGGCCAGGCGACGACGGGCTTCGTCGTAGATAGCTGGCTCTGGTTTACCGGCGGAATCCTGGGGCTCCTGACCGCTGGCTGCAATCACTGGCAGCTGCATAGCCCCGTTGCCGGGCGCTATCCCATCCTCCCGCGGTATGGTCAGGTCCTTGTTGGTCACGAAGTACTGCGCCCCGTGCTCAATGGCGTAGGAAGCCTCGGCTAGGTCCTTGAGTGTCAGGTCGGGATACCAGGATTGGATGACAGCCTGGGGCCGATCCTTGTTTGACTCGACGACCTGCATACCGTTGGCCCTGACCTCATCTCGCAGGTGGTCGGAACCGATGACGAGTACCTTAGATCCCGCCTCAAGATGCTCGCGCAACATACGAGCCCCCACAATGCCCGAGGTGATGACCTGCTGGTCGTCCAGTTCCAGACCGAAGGAACGCAGCTGGTCGGCCACAACGGACGGGTAGCGGGAGGGGTTGTTGGTGGTGTATGCCATGCGCATGCCCGCTGCTGAGGCTTGGGCTATGCCTTCCGCAGCGTGCTCTACCGGGTTAGAGCCCCGGTAGACAACCCCATCTAAGTCCAGGAGCGCTAAGCTATAGGCTTGCGCCAGTGGCTGGGCTGATCCCTTGAGATAAACGCCGTTCATACTGCTGGTTCAGGCTCCTCACCGCTCGCTGGCGAAATCTCATGCGTCCGGTCTGCCAGAGCCTCTGATGTGGTCCCTGATTGACCCTCAGCTGGTGCCGTAATTGGCTCCTGACTTGCAGCAGTTGGCTCGATAACGACTGTCTGCTCTGCGTGGTCATCAGACCCAGCTTCAGGCGTGCTACTGGCTGGAGCTTGAGGCAACAAATCAGATCCAGACAGTGCAACAGACTCTGTCTCAGACTCAGCCTGTGACTCAGTCTGCGATTGAGGCTCAGGATCAGTCTGCGGTTCAGACTCGGGCTGCATTTCAGGCTGTGACTCAGTATGAGGTTCAGCCTGCGATTCAAGCTCAGACTGCGACTCGGGCGATGAATCAGAATCAGACAGTGACTCGGATACTGGCTCAGACTCAGCCTGTTGTTCGGGCAATAACTCAGCCTCCGCCTCAGTCTCATTTAGCGATGCTGGCTCGCTGTCCTCTTCGCTGGCCGCTTCCGCCTGCGCAGTCTCTTCCTGCTCGGCATCTGCTTCGGGCTCATCCCCTTCCTCGAAAATCTGCTGGTCAGCTTCCTCCACGGTCCGCCAATCGTCTCCACCAAGAGGAATATTGAGGCTCTCCAGCATGGTAGCCGTCGCATGTTCGAGGTCATTGTCGATGATGATCTCTTCTTCAGATTCATCATCGTCCTGATCGGCATACTCAGCTTCAAGTTTGTCGAGCACGGGCTCCAAAGCCTGCGACTGCTCGCCCTGTCCAGCCTGCTCCAGGAAGTTCTGCTCCGCCTGAAGGGCCCGCATCCGATAGTCACCGGTCAGACCCTTTGCCCGGCCTAGCTGGTGGACAATGGCGATAGCCTGGTCCATGAGACCAAGGTCTGCCAGGGCTCCCGCATAGACCAGGAACATCTCGGCCTTCGACTCCCCACGCAGGGCCTTGCCCTCAGGGCTAGTCGCTTCTTCGATAGCCTTACGCGGCTCGCCCAACCCCCGCTCACAGTCAGCAATGAAGGGCAAGTAATCCAAGTAGCCGTTCATCCGGTAAGCGGTGCGGAACTCGCGCAGGGCCAGCTTGTAGTCGCCCTGCCGGTAGGCCACGAGAGCCAGCGTTTCACGGGCGATGTCGACGCGAGAAGCCTGCCGTGCTACCCAGCGCGCATGGGCCAGGGCCCGGTCTGGTTCGCTCTCTTCCAAGGCATAAGCAGCCAGAATATGCAGGCCAATGTTCTCGGCGTGCTCCTTGCTCAAGCCCCGCAAGCGCTCCTTGTCGTCTTTGGAGAGCATTGACCACTCCAGGCCCTTGGGCATACTCGGCTCGCCTGGGCGAGGGTCCGTGTACGGGTTTTGCGAGGGGTAGGAAACGGTGCCATCAGAGTTTCTCCTGGGCCCATCTTGGTAGGCCTCACCACGGAAACCCCCACGACCCTGGTCAAAGCCCCTGCCACGCCTATCGTCACGACCCCGACCCTGGTAACCACCACGACGGTCATCACGCCGGTAGGAACCACCCTGGTGCTCCCGGCGGTCATAGCCGCTACCTCCCTGACGGCGGTCGTCATGACCACGGTAGGTGCGCTCCTGGCCACCTTGCTCGCGCCGGTCCTGCCAGCGCCCATGCTCGCCCTGGTGGGCATTGCGCCCATCGTGGCCATACTGGTTGCGGCGGTCATCACGGCCCCGACTCTGGTAGCCACCACGCCTGTCATCGTGCTCCCGATGCTGATAGCCACCACGGCGATCGTCATGATCACGATGCTGGTAACCACCCCGACGATCATCACGGTCACGGCCCTGATAGCCACCCCGTCTATCGTCACGATTGTGACCCTGGTAACCGCCCCGACGATCATCGTGGTCACGATGCTGGTAACCACCTCGGCGATCATCACGGTCACGGCCCTGATAGCCACCGCGCCTGTCGTCATGATCACGACGCTGGAAGCCGTCACGGCGGTCATCATGACTGCGATGGAAGCCCCCACGGCGGTCGTCACGGTCGTGCTGCTGATAGCCAGAGCGATGCTCCTGGTTACCATGCTGCTGGTAGCCGCCACGACGATCGTCCTGCTGACGACCCCGGTAGCTGCTGTGACCATCGCGATGGAAATTGCCTCCCTCGCCCTGCTCACCATCCCGACTATGGGAGTGGTACTGGGAGCCAGAATTGCCGTAGTGACCCCGTCCTGAGCCGTGCCCATACCCGTTACCCTGACCCTGCTTGCCCCGGTGGAAACCACCAGAATGGCCATAGCCACCGCCCTGACGGTTGCTGCCGCCGTGCCCGTGACTATTTCTCGATTCGTCTGCCATATCCATCCTCATATTTCCCCCGTGTACATTGGCACAGGAACGTCAACAACAGCACTATGCGGTTATACTGATTGTCTTTTTACATCTCGTCGAGCAGCCGACGAACATGCCGACCGCTCTTTTTCACTGGCGCTCTAAGGCACCAAGAGCTTTCTTGCCACGGCGGACAAGCACAAATCTGCCCTGCAAGAAATCGCCTTCCTGCAAGGTCTGTCCGAAGTCAGAGACCCGTTCGTTGTTCATATACACGCCGCCGGACTTAATGGTCTTGCGAGCTTCGGAAACCGAGCTGAAGAGCCCAGCCTGAACAGCGGCATCCACCAGGCGGTCACCTGCCTGAGCGCGGGCGAAAGCCCTGCCACCCTTGCCATCGTCCACCTTTAAGCCTTGTAGGGCCCCAGCCAGGGTCTGCTCGTCCAAGTCACTTAAAGCGCCTCGCCCAAAGAGGGCACCCGAAGCGTCTACTGCCCCCTGAGCGGCCTGCTCGCCATGGACAAACGAGGTAACCTCCCAGGCCAACACCCGCTGAGCCTCGCGGGCACCAGGATTGTTTTCAACCTCTTGCTCTAGGCGCTCAATCTCTGCTTTTGACAGGAAGGTAAAGGTCTTCAAGAGCTTGACCACTTGGTTATCGGCCTGGTTGAACCAGAACTGGTAGAAACGGTAGGGGGAGAACATGTCTGGATTGAGCCAGACGGCGTTGCCCTCCGACTTGCCAAACTTCTTGCCCTGGGCATCGGTAATCAACGGGCTCGTCATGACTTGTACAGCCTTGCCGCGCACCTTACGAATCAAATCTAGGCCACTGGTCAGATTGCCCCACTGGTCGTTGCCACCCAGCTGCAAAACGCACTGGTAGCGGTCAAACAGCTCCAAAAAGTCATTGCCCTGCAAAACCTGGTAGCTGAACTCGGTAAAGGAAATGCCCTCCTCCGAGTTGAGCCTGCGGGCCACCGTATCTTTGGCCAGCATCGTGCCCATGCGGAAGTTCTTGCCCACATCCCGCAAGAAGTCAATCACGCTCATGGAACCGGTCCACTCGTAGTTGCTGACGAAGCGGACAGGGTTGGAGCCCTCAGTCTGCAGAAAACGGCCGATTTGGCTCTTGAGCTCCTGCGCCCAAGCCGCGACCGTCTCCTTGGGGTTGAGCGTGCGCTCCCCCGACTGCCGTGGGTCTCCTATCAGGCCCGTAGCACCGCCAACGAGCGCTATGGGATGGTGGCCCGCTGCTTGCAGGTGGCGCATGTTGAGCAGCTGCACCAGATTGCCTACGTGCAGGGAGGCTGCCGTAGGGTCGAAGCCGCAGTAGTAGGTGACCGGCTGGCCTTGGAGGAGTTGCTTGAGCTCGTCCTCATCGGTGCACTGCGCTATGAGACCCCGCCACTTGAGCTCATCAAAGAGCGAATCGAAGCCCGCCTCCTTGAAATCAGTGACTGTAGTCATAAGAGCGCACTCCCTATCGATTGATCTAGTCTAGACGGCTCTATTCTCGCAGATATGGCCGACACTTGGGGCTTGTTCATGCCCAGCGGGAGTGCCCCCCAGCAAGCTCATGCGTGAGCGCTGGCATCTGAGGAGGTAATGGCGAGCAACCAGTCGGCCCGTTGGGCCGCCTCCGCCTCGTTGCTTGTAATGATGAGCACGGTGTCGTCGCCAGCAATCGTGCCCACGATGCCCACTATAGGCTGCCGGTCCAGCGCACTAGCCGCATACTGGGCCGCCCCAGAAGGAGTGCGCACCACCAACAGGTTCCCCGCGCGCTTGACCGAGGTAATGAGACCAGTGAGGACTTTGGACAAGTACTGGTCGGTCTTGCTGGGCTCTGCGGCGCCCACCGCAGTCATGCTAGCCACCTCAATCAGGCTTTGATCGTTGACATCTGGTATCCAATAGGCCATCGTTCCGTCTGGGTAGCGAATCTTAGCCGCATGGAGCTCATCTAAGTCACGGCTCAGCGTCGCCTGAGTCACTTCAATCTGCTGCTGTGCCAGCAGTTGAGCCAAACGTTGCTGAGAGGTCACCGGACCTTCTCTGACTGCCTGGCGGATTGCATCGAGTCGAGCTGCTTTACTTGCTGGACGCATATATCCCCCTTCGCCATACTTGCTATCTCTTGATACACATGCTAGCAGAAGCATAGGTATACACGCGCAACTAGGGCCGAAAGCTAAGGCAGACTAGACCCAGGCAGCAGGGCAAGCAAGAATCAAGCCGTAAGGTTGCCACCGTCTGAATCCGAAGGGCTAGGCACCACCGACTGCGTCATCTGCTGGAAGAGGTCACCGGCTGTCATGCCAGACATGAGCATCCACAGCGCCAGCAGGCTATAAATCACGTTGATAATAACAGCAGCCAGAGCTAGACCAAATCCCTTCATGTGGAAGGTACGCGTGCGGTACATAGCAATACCGCCCATAATCGCCGATATCAGCGGCACCGGCAGACAAAGGGACATAACGAAAGCAACAATCGCGTAGGGATCCCAGTGCCCATAGGCCGGGTTCTGCTGGGGATCGTCCAAGTCTATGCCGTTGAGCATGTGCTTACCGTGCTGGTTGGCTCTGCCACCTGGAGCGTTGCTTACCGGAGGCTGCGTGTATCCTGGCTGGCCGTTGTACCCTGGCTGACCTGTGTACCCAGGCCGGCCGTAAGAAGGTGCCACAAGAGGCTGGTTGCCGGCTGCAGCTGCCGACCCCTCCTGTTGACTGGGCACCTCCGGTTCAGGCTTGCCAAAAACATATGGATTCCAGCCTGGGTACTGGTTTGAAAGGGCACCGTACTCAGGTTGTGCCTGCTGCCCGTAGGCAGGAGCAGGTTGCGAGGCTGGGCTGGGTGGCGTTGTCTGCCCGCCGCTCGTTGCGCTAGTGTGCTGGTCAGTATCCGTAGTGACTCCTTATGTATGGTATGGACTAGTCTATACCCGCTTCATGCCCGTAATTGCGCTCCCAGCGAGGAGCTTGCTTCCACAATAGCCTGGCGCAGGAGGTCACTGTCTTCACTGGTCAGGGTGCGGTCTGGAGCACGGAAGGTGACCGAGAAAGCGAGCGACTTTGAACCTTGTCCGATTTGGTCACCAGTAAAGACGTCGAAGAGCTCAATATTCTCGAGCATAGGACCGGCGGCCTGCTCAATCACGGCCTGCAATTGCCCGGCACTCACCCTGTCCGGCACCGTGAAAGCCAGGTCCTGCTTGACCGGTGGGAAGGTGGAAATGGCCTGAGCCTGGAGGGGCTTAAAGTCGAGCGAAGCGAAGATGGCATCAAGGTCGAGCTCGAAAGCACTGCTGTGCTCGGGCAGGTCTAGGGCTTGCAGCACATGCGGGTGCAGCTCTCCTACCAGGCCAGCGCGCACGCCATCAGCCAGGACCACATACGCCATGCGACCGGGGTGCCACTGGGATGGCACATGCGAAGGCTCCGACTGCTGGAACTCGTAGCGAGCACCCAAGCGGTCCATCACCCGGCGGGCAGCTTCTACAGCATCAGACCAGTCGACAGGGCGCTGGTCACCCAGCCAGCCGTCATGCTCAGCCAAGCCGGTTAAGAGGGCAGCCAGGTGCAGTTTTTGCTCAGGCAAGCCTGCGTCCAACTGCCGCAACTGCTCGTCGCTAGGCCGCTGGCCACCGGGCAGGGCGGGAATGGCCGGTGCCTTGGGATCGCGCTTAAACACCGAACCCATCTCGAATATGGAGACGTTCTCATTGCCCCGGCGAATGTTGCGCTGGGCTGTATTCGCCAACGGCAGGAGGAGCTCCCTGCGCAGGTAGGGACGATCAGCAGCCATGGGGTTGGCCAGCTCCACGCTCACCGGCTCAATCTCGTCGAGGTCGTAGTCAAAAGCCTTGAAATCAGCGGGGCCTACGAAGGGGTAGTTGAGCACTTCGGTCAGTCCATATTCGGCGAGCGTATCAGCCACCCAGCGCTGCCGCTGCTGCTCACCAGTCAAGCCCACTCTGCCAGCCACATGGGGTGAAGGAATGGAGACTGGAATCTGGTCATAACCCACCAGGCGAGCCACTTCTTCCACCAGGTCACAAGGCTGAGTCAGATCGGGACGCCAAGAGGGAGGAGTGACCATCAGATGCCCCTGACCCTTGGGCTCCACCTGGCAGCCCACATCGGTGAGGATATTCGCAATCTGCTCGGCAGGAGTGTCCAGGTCAACCAAGCGCTTGACTTCGCCCACGGGGAAGTCAATGGGATCAGGGTCCTGAGTCTCATTGATGTCAACCGCCACACTGTCTGGCTGACCCGAACCGTATTGGGCCAGAAGGTCGGCGACCATCTGGACCGCAGCGGGCTGCATCTGCCAGTCCACTCCGCGTTCGCAGCGCTTAGAGGCCTCGGTCGGCAGCTTATGACGGCGGGCAGAACGAGCGACAGTAACCGTGTCGAAGTGGGCCGCCTCAATCAGAATATTATGGGTCTGATCGGTCACTTCGCTGTAGAGTCCGCCCATAACACCGGCGATACTCAGGACGCGTGAGCCGCGCTTGCCCTCCGGGGAGTCGGTGATGACCATATCTTCGGGGTTAAGCTCGCGCTCCTTACCGTCCAGGGTGGTCAGCCGTTCGCCAACTCTAGCCCTACGAATCACCATAGGGCCTTCCAGCTTATCCATGTCGTAAGTGTGTAGAGGCTGGCCGAGGTCGAGCATAACATAGTTGGCCACGTCTACGGGCAAGGACACCGAACGCATTCCTGCTCGATTTAGCCGACGGCGCATCCAGCTGGGAGTAGGCGAGCCCGGCTTGTAACCGCGCACAGCACGCAGGTAGTAGCGGTCACAGCCAGGTTTGCCGTGGATAGGCGCCTGGTCGTCAATTTCGACCTGTATAGGGGCCTGAGCAGCATCTGGCCGAGCGCTGAGCTTACCGTTGAGCTCGACCACCGGGTCCGTATAGTCCGCGCCGGTGGCATGATGGTATTCCCGGGCCACACCCCTGTAGGACAAGGCGTAACCGCGGTCAGGCGTAACGTTAATCTCTAGGACCGGATTGTTCAGGTGCAAGAGGCTCATAGCGTCGTCGCCGGGCTGCATGGCCTCATACTCTTCAGGCGTAAATCCGTACTTGCGCAGCAGAATAATGCCGTTGTGGTCGCTGCCTAGTCCCAGCTCACGCTCGGAGGCGCACATACCGTCTGAAATGTGACCGTAGGTCTTGCGGGGCTCAATCTTAAAGTCGCCAGGCAGCACAGCTCCCGGCAGGGTGACGACTACTTTTTCTCCAGCCGCCATGTTTGGAGCGCCGCAGACAATACCGCGGGGGACTTTATTACCTTGCTCATCCACGGCGTTGTACTGTTCCCCTACGTCCACATGGCACCAGTTGATGGTCTTCCCATTCTTCTGGGGCTCAGGGGTAGCATCCACCACATAGCCCACCACAATCGGGCCCGTCACGTCGGAGCGGTGAATTTCCTCTTCCTCAAGTCCCACCTTGACCAAGTCTTGAGCCAGTTGCTCGTAGGTCAGGTCGTCGGGCACAGCTACATGGCTCTTGAGCCAATCAATATCTACCATCGGCATTGGTTCTCACTCCCCCATCACAAACTGGTTGCTGAAGCGCACGTCGCCCTCTACCAGGTCGTGCATATCGTTGATATCGTGGCGCAGAAGCAGGGTGCGCTCCATGCCCACTCCAAAGGCAAAACCGGAGTATACGTCTGGGTCAATATCGGCCGAGCGCAAGACGTTCGGGTTAACCATGCCGCAGCCGCCCCACTCAATCCAACCTGGCCCACCCTTCTTGTCAGGGAACCACAGGTCCATCTCCGCAGAGGGCTCCGTAAAGGGGAAATAGGAGGGCCGCAGGCGGGTGCGGGCACCTTCACCGAACATGGAAACGGCCAGCTTGTCGAGCACGCCTTTGAGGTCAGCCATGGTCAGGTCCTTGTCAACCGCCAGAGCCTCGCACTGGTGGAAGACTGGCGTGTGGGTAGCGTCCAGCTCGTCGGTGCGGAAGACCCGGCCTGGACTGGCAATGTACAGGGGCACGCCACGCTCAATCAGCCCCCGCACCTGGTCGGAAGAAGTCTGGGTGCGCATCACCAGGTTGGAGCCCACAAATCCAGCCGCATCCTTGGCCTGGTTGCCCTTGATATAGAAGGTGTCTTGCATCTGCCGAGCCGGGTGGTCAGGGCTCAAGTTGAGCGCGTCGAAGTTGTACCACTCGCTCTCCACTTCCGGTCCAGAAGAAATCTGCCAGCCCATGGAGACGAAGAAGTCTTCAACGTCTTCCATCAGTTTGGCCAACGGGTGCCGGGCTCCCAGGGGCTTACGCTCCACAGGCAGGGTCATGTCTACACGTTCGGCAGCTAGCTGCTCATGCTCGGCCTGCTCTTGAAGGCCCCGCTCCATCAGGCCGTAAGCCCGCCCAAAGTCAGCCTTCAACTTACCCATCAGCTGGCCAGCGGTCTTCTTGTCTTGAGCTGGCAAGGAGCCTATGGCCCGGCTGGCCTGCGCCATAGCAGAACCACCACCTGAGTACTCGGTTTTCAGGGCCTTGAGCTCCTCCAGGCTGGAGGCGTTGCGAATCTGCTCAATACCTTCGGCTACCTCGTCTGTCACTGCCGCTGGATCGAATTGCGCATCTGCCACTATGAGCCCTTTCTACACGGGGGCAACCCCATAAAAACTGCTGATTATCAGTCTTTTCGTTGCCTTCACATTCTTCCAAGACGACTCGACATAGCCAGGGCGTACAAGAGCACCGCAGCCGAGGTTGCCAAATTCAGCGACTCCGCCTGGCCGTAAATGGGAATCGAGACCGCTGCGCTGGTCTGGTTGAGGACTTGCACGGGCAGGCCGCGAGCCTCGTTGCCAAAGAGCACCGCAGGTGGCGGCGATTGGGGCTCTAGGGCAGCTACAAAGTCGGGCAGGGACTGCGGCGGCCTCTGGGGACTGCCGTACACGTCGGCCGCTACCACCGGCAGTCGACGCTCCTGGCAGAAGCTGAAGAACGCTTGCGTCGACAGTTGGATGACAGGAATGTGGAAGATTGAGCCCGCCGTGGCCCGCAGCACCTTGGGGTTGAAGGGATCTACGCACTCGTCCACCAGCACAACTCCCGCGCACCCTGCTGCATCAGCCGTGCGAATAATCGTGCCAGCATTGCCAGGGTCTCGTACCTGCCACAGGGCCGCAAGTCCACCCCTGGCGGACCGCTGCTGCCCGCTAGGCTCCTCAAGTGGCAGTATCTGGGCCGGATTGACGGACATATCTTCCAGCCTGCCCACGGCCGCTATCCCCTGCGCGTCCTTGCTGATGGCCTGCATAGTGCGTTCGCTCACATAGTGGACATAGGCCTGCGGGGCCTGGGCCAAGGCCTGGTTGCGTATCTGGGCCACCGCTGGAGAAGTCGGTTCAATTCCCTGGCCTGCCGACACCGCTACGTACAGGTCAAGCAGGAGCTCAGGGCGGTAGCGCACAGCTTCGCGCACACTCTGGGGTCCTTCAATGAGGAAGCGGCCGTACTTCAGTCGCTGGCAGCGCTCTTTCAGATCGGCAAGATGGCGAATACGCTCTGAGCGTGGATTGTCTATCAAATCTCGATATTCGGGCATAACTCCACTCTAGAGGGCAGGTAGGCCAAGAGAAACGCTCCAAGGACGCGCCAAGCTTGCTCCTGCACACCGGTCGAGCAATGTAGAAAAAAGCCAAATGTGCCCTAATTCACGAAAGAAAAACCAGAAAAGCCTTGGCAGAAAGACTCAAGACCGATAGGCTGTAAGAACAAGCCAAGTCGACTTGCGTAACGCAGACATGCTGTGTTCTGTGCGCGCCGAGCGAAGGCGCTCATAGACGGCATCTGAATAGAAAGAGGAGGCGTCATGCCTGTTTATACTTTGCCTGACTTGCCCTATGACTACTCGGCTCTCGAGCCCTTCATCTCCGGCAAGATCATGGAACTTCATCATGACAAGCACCACCAGGCCTATGTCAACGGTGCCAATCAGGCCCTGGAGCAGATTCACGACGCAGCCGAGTCCGGCAACGTCGCTCAGTCGAACCTGCTAGAGAAGAACCTAGCCTTCAACTTGGCCGGTCACAAGAACCACACGATCTTCTGGAAGAATATGGCCCCGGCCAACGACCAGGAGCCCACAGGCGAGCTCAAGGCCGCCATTGAAGAGCAGTTTGGCTCCTTCCAAGGCTTCCAGACCTACTTCGAGTCCATGTGCGCAGGCATCCAAGGCTCCGGCTGGGCCGTGCTGGCTTGGGATGCGCTTGGCGAGCGTCTCGTGACCTTGCAGATGTACGATCACCAGGGCAACCTGCCTGTCACCATCTTCCCGCTGGTCATGCTGGACCTGTGGGAGCACGCTTACTACCTGGATTACCAAAATGTGCGCGCCGACTACGTCAAGGCCTGGTGGCACATCGTCAACTGGGAAGATGCAGCCAAGCGCTTCGACGAAGTTCGCGCCCTGAACACGGTGCTCGTCAAGTAAGGACTTCTAGCGCTTTGAGCTAGAACTATTCTGTCATTGTTATAACTCCGGCAAAAGCCTGCCGCCCAGTACCTTGCTGGGTTGGCAGGCTTTTGTTGTGCGTGAGCAGATTGCTGGTGAACGTTGATTGCGTCAGGCTAATTGCCAAAGAAGGCGAAAGTTCCAGCCCACACGGCCACGCTCAGGGCAATAACAGGCACCGCCAGGCACAGGCTCAAGAAGCCGTAGTCGCGCGCTCTCACCAGCGACACACGAGCGTGTGAGCGAGGGCCCGTACCGCCGAAACCGCGCGCTTCCATGGCCACCGCCAACCCGGTCGACCGCCGGATAGAGAGCACCAGCAGGGCAAAAGCCTGGGGCAAAAAGGCCTTGAATTTATTTTCGTCTCCCAGACCCCGCGATCGCCGGGAGGCAGCCAGAGCAGCCCAATCGTCCTGGAGCACCGAGAAGAGTCGTAAACCAGCCAGCCCCCCATAGACGAAGCGGTCGGGCAGGTGGAGAATTTGACTAAAGGAATCAGCTAAATCAGTGGCATCGACTCCCAGCATCATAATGATGGCCGGTATGCCGATAGCAAGCACGCGCAGGGCTGTAGCACCGGCAAGCAGGGCCGAACGCTCGGTGACCAACATGAGCCCCCACTGCCAGAGGACTGCCCCGCCGGATTTGCCGTAGAGCAGGACGGCGATGGCAGAGCCGGGAGCCCCTACGAAGATGGGCCAGGTGGAGCGCACAATCCGCCAGGGGGTGAAGCCAGCCGCCAGCAGCAGAAGCACTTCAATGACCAGAGCTGTGAGGGCTGAGAGCCAATCCAGACTGAAAAACAAGGGCAGAGCCAGCAGGAAAGCCCCAATCAGACGGAATGAAGGGTTGATGGAGGCAATATAAGCCGACCGACTAGACTGCCGCGGGTCCTCCAATCGCTCGCCCATGGCTTTGACAGACAGACGCAGGTCTGGCTCCTGAGCACGATCACCTCTCGAACCTTGAGCTGCTTGGGCAGACGAGGACTCTCCTCCAGCAGGCAACGACCCAAGATCAGACTCAGGCTCAGCAACCTCAGGAGGAGTCTTCACCGCTAGCTGGGCTGAACTTTGCGGCTGCCAACCCCCATTCGAACCCTGCGGCAGGAGCTCAACCACACGCGCGCCAAGAGCCTGCACTAGCTGATGATCATGAGTGACCACGATGATGGCGACACCCTCAGCCCGCAAGCTGGCAATAAGCTGAGCCATGCTCAGCCAGGTGACCCGGTCTTGTCCAAAGGTCGGTTCATCTAAAATCAGCACCTGCGGCGAAGCGGCGAGCGCAGCAGCCACCGTTAAACGGCGCTTTTCTCCGCCCGAAAGCGTGTAGGGGTTGGCATGGGCGTACTGCTGCAAGTGGAAGCGCTTGAGCAAGTCTGTGGCCCGCTCCTGCGCTTTGTCGTGGTCCAGCCCTGTGCGCAGGGGGGCCAGCATGACCTCCTCCTCAACTGAGGCCCTGGCAAACTGGTGCTCAGGATTTTGAAACACGTACGAGATACGACTGGCCAACTGCTTGGAATTCCAGGTATAAGGTTCAGGACTGCTGGGGTGCTCCAAACCGCCGTCGATAAGGGCTGGAGATGCGCTCACCTGGCCGCCTAAGGGCTTGAGCAAACCTGCCAGAGTCAGCGCCAAAGTCGACTTACCAGCACCGTTGTCTCCCACTAAGGCCGTAATTTGCCCCGCCTTGAAGTCCAAATCCACATTTTGGGCAATCGGGCTGCTGCCATGCCCTACAGCCAACGAACGTGCGGAGAGCAGGGGCTGGCCGGTCCCCTGGTCAGCTGGGTAGGCCGGCTCGCCGGGCAGGTGTATGGGCACAATATGGTCGCTCGGGCGCGCAAAACGCTCCGGCACCCAGATGCCGAGGGCCCCAAAATCTAGGCTCTGGTCCTGAAAAACTTCCTCGGGGCTTCCGTCCGCCACAATAAGGGTCTGCCGGAAGTCCTTCTGGTCACCGCTGCGGTCCAGCCCCAGAACCACCACCCGATCAATCAGGTCAATCCAAGGCTGGGCACGGTGCTCCACCAGGACCATGGTTGACCCCTGAGTATCCAAGACATGACCCACGGCGCTGACAATTTGCTCAACGCCCTGGGGGTCTAAGTTAGCGGTCGGCTCGTCAAGCAGGAGCACTCCCGGGCGCATAGCCAGGGCACCGGCCAGGGCCAAGCGCTGCATCTGCCCGCCACTCAAGTGGGTGATTGACCGGTGCAGCTGCAGGTCGCTCAAGCCCACAGCCCCCAGGCAGTCTTTCACCCGCGGCCAAATCTCGCTCCTGGGCAGATCCATATTCTCCGGTCCAAAGGCTACGTTGTCGCCCACCCTCTGAAAGATGGCCTGAGCATCCGGATCTTGTAAAACTAATCCCACCTGCCCGATGGCCTGGCTGACGGGCCTACCGCCCACTAGAATCTGCCCCCGGCTCGTACCGCCGTCAGCGTCTTCCACCAGCTGCGCGTCACCCTCGGTGCCGACCTCACCAGCATCCGCACCCAGCAAGCCAGCAGCCCCCTGCAGGAGGGTTGACTTGCCAATGCCTGAGGCCCCAAGAGTAGGACGCGCTGGCCAGCAGGGATGGTCAAGCTCAAATTGTCGACAGCAAAGTGAGACCGGGAGGCGCGCTTGTAACCCCAATGGCGGAATTCCAGCGAGCGCGCCTGTCCCGGGTCAGTTGTTTCGTTCACATTCACCTTCAGCTCAGCCCTGACGCTTGTCGGCCCTGAGCAGGCGGCCGGATTCAAAGTGGTCAAGGGCGCCAGTCTTGGCAATTGCTAGGTAGAGGTACCAGACAAGAACGCCAGCTATGAGAGCCCCGGAGATGGCCGTAGTAATCACATAGATGATGCCGTAAGGACCCACAATGTTGATGGCTTGCAGGTGGGTGAGGAAGGAGTAAAGCCAGCAGCCAATCGCGGAGAGCACGCCGGAGAGCACCGTGGTCCCCAGGTTCCACTTGCGGTAGGCGAAGATGAGGAAGGCCAACTCAGCCATGGCTCCTTGGAGCAGGCCGATGAGGAAGGTCTCCACCGGCACCCACTGGCTGCCCCAGAGCGCTTCCAAGACAGCGGCTACTACTTCGGCGTACACTCCGGCGCCTGGTTTGCGCACGATAATCAGGGCCAGAGGGCCTGCAAAGAGCCACAAACCATTGAAGAGACCTCCCAAGCCGGGGACGATACCTTCGAGGATGGGCCAGGGAGCGGCCGTGAGCATAGCCACCAGCCAGTAAATCAGTGCCGAAGCCACGCCGATGACTGAGGCGACTGCTATGTCGGCCACCCGCCAGCGGAAGCGGTGCTTGACTTGAGCGGTTTGAGGAGCGTCAGATGCGCTGCCAGATAGATATTGTTCTGCCATAATATGTGCCTTTCCTTCTTGCGCACTGGCCAATCCAATACGCCTGAATCAGGCACGGGAAAGTGACATCCGTGCGCCGGCATTACCCGGTATACGTTCGTCCGGTTGAGGCTAAGCCTCATCTCAGCCGCACGCCCAGGGCGGAAATATTTCCGCACCTGAGCACGCAGCCCCCGTGTCACTTTTTATTCTAGCGGGGCCCCGAGTCAAAGGACTTGCAGCCCCGTCGACTCAGCTTTACTTTTGGCCGAGCTTGCTCAGCAGAAGGGCTTCGGTGACAATATTCTTGCGCAAACCGCTCAAGGAGATGGACTCGTTGGGGCTGTGAGCGTTGGTCTGCGGGTCTTCCGGGCCGGTGACCAGCACCTGGGCGGCTGGGAATATGCGCTTGAGCTCGGGGATGAAGGGGATGGACCCGCCTTCTCCCTTGTTGACCGGCGGCAGACCAAAGGCCGCTTCCATGGCCTCTTGCGCGTCAATGACCGCGGTCGAGTCGGCATCCATAGCCCAACCCATGCCCGTGTCGAGCGGCTCTACGCTCACCTGAGCGCCGAAGGGAGCGTGGGCCAGCAGAAAATCGGTCAGGGCCTGCTGGGCTTCGCCGGGCTCTTGCGTGGGCGCGGTGCGCAGGGAAATGCGGAAGCGAGTAGCGTCGGCAATCACGTTAAAGGAGCCATCTACTGGGTGGGCATCGAAGCCGATAATTGAAGCCGATGGCTTGGTCCACATACGCTCAGCCAGGGAGCCTGTACCAGCGAGCCGGTAGGAGTCTACGATGCCAGCGTCGGCGCGTACTTGGGCCTCATCTAAGTCACGCTGGAGACCACCAACTGGCTGTTCGGCCTTCACGCCGGGAACCGCCAGATCGCCCTGCTCGTCGTACATGGAGGCGATGAGCATGGCCGCCAGCGTGTTGGCATCGAGGATTGGCCCGCCAAACTGGCCGGAATGGACCGGGTGCTCCAGGACTTTTACAGTCACATCCAGGTCCAAGTTGCCGCGCAGGGAGGTGGTCAGGCTGGGCACGTCCGCCGCCCAGTTGCCAGAGTCAGCCACAATAATGACGTCCGACTCAAACTCGCTGCGGTGGGCCTCAATAAAGGGAATGAAGGAGGGAGAGCCCATCTCCTCTTCGCCCTCGATAAAGACCTTAATGTTGACTGGCAGGTCCTGACCGAGCGCTTGGAGGGCACCGGAGTGGATGGCGATACCGCCCCCGTCGTCAGCTGAGCCTCGCCCGTAGAGCCGATCGCCCTTCTGGGTGGCTACGAAGGGGTCACTCTCCCACTGGCTAGCGTCGGGCACCGGCTGCACATCGTGGTGGGCGTAGAGCAGGACAGTAGGAGCCACGGGGTCCACAATTTTTGAGCCAACGACTTCATAGGCCCCTGGCGTTCCGTCGGGATTGCTGGACTGGACCACCCGCGCGTCCACGCCCACCTTGCGCAGCTCCTGGGCCACGAACTCGGCCGAGCGCCGCATGTGCTCGCGGGTAATACCCTGGGCCGAAATAGAGCGCAGGGCTACTTTTTGGCTGAGTAGCTCAACAATGCGCTGCCAGTCTTGGTCGACCCGCGCACGCACTTGCTCAATAGATATTGCTGCCATGGTTACCTCCCCATAGTGGTCTCGCACGGGCCCCAAATGCCCACTTGCGTCTAGGCGTCACCGTAACCTGTTCGCATGACATGGAAGCTATTTAAGGGCCGAAATTCCCAGGATTCATCTGACCAGCAGGGCCAGGATCAAGTCGATCAAGTGAATCCAGAAACGGTTGGCAAGGGCCGGCCGACCCCCAAGCGTAAAGAGGCTGAACAGAAGAATTTACGCCCCCTGGTTCCCAAGGATCGTAAGGCCAGCCGCAAGGCTGCCAAGGCCCGTATGAGGGCCAAAGAAGATGCCCAGTATGAGGCCATGCGCACCGGCGACATCACCCACATGCCCAAGGCCGAGCGCCTGCCCTGGCGCGTCTACATCCGCGACTACGTAGATGCCCGCTTCGGCATCTCGGAATTGACTATGCCCATCATCCTGGTCTTCTTTGTAGCCACTATGTTCGCCGCTTTCTTCTCGCAGACGCTCTACATCGCTGCAACCGTAGTCATCTACGTCTTCGCTATCGCCGTGGTGGTCGATTTGGCGCTCATGTGGCACAAGCTCAAAAAACAGCTGATTGAAAAATATGGCGAGCGCTCGGTAGCCCGCGGCTCCCGCTCGGCCTCCTACGCCTGGATGCGCGCCTGGCAGCTACGCCGCTGGCGTATTCCCAAGCCCCGCTACCCCAAGCGCGGCCACTGGCCCGAATAAGCCCTCGCTTTTGCCGCTCGCTCTGCCTATGATAGAGGGTATGACAGCACAGGCGAGCGAGCAAACCATTTCAAGCACACAACATGACCAAGCCGAAAGCTCTTTCGACTTGGTCATTATTGGATCCGGCCCCGGCGGCTATTCTACGGCCCTGAGGGCGGCCCAACTGGGACTGAGCGTGGCGGTCGTTGAACGCGATGCCGTCGTCGGTGGCACCTGCCTGAACCGGGGGTGCATCCCCACCAAGGCGCTCATGACCGCCACCTCAACGATTACCCAGGCCGCTCACGCCCGGCAGCTCGGCATTCAATCTACCTTCGAAGGCATTGATTTTGACCGCCTCAACGCTTTCAAGCAGGAGAGCATTGACGCTATGACTGGCGGCCTGCACCAGCTCCTGCAGGCCCGCAAGGTCACGCTCATTCAAGGCCAGGCAGCTATTAGCGGCCCTGGGCAAGTCACTGTCGAGACCCTGGCAGGGTCCAGCCGCCAGCTCAGCGCCCGCCATATCGTTCTCGCTACTGGTGCCCGCTCCACCCCCCTGGCCGGTCTGCCCTTTAGCAATCGGGTCTTGGATTCGGACCGCGCCCTCAATCTTGAGCGCTTCCCCCAGCGGCCCGTGATTTTCGGCGCCGGAGCGGTAGCTGTGGAGTTCGCCTCCATCTGGCAGGCCGCTGGTTCACAGGTGACCCTGGTCATCCGCAAGGACCGTGTGCTCTCCAGCTGGGACAGGCGCACCAGCCTGACACTGACCCGCGAGCTAGGCAAGCAGGGCATCAGCGTAGTCACTGGCTCCCAGTTCTCCTCCCTCGAGCAGGCAGACGAGAACGCGGATATGAAGGTCTCCTATGAGCCGGTTGACGCCGCCTCTGGACGCGGCAGCTCCGCTAGCCTTGAAACCGACGCGGTACTCGTAGCCATTGGCCGCAGCCCGAATACCGATGCCAGCTGGCTGACCCAGGCAGGTGTGGAACTTGACGCACACGGCCTGGTGACCATCGACCCCTGGGGCCGTACCAGCGCCGACCGCATCTGGGCCCTGGGCGACATCACCGCTGGCTACCACTTTGCCCACCGCGCCTTTGAGCAGGGCATCGTCATTGCCGAAACTATCGCAGGCCTTAACCCCCAACCGGTGAACGAGGCCACCATCCCCCAGGTGGTCTTCTCCACCCCGCAGGCCGCTTGCGTTGGCTACAGCAAGCAGGCCGCCCAAGAGAGGGAAGACTTGAACCAAGTGCAAGAGACAGTCTACCCCATGCTCTCCAACGCCCGTATGCGCATGAGCGGCCAGGGTGGCTCCTTGAGTCTAGTGACTGCCTGCGCTAGCGACCAACCAGACACGCGCATCGTGGTAGGCGTGAACCTAGTGGCACCCGAGGCCGCCGAGCTCATAGCGGAAGCTGAGCAGATTGTGGGCAACCGCCTACCCCTGAGCCAGGCGGCCCGTCTCATCCACCCCCACCCCACCTTCAGCGAAACCCTGGGCGAGGCACTCTTGAAGGCCGACGGTCGCCCGCTCAATATGCGCTAGTATGCGCTAGACTGGTCTCCTGGAAACCCACAGAGAATGTAAGGATTGGCATGGCTCAAAATACGAAGAAAGACAGCAAGAAGAAGAAAAAGACCAGCACGATCTCCCAGATTAAGCAGATCTTTGCCTTCACCTATACCGAAGATAAGGCCCTGCCCTGGTATATGGCTGGCGCTTTCTTCCTGCCAGTTCTTGTAGCGCTGATCTGCTGCTTAGTCTTCAAGTTCGGCTGGCTCTCGTGGATCATGACCATGCTCCTGGGCATTATGGTCGGTCTGCTCCTAGCTACCATCACCCTGACCCGGCGTTCCGACACTGTGGGCTATAAGAAGATGGACGGTCGTCCTGGTGCCAGCGCCGCTGTGCTCTCCAACATCTCCAAGGCTGGCTTCGACTTCCCGCAAGACCCGGTCTGGCTCGACCCGAAGACGAAGGATGCGGTCTGGCGCGGCACTGGTCGCTCCGGCATCTATCTCATTGGCGAGGGCGACTACGGGCGCGTGATGAAGGCCATGGACCGCCAAGAGGACGAGATTCACCGGATCACTCGCGGTTCAGCCATTCCTATTTACAAAATTAGCGTAGGGCGCGGCGACAAGCAAGTACCTCTGGAGAAGCTGCAAAAGACCGTCATCCGCAAGAAGGTCAAACTGACCCCAACTGAGCTCGACCAGCTCAAGGCCCGCCTAAAAACTTTGCAAATGCGCAACAACGCGCTCAACATGCCCAAGGGTATGGATCCCACCAAGATGCATATGTCCCGCCGGGCCCTGCGAGGCAAGTAAAGCGCGTTTCGTAGCACCACAGTAGCCACTGGTTTCAGGAGGCAGGCGCTGCGCAGCCGGTAGGAAACACTTTCGTAACCTGCCAGTCGCGTGTATGTGTCCTTGACCCTCCTACACTAGTGGCTATTACTTTTGCTACGAAAGGAGCGGTTCGCTTGAAGGAACTGAACTCACGAGAAGACTGCCAGGCGCTCATTGACCAAGAAGGCGTCGAGTATGTCTCCATCTGCTTTACTGACCTTATAGGGGTACTCCAGCACATCACCGTTCCGGCCAGCGAATTTATCGACAACGCCTTTACGGACGGCATGGCCTTCGACGGCTCCTCCATGGAGGGTTTCCAGGCTATCAACGAGTCTGACATGAAGCTGGTCCCCGACCCGCAAACCGCCTACATCGACCCCTTCCGCAAGCACAAGACCCTGGATGTGGTCTTCTCCATCGTGGACCCCATTACAGACGAGCCCTACTCGCGCGACCCCAGGCAGGTAGCAGCTAAGGCCGAGGCCTACTTGAAATCTACCGGCATTGCCGACACCGCTTCTTTCGCTCCCGAAGCCGAGTTCTTCCTCTTCGACAAGGTGCGTTTTGAAAATTCCATGCGCCGCTCCTTCTACGAGGTGGATTCAATCGAAGCCCCCTGGAACTCCGGCATCGACACCGAGGACGACGGCTCCCCCAATATTGGCTTTAAAAACCGGGTCAAGCGCGGCTATTTCCCGGTTCCGCCCGTGGACCACTACCAGGACTTGCGCGACGATATGGTAGCCAACCTGCAGCAGGTAGGGCTGATTTTGGAACGCTCCCATCACGAAGTGGGTGGCGCCGGCCAGCAGGAGATCAACTACCGCTACAACACGCTGACCCATGCGGCAGACGACCTGATGAAGTACAAGTACGTAGTCCACGAAACCGCTGCCCTAGCCGGCAAAGCGGCCACCTTTATGCCCAAGCCCATCGCCGGCGACAACGGCACTGGCATGCACTGCCACCAGTCCCTCTGGCGCTCCGGCTCCCCCCTCTTCTACGACGAGAAGGGCTACGGCGGCCTCTCCGACATCGCCCGCTGGTATGTGGGCGGCCTGATTGAGCACTCCTCGTCCGTGCTGGCCTTCACCAACCCCACGCTCAACTCATACAAGCGCCTGGTTCCCGGCTATGAGGCCCCAGTCAACCTGGTCTACTCAGCCCGCAACCGCTCGGCCGCCATCCGCATCCCCCTAGCTGGCACGTCGCCCGCCGCTAAGCGTATTGAGTTCCGCGCGCCAGACCCCTCCTGCAACCCCTACCTGGCCTTCTCCGCTCAACTCATGGCCGGTTTAGATGGCATTTTGAACCACATTGAGCCCCCGGCACCCATCGACAAGGACCTCTACGAGCTGCCCCCCGAGGAGCACGACCAGATTAAGCAGGTACCCGCTTCCCTGGAAGAGGCGATGCAGGCCCTGGAGGAGGATCACGACTTTTTGACCGAGGGCGACGTGTTCACCGAAGACCTGATTGAAACCTGGATCGACCTGAAGCGCGGCGAGATTGAGCAGGCTCGCCTGGCTCCCACCCCCCTGGAGTACGAGCTCTACTTCCAGATTTAGGCTCACACCATAACCAATGTAAGCCCTAGGTCTAAGCTGAACCTAGGGCTTTCTTCATTGTTGGGCAGCTCATGGGAAACGAAGGAGGGCATGCGTGCGCTGGTTACGGGAATTCATGAGTCTGCCAATCTACCTGCGCTGGATGCTGGCCGTGGACCTGGTCTGCAACTTTGGCAACGGCCTAGTTTGGCCTATTGAGCTCCTCTTCGCCACCCACTCCTTGGGTGCTAGCATGAGCCAGGCCACCCTGACCGTGACCGTCAGCTCAATCGGCTCCTTGATCAGTCACCCCGCCATCGGTTGGCTCTCAGACAAGCGCTCCTCCTGGCTGGCCATGCACCTGGGCTTGGTCTTCGCCATCCTCGGCCCGGTGCTCTTCGCCGTCTCACTGACCTTCCCCATGGCCCTACTGGCCGCTTTTGTCTCTGGCCTGGGCATGGGAACAACCACAGCTTGGACCAGCATTCTAACGCAAATCTCCACCTCCGAACAGAAGAACATTGTCTACGGCATCAATCAGGCTGAAATGAACCTGGGCGTTGGCTTAGGAGCAGCAGTCGGCGGCATTGTTGCAGCCTCCCGCAGCGACTTTCTCTTCCGGCTCAGCTTTGCAGCTCGTGGAGCGGGCTTCGTCTTTGTGTCCATAGCCCTCATTCTCATCGAACGCCACTTTGCCTTACGCGCCCTGACCCGCCGTCTGAGTGTTCAGGCCCGCGAAGTACAGGTCACAGCCCCCTCCAGCAGCAACGAATCGGGTGAGCACAGCACCCTCAACAATCCTCGCTCTGCTCTTGTGGCCATGGCTCTCCTGACGACTGCCACGCTCTTTATGAATATTTTTGGATACTCACAATTCGACTCTGGCGTAGTCACCACATTGATTTCCAATGACCGTATCCCCCGCTGGTCCCTATCGCTGATAGACGTGGTAAATACCTTCGCCGTCGTCGTCTTGAACGTCATCCTCCTGCCCCGACTCAAGAACGGTCGGCACATGGTCATGCTCAGAACCGTCCCCATCTGCTGGGCCGCCGCCTGGTTCCTGATTGATTTAGGCCTGACCTGCAACTCATCCCTAGCTGCCCTCACCGTAGCCTCCATCGGCATCACCGTCTTCGGCTTTGGCGAAGTCATGCTGGGCATCTCCCAGCCCGTCGTGGCCGCCCGTCTGGCTGGCCCCCGTTTCAGCGGCAGAATGTTTGGCTTGCTCAACATGGCTCAGTCCTTGGGCTACGTTCTGGGTCCTATGTTCGCCGCCTGGGTCCTGACTGCTCCCCGACCAATCCCTCTGCTGACCCTCTCTGCAATTGCGCTCCTACTCACCTCTCTGCCCTGGCTGTTCGCCATTCGCCTACCGCGCCAGGCCAGGGTCCAGCAGAAGGTGTAAATACACCCCCTGCCAGCGGACCCTGTACAACCTGCCACGTCTAGCGAAGGTTTAGCCTTGAACCACCGACACCTTCGGCGGTCGCTTTTTGCCCTCCAACTTGCCGTCTCGCAGCCGCCAGACCTGGTCAGCATAGTTGGCCACAGCCTGGGAGTGGGTGACCACCAGGACGCACTTGCCCTCCTGGTGGGCCAAGCCGGTCAGAATCTCCATAATGATCTGCTCTGACTCCTCGTCCAGATTCCCGGTGGGCTCGTCGGCAATAATCACGTCCGGGTCGTGGGCCAGGGCGCGGGCTATACCCACCCGCTGTTGCTCGCCGCCCGACATCCGCAGCACCTTGCGCTTGGCAGTCTCCTCATCAATGCCCAGCTTGGCCAGCAGGGCCAGGGCATCCGCCTTCTTGTGGGAGCTCTTGACGCCGGAAATCTGCATGGAGAGCACAATGTTGTCCAGAGCGCTGGCATTGGTCAGCAGGTTGTAACCCTGGAAAACCAGCCCCACGCTCCTGGCCCGGTAGTTGTCGCGGTCCAGCTTAGCCACATCCTGCCCCCGGTAGAGGACTCGGCCGCCCGACGCGGTGTCCAGGCCGGAGACCAGGGAAAGCAAGGTGGTTTTGCCTGCGCCCGACCTGCCCATAATCGAGGCCATCTGCCCCTCTTCAAAGGCGGCCGTGATGCCCTTGAGCACCTGGTGGTTGTACTTGCCGTAATGGTAGGTGAGTTTATCTAATTCGAGAACGCTCATGAGAGTACCTCTAGTTTCCTTCTGTGAGAATGCTTCTGGGCTCAAGGCGGGTGGTGGCGGCCACACTCACCAGGCTGGAGAGGAGGACGATACCGAGCGAAACGGCCACAATTTGTCCAGCTGACCGGCCGTCCAGTTTCGTGCGGATTTTTGCCGGATCCACTTCGGCTGGAGCTGAGCCATGCGAGTCCATAATGACCATGCCACCTTCGCCCGGCTGCTTGGACTTAGCCTTTTCATCAGCCTCATAGGAGGCCTGCTGGCTGGAGAGCATGGACTCGGCGACCGGCTGGGTGGCTGCCGTACCAATCGCCAAGCCTGCGGCTAAGCAGATGGCCACAATCGCCACCACTTCGCTGACCAAGCCCAGAGCCACTTTCCCCTTCTTCATACCGATGGCTCGTAGGACGCCAATTTCGTACCGGCGTGAGCGCATAGACATAATGGAGAGTAGGAGGAGGACGATAGCGCCCAGGCCCACTACCAGCGCTAGGAAGATAGTCGTCAGCTTTTGCAGGCTCTCCAGGGGAGCGGTCGCCTTCCGGTAGGAGGCTTCGTCGGTCGTCACCTTGTAGTTCTCGGACAGGCCCTTCTTGACGATTTCCTTACGGAAGTCCTCCAGCTGATCCGGGTCCTTCAGGTAGTATTCAGCGTCTAAGGTTCCCGAGTCCTTGAAGACACCCAAGGCCAGGGCCGTGTCTTTCGAGGTCAAGATTTCGTTCTTGCGGTTGCTGAAAGCGTCTTTGAAGGGCATGGTCTGGTCACTTTTGGTGCCGTCCGCATAGATGCCGGAGATACGTAGGGTGGACGTTGGCGAGTCTTTACTCATGCCTTTGACCTTTATCTGGTCGCCCACCTTGAGTTTGTTCAGCTCGGCCACGTCTTGGCTAATCAGGCAGTCGTCCTTACCGGAATAGACCTTACCCTGGCGGATTTGGCGCTTACCGGAGGTAAAATCTTCGCTGATTGAAGGACTGTCGTAGCCCACAATCTTGGCCGTAGGCATCGCCATTTCGCCGCCCACGCTGCCCTTCTTGTCGGTGGTCCCGCCGCCTGTGCTGTCAATCTTGTCGCCAGTGCCCGGCCCACCCTGCAAAATGGTCTGCCCTTGGCCGTTGTCGGCATCCTGATCCACCATCTTGATCCCGTCAGGAACCACCGGAGCGTGCGCAGTGTAAACGGACTTTTGCAAGAGGCTAGACTTGCCAAAGCTCACCACCTGCCCGGGCGAAGGCGGTCCTCCCGAATTGGGTTTGCCCGGTCCCACCTTGTCAAAGTCCGGCGAAAGCGTGACCTTGGAGCCATACTGGCTGCGGTACTGGCCGATTAAATCGCTGGAAGCAGTACGGGTAAGCACACCCATCGTAGCTATGGCGATAATGGCGAGGACAATAAGAGCGTAGAGCAGGGTCTTGCCCTTATTCCTCCATAAATTTTTGAGTGCGTTGCTAAAGATATACAATTCATGTCCCCTTCATCTTTGGTGAAGTCGTCAACAAACTTGACAACTTCGACACTATGGGAGGGAACGGAGCGTTTGCTTGCAGGCAGCCGCAAGCCGGCTGGAATCTTCCTATAAGTTTCCTGAGAGCGAACATGTGTGGTCGGCGCTGCACTCATGCGAACCTGCCGAGCTTCGAGCCCGCAGCGACATAGACACCCGCCTGCAGCCCGCGCCTTACTTGAGCGTATAGACCTGCTGGAGGAAGTCCTGGTAGGAATATGCGGAGATGGGGCCACCCGAGTGGTTGATCAGCCGGTTTTGGCTTGTGTCTTCGCCAGGATAGCCCGCTGCCACACCCTTGGGGAAGAGGGTGTAAGCCACAGCGTTGCCCATATGCGGCTCCAGGGTCAACTCTAAGGCACCGGCCACCTGCCCCTGGGCGCCCGCAGCGCCAGCTTGCACACTGACGATGTGGCTGCCGAAATCGGGTGCTTCCACCGAGCAATCCACCGCCAGGCGGGCCTGCTGCCCTTGCCGGTTGGTATAGGTGCCCTGATACTGGGCACAGTTTCCTGCCGGATTGGGCTGGGGAGCGCCGGGGTCAGGCTGAGGGGCTCCTGGGTCGGGCTGGGGAGCTTGACTGCTAGACGGAGAACTAGCTGTGGGCGAGGGAGAAGTTGTCGGTGACGCAGAAGACTTGGGTGAGCTGGAGGAAGAGCGGGTGGCTGGCTTGCTGGAGTTGGTCCTTGTACTCGCGCTGGCCTGCGTCTGCTCCTGCTGGCCCGATTGCCGCACCGCCACGGCCACGGCTGTCCCGCAGCCCAGCAAGGTCACCGCTAGTGCGACGACCAGCACGATGATGAGTGTGCGCTTGCGGGACTGGGTCATGCTCTCGCCAGAATCCTTGTGATTGCCGCCTTCTGGATCTGTCATTTCTGCTCCGCCTCTCTGGCCCCGCGCCCAACACTGCTGTTGGTTCCAAGTCTAGGGCACTGCCCAGCAAGCACCCGACTTCCCGCTCACTCCCCTGCAATTCCTGCAAATATCAGGCCTTTCCGGTTGGGCCTCCCATGAGCCTGCGGGCCAGGACCGTGAACTGCTCTGCCAATGGAGTCTGAGCCAGGCTGCCATCAGCTTGGAGCACAGCGGGCCGACCTGCCTCCCCCACCTGGCGGATGTCGGGGTCCAGGGGCAGTTGGGCCAGGAGGGGAACCGGATAGTCCAGGGCCTGGCTGAGCTGGTCAGCTACCCGCTGGCCGCCGCCCTGGCCGAAGATGCGCAGACGCTCCCCTGCGTGGTCATACCAGGACATGTTCTCCACCACGCCGCGCACTTTCGTGGGCACTTGCAGGGCCACCAGTCCCGAGCGCACGGCCACGTCGGAAGCCGAGGGCTGGGGGGTGGTCACAATCACCAGTTCAGCGTTGGGCAGGGCCTGGGCCACCGATATAGCCATGTCGCCGGTGCCGGGAGCCAGGTCGAGCACCAGCACGTCGGGCTCCCCCACCACACGTCGGTCAGGAACTGCTCAAGCGAACGCTGCAGGCGGGGTCCGCGCCACAAAATGGCCCGCTCCGAGCCCGCAAACATGCCGATAGAGATGAGCTTGACCCCCCAGGCGGTGACCGGCATCAACATCCCGTTCAGATTTGTTGGCTGGCCCTTGACTCCAAAGAGGCCAGGCAGAGAGAAGCCGTAGATGTCCGCATCGATGGCGGCCGTGTCATAGCCCAGGGCCGCAAAAGTGGCAGCCAGATTGGCCGCCACGGACGACTTGCCCACGCCCCCCTTGCCGGAGGCGACAGCGAAAATGCGGGTTTTGACACCCACCTTGTTGAAGGGATTGGAGCGTCGCTCAGCCTTGAGCTGCTCGACCAGGGCCTGGAGCTTGTCCTGGCTCATGGAGGAGACCTCCTGATGGGGCCGCAGGACGGCAGTAGGATATGAGGCCACGGCTGCGTCAATCCGGTCCGCAATCGTCTGCGTGAGCGGGCAGCCCTCGATCGTGAGCTCCACGTAAATAATGACGTCGAACACGGGCTTGCCGGACCCAGCAATGCTGGTGGGGCTGCCGGGCGCAGGCCGCACTTCAATCTCGGTAATCATGCCCAGGTCAGTGACCGACCGGCCCAACTCCGGGTCAATCACCCGGCTCAGGCGCGCGAACACGTCGGACTTAATTCGCCTAGTCAGAGCTTCTATCTCAGAGTCTGCGAGCATATTTCTCCTCTAGCCTTGCCTGAGCGCTGCGCCCAATGCAGATGGGTGGGTGCGCCGGTTCATGCGCTCCCCTTCCACGTTCGAGCTGGTACGAGTGCCTTGCCCCACTAGCCTAGCCTGGCTCGCCGCGGCCCGCCAGAACGTTTTCGTAAAAGTTCGGCGGGCAGATCGCACCCAAGGTTAGGCTTTGCGCCTGCGCGGTCATGAGCAGCAGCGATTAGGGCAAATCCTAAGCCAACACCAATTACTGCTCGTCGGGGTCGGGCTTGCCCGTGGCCAAAAGTCGCGTGAACTGTTCCTCATTCAAAATCGGCACTTCCAAGCTCTCAGCCTTGGCTGCTTTCGAGCCCGGATTAGCGCCGACGACTACATAAGTCGTTTTTTTGCTCACCGACCCGGAAGCCTTGCCTCCACGTTCAATAATGGCTTCCTTAGCCGAGTCGCGCGAGTAGCCCTCCAGCGTGCCCGTCACCACCAAGGTCATGCCGGCCAGCACCTGGGGCTTGTCAATGCGCTCAGTGTGCGAACCCACGCCAGCCGCCTCCCAAGAGCGCAGAATCTCACCCCGCCAGTCGCCCTCCTGGTGGGCATCAGCGAACCAGGAAGCCACCGAGTGCGCTATCTCCGGTCCTACCCCATCCAGTTGGGCCAACTCCTCCTCTTGAGCGTATTCGAGCTCTTCCAAGGAGGCGTAGCGGCGGGCAATGACCCGGGCCGAGGTGGGACCCAGGTGGCGTATGGAAAGCGCCACCAGCACCCTCCACAGGTCCACAGAACGTGCCTTGTCAATCTCTTCCAGCATGAGCACCGTAGTACGAGAGGGTTCTCCCTGGCCGGCGCGCAGCTTGTAGCCCGCAGGCTCCTGATCAACCTCCTCAACTACTGGCTGATCGGCAGTAACTTCCCCAGTATCGCCCGCTGCTTCCACCTGCTCCTGAGCAGGAGCCTCAGGCTCATTCGGGGGCGTTGTCTCAGCCCTGCTCACAGCCGCACTCTCAGCGCCTTGCTCAGCTTCGCTCGCAGTAATCTGTTCAGTTTCGCCCGCGCTAGCGTCCTCAGTTTCGTCCGCCATTTCGTTCGCAGCTTTGTTCTCGTCGTTGGCCCCAGCCACAAACTTGGGCAAATTGTAAAAGGCAGGAGCCTGATACCACAGGCCAGAATCGCCGATCTTGCGGCGGATAGTCCGCCACTTCTCGCCCTTGACGTGCGTCTCTTCGAGGATGGGCGCCTGCCGCCAGACGGTCACATTCTTCAAATCCTCCAAGGTGAGCGAGAACAGGCCAGCCTCGCTCTTCAACACCGGCTCCTGAATGTCGGGCAACTTTGCATCTGCTGGCGGAATGTAGGGCTTGGGCTCCTCCCCCTGCTGGACCACCAGGGCGCGCAGGGTGGGGGCGTAAACGTCAACCGAATTCGGCCGATTTTCCTCCGGGTTGGTCAGGGCTATGGCCGACTGCTCACCCAAGTGCTCAATGTCGAAAGCCTTGCGGGAAGCCATGTGAATGACCCGCTCAGTGAGCTGGGCCGGGCAGGATTCCACATTCGGGCAGCGAATGTCCTTGTCGTCCTCCCTGGTCGGTGCCAGCTTGGTGCCGCAGGAGGGGCAGTACTCGGGCATCACAAATTCGTGCAGGCGGTCTTCGCGCCCCTTGCGCCGCTCCAAGACGGGCCCCACCAGCTCAGGAATCACATCGCCAGCCTTGCGCACCACCACCGTGTCACCGATGAGCACGCCCTTGCGCTTGACTTCGGAGGGGTTGTGCAGGGTAGAGCGCGAGACCGTGGAACCAGCCACATAGACCGGTTTCAAGATGGCTACTGGCGTAATGCGCCCGGTCCGTCCCACCTGGACCGTGATGTCCAAGAGCTCGGTGTTGACCTCCTCGGGAGGGTACTTGTAGGCGATGGCCCAGCGGGGGGCCCGAGAAGTAGCACCCAAACGCCGTTGGAGGGCGATGTCTTCTACTTTGACCACGATGCCATCCAGGGCGTGCTCAATGTCGCCCCGGTGCTTGCCATAGTAGTCGATCATCTCCAGAATTTGGTCGAAGGAGTCTACCTTGCGGTTGTGGGGCGAGACCGGAATCCCCCACTTTTTGTAGAGGTCGTAGGCCTGAGACTGATCAATCACGTCGTCATGCGTGCCCTCGGGGTGGTCACTGCCCCAGTCAAGGCGGCCGATGCCGTGGGCGTAGAAGCTCAAGGAGCGCTGGGCTGTAACGTGCGGATCCTTCTGCCGTAAGGAACCAGCCGCTGCGTTGCGGGGATTAGCAAACGGCGCCTTGCCCTGAGCTTCCTGGGCCTTGTTGAGTTCGTCGAAGTCCTTGAAGCGCATGAACACTTCGCCGCGTATCTCCACGAAGTCGGGAATGTCGGCAGCCGTTCCCCAAGATTTTGCGGAATAGAGCCTATAGTGCGCACATTGAGCGTAATGTCTTCGCCAGTGACCCCATCTCCTCGGGTCAGCCCTTGAACGAGCACGCCATTGCGGTAGATCAGGTTCAGGGCCAGGCCGTCAATCTTAACTTCCGAAGTCATGGGCAGCGGCTTGCCCTTGGGCCAGTTGAGATCGTCCACAATCCCCTGGTACCAATCGCGCAGCTCCTCAATGGAGAACACGTCGTCCAGGCTCATCATCTGCGTGGGGTGACGCACCGAAGTAAAATCGTTGGAG
Source organism: Bombiscardovia nodaiensis (assembly GCA_033127725.1). Classification (NCBI taxonomy): domain Bacteria; kingdom Bacillati; phylum Actinomycetota; class Actinomycetes; order Bifidobacteriales; family Bifidobacteriaceae; genus Bombiscardovia; species Bombiscardovia nodaiensis. The sequence continues at coordinate 904,279 of AP026798.1, read as the reverse complement.
AAACTGCCTCCCACCCGGTGCGTGGGCGACTGGGGCGTGTCCAGCGATGGAAACTCTCGTTCCAACTCCTGCAGGCAGCGCATTCTCGCGTCGTAAGCAGCATCCGAGGAGACCGGCGAATCGTTGATATAGTAGGCAATCTGGTCGGACTCCACCCAGGAAGCTAGCCGGGCCCACAGGCGCTGAGCTTGCGCGGCACTCAGAGAAGCTACATCAACCTGTTCCAATTTCATAGCATCAGCGTCATCGGGTGTCAGTGATGTAATCCATTCCTCGGAACCAATACGGGCTTGGCTACTGTGCACGTTCGTCAACTCTCCTCCTAGAAGTTTCAAGCATTTAACGACTGCAAGAACTGCACCTCTACCATATCCAAACCGTCGCTCTCATCGTCATTCATGCGTGCCGCGGCCACCGACAAGGTGCGAGCCGGCACAAACAGACCGGCATCCACGCACACCCGGGCCGCCTGGCGGACAATATCGGCCACCTTTGTGTGGGGCCATACCGGCAGCCCCTCCTCCTGTAAGAGCATGCGCGCATCATCGTAGTCCCTGGGCACGGGAATGCACTGGGAGTCAGCTCGGGCCGTCAGCTCCTCTAGCTCACCACTCAAGTCCGATATGCGCCCGGGGCTGATGTGCTCGGCCATGATGTAGGCAGCCGCAGCCACCGCAAATTCGTCTCGCATCCAGGCCGCATAGGCAAAGCGGTAGTATGCAAAAGCCGCATCTGAACGATCCAGGGCCACCTGCAAGGCGTTTAAGGTGGCTGCCCGGGCACCATTCCAGTCCTCACCCCGGGCCAGCTGCACGGCCAGTTTCAGGTGGGAAAGCGAATAAGCCGGAGCGTAGGAAACCATCGTGTTCAAGTGTTTCAGAGCCTTCGGGGTCTGCTTGAACTGGGTGTAGATGTCGGCCATCTCCAGATGCGCGTAGAAGAGGTTGTCGGGGATGAGCAGGGTCCGTTCGCCGGGGGTGGCGAAGAGGCGGTTGTAGACCACGCGCTCGGCATATGAGTTGAAGAAGCGCGGTACACTGCCCTGGTCAGCTTGCTGGTTGAAGAGCGTGTCGAGCTGAGCTGTCACACCCTCTTCGGCCTCCAGGGCGCCGCTGACATTGCCAGAGAAGAGCAGGTCACGCGCTTTCAGCCGCTCCTGGTCCAAGTTCTCGGAGAGGTTGAAGGACAGATCTGGCACCGGCTGGTCGTCGATGAGGGCCCGGGTCACTTCTGAGGCGTGCTGGGCCAGCTCTGGGTCGCCGATGCTCTCAATCACACCCATAGCCCGGTGGGCTTTCTCCGCAGAGCTAGACTGGCTTTCGCTAGCGAGCTGGCGGAACTGCGAGAGGGACTGTTCCAACACGTCGGCCCTCTGGATAGAGAGGTTGCAGACACGCTCAGCACCTAAAATCTTGGACGTGGGCGGGTCGAATGCCCGGTCCTCCAACTCGGGCTCATCTTGGGAGCCGCGGGGCGCGAACCGTTCATCGCGCATGTCGAACTCAGCATTCACTGGCTCCAAGCCACCAGCAGCATCCACGTCCATCGTCGCCTCAAAGAAGCGGTAAAAGTCCTGGGGGTTCTTCAAACCTTGCTGGCGCAGGTGCGCAAGGAAGAGCTCTCGAGTAAAGGTCACGGTCACTAGATTACGAACCGTAGGGTTGCGCCGCAGGGCAGCCAAAGGATCGGAGCGACCCCCCTCAGATTCGCCCTCACCGGTCGGGTCATCGCCCTCTGTCTGACCAAAGTCGTCGCTGGACTCCACCTGGGGGTCGCTTGGCGCTGCGAAAGCCATAGCATCCAAATCCACGCCTTGCATGAGGTCGGCAAACTCCTGGTTGAGCGAGGCTTCGTCGTCTTCCTGGCCTTCCTCCTCGCCCGCTTGGGCGGAGGACGTTGGGGCCGACGGATGCTCCAGCTGCTGGCTTGAACCGGCCGCTTGCTCGCGGGCAATCATGTGGTTCGGGTCGCCGTGAATATCGCCGTCCTTGGGGTCGCCCTTGGAACCAGTGACCGCCGTACTGCCCGTTCGAGCCTGCTCAAAAGCGGCCAGAGCCTGCGTCATCATCTGCGCAATGGCGCTGTCTTGCTGGGCGAGCGCTTCCTCAAGCCCCAGAGAATCGATATGTAGGGAGACTTGCGCGACTTTCGGATCGGCACCAAAGGCCAGGGCAGCCATCATGAGACCCACGCGCAGGTTGTAGTCAGCGCTCATACGGGAGCGCTCGGCATCGCTCAAGTCCACCCAGCCCTTGCGGCTGCTAGCAAAGCGCGAGGAAGGCATCATGGAACGACCGGCGGAGGTAAAAGCGATAGCTACTTGCCCTTGACCCAGGTTCGAACGGAATTCCACGTCGAAGCGGAAGGGTAGGCGCAGACTGCGCAGCAAACGCGCGAAGGCCTGCCGGTAGACCCACTCAGAACCCTGGGCTCCCCTATTGGCATGTCCAGCCCTAGCCCTGGCTTGGACAGGATCAGGATGCTCACTAGCTATTTCAGCAGCTACTTGCTCGGCTTTGCTCACCAGCATGGTGGCAGCCTGGCGTCCATCGCTGGTCACTGGATCGAAGTCGTCGGGCAAATCCTCCTCCATGTGCAAGGCAGCAATGGCCGGATTGTTGAGTAATGCCTGGTCCAACTCTGCGGCCTGCACGCGGGTGACCGTATCTTCAATCGGATAGGCACCGATGCGGGCGTTGCGTTCCAGCCAGGTGGACACCTGTGCAAATCGGTTTAGATTGCCTTCAATACGCAGGGCTTGGAGGGCAGCAGACAACTCCATACCGTTGTTCCAAGAGAACATATACGCGCCCGAGTAAGAGGAGGCATACAGGTGCATAGGCTCTGCCCCATGGACCGCTTCTAGCCCAGGAGTAGGCTTGAGCGCTCCCGCCTCTTTCATTAAATCACTGAAGTAGTCCTCTAGCCCCGAAGTACGCAGGCCTTGCGCGTGAGCTTCCAGGGTGTCTTGCACGCTGCGACGGATTGCCCCCATAGGGGCCTCCCGGTTGAGCCTGCGGAAAATGTTGCCCGCTCCAAAACCCGTGAGTATATCCCCTATGCGCGGCAGCATATAAGCCGCAAAGAAGGAGATAGCAATGGCATCCCGGTACTCCAGGTCATAGCGCATACTTGGCGGAAGAACGGGACGCAGCTGCTCGAGCGTGTAGCGGTTGTCTCGCTTGAGCCAGGAGGCCAGCCAGCACATGTGACCTGCCGGATCCTGCCCAATAATGCCCCCCAAAATGGCTTCTACCTTCGGTACCTGCCCAGGCGCTACATCTTTGCCAAAGCGGCGGCCGAAAGGCAGCAGTACATTACGCTCTTTGCCGAACATAAAAACCGGCTCCAGGCCCTGCGTGTCCATATCTCTCTCGCCACCCACAAAGACACGCCCCTGGCTATCGGCCACGGCAAGCTGGGTGAAGAGGGTTTTGCTCAGGAAGACTCCCAGGGCAAACTGGGCGCCACGCGAATTGGAATGCTGCACCCAGCCTAGGGTCATACCCTCGGGCACTCCGGGTAAGCCAGGGAAAGTTTTGCGCTTGTCGACCGCATGGAGGGTCTGGCTGTTTTCTCGCAGGAATTGGCCCATCTGCTCGGAGGTCACCTCTTGTCCGCTCATCTGGGCGGCCTGTGCAGCTTCTTGAACAGCGTCGTCTGACGACTGGCCTTCCTGCCCTTGCTTATGGCCGTAGAGGCCCGACTCAACCGCACTGCGTAAGTGCTTGATGAGCCTGCGCCCGAAGCCAGCCATTGAGCCTGCATTTGCCTTAAGTGTCGACATGTCTCCATTCTCCCCGCCAATCCAGACATACAGCTTATAGAATAAAGGGGTGTTCAAAGCTATATCTATACGTCGCCCCCTGCCCGCGTGGGCCAAGTGGGCTCCTATCGCCTTAGTGTTGATAGTGCTCATCGAATGTTGCCTGTTCAACCTTCCCCACTGGCGCACGCTCACCAACAGCCAGACTCAAGCCAGCAGCGCACAGCCTCCGACAAGGCTGGGTAAGGGGCTGGTCAGGTTGGAGAGCGGCGCGCTCATAGTCAGCGACCCCACGCAGGCCTACTTAGAAGTGCCGGCCCAGGGCAGCTTGCCATACGTACAGGTACTGGCGGCCAAGGGGCCGGACGGCGGACTTGCCCAGCTGGGCAAGGACGAGGCCAAGCATGCGGTTTGGTCCGTTCATGTGCGCTTAGACCTACGAGAACAGCCTGGTAAGCCTTGGATTCAAGCCGGTTCTACCATCGTCAATCCCGCAATAGACGGCTCCCTCTACGCCAAAAATCGCAGTCGAATCACCAGCGCAAGCACGGCTAGGCTGTGGATTAGCGAAGAACGCAAGGCTGTTGTGGCCATTCAGGGTCTGGACAGCAGTCCGGTCATCCCCCTCCGGTTCAACCCAGTCCGCCTGGCTCTAATGGCACTCCTGGCCGCTCTGGTCATTGCCCTTGGCCCTCGTTCGCCGCTCTGGCGGGTCAGGCTGGACACTCAAAGCCGGGGCCAGCGGGCCCTCTTCTGGTTGGCCATGGCCCTGGTGGGTGTTTGGGCCGCTTGCGCCATAGCCGTCCAAATACCCGGTTTCACGGTAAGAACCTACCATCAGCCAGGCGCCTACACCTACGATTTCAACCAATATGGCCACCTGGCCGATGCCTTCCTATCTGGACACCCCTGGCTGGACCTGCCCGTGTCCACAGAGTTCGCCCAGAGCCCCAATCCTTACGACGTGTACGCCCGCGAGCGCCTGCTGGCTGCCGACAAAGGTCCCATTTTTTGGGATCATGTGTTCTATCAGGGCCATTGGTACTCTTATTTTGGCCCCCTGCCAGCCCTCCTTATCTTCGCTCCCTACCGCCTACTCACCTCACTGTTCGTACCGGGCGGGCTCATGCTGCCCACTCCTGCGGCCTGCGCGCTCCTGGCGGCAGGTTTTACCCTGACCTGCAGCCTGCTGATCATCCGCCTGCTCCGCCGCTTTCTACCCAAGGCCAGCCTGGGGGCCGCCATTCTAGCCGTGCTCGCTTTCCTGACTGGCTCTCAGGTGGTCTACCTGTACTTCCGCAACAACTTCTACACGGTCCCCTTCAACGCTTCCCTCCTGCTGGCGAGCTTGGGCCTGTGGTTTTGGTTGGGGGCCCGGCGGGTGCGGACGGGCACTGGCAAGACTTCTCGCCTCTGGACTCAAGCCGATGCCAGGGACGAAAAACAGCCGCTTGCTCCCGCGCAAGTCTACCTTTCCCTGCCCCGCCTGGCCGCTGGTTCGCTGGCTATAGCCGCTACCCTCGGCTGTCGGCAGACCTTCATTGCAGCGGGCCTTTTGGCCTTCCCCATCTTCGCTGACGAGCTCAAAGCCATCTGGAACTCCTGGACCAAGCAACGAACGAAAGCGCCCACAAAGTCCAAAAGGCTTGCAGAATCTGCAAGAGAGCCAGTTTCCACCTCCCCGCAGCCTGCAACAGCCAAGCAGTCGGGCCCCTACGAGCCTTTCAACCGCAGGCGTTCGCTGGCTATCCTTCTGGCCGCCACGCTCCCCCTTGTGCCCGTAATCGCCCCACTCCTGGCCTACAACGCCTGGCGGTTCGGTTCGCCCTGGGACTTTGGGAACACCTACCAAATTACCGTTGTGAACTTAAACACTTACAAGCCGCCCAAAATCAACATTGCCTACTTGCTTTTTTACTACCTCTTCCTGCCTCTGACTCGGTCGGCTGCCTTCCCCTACCTGCAGAACTCTCCAGCCCCCCTGCCAGTCTGGCAGTATACGGAGCCAGGATTAGGAGGACTGTTCGTGCTGGCCCCCGTGCTGACCTTGGCTTTCCTTCTGCTCGTCCTACCGCGCGTGCGGCAGCTCTTGCGGCGGGCACATAGCCTGCCTCTCCTGGCTAGTTTTTTGGCCCTCGCCTCTGTCCTGCTACTATTCACGAGCTATATCGCCGGTTTTGATGCCCGCTACTTGCTCGACTTCTCCTGGCTGGTCGCTATCGCTGCCGCCTTGCCTCTAGCCGCCGCTGCCGGTGAGAGCACAGAGCAAAACTTGGCTCGACAGTCACCGAACGCCATTGGCCAGGGGAAATATGGGCACGAGAGCAAGCGCCTACTGGTCCTGCGCTGCATACTTCTCCTGGCACTCTTGGCTACGCTGGCAATGGCCCTAGAGACCAGCCTCATGCAGCTCAAGACAGAGGATGTATTTAGACACATGCAAGCCTGGTTTACGATTCTGTAGGAGCTGGCCAAACGCTCCTGGCTCGCAGGCACCTGGGTGCTCAAACAAGGCAAAAGTATCCTATTGTGCGCCCAGGAAAGAGTCCACAGCGGCCAAGAAGGCATCCAGACCAGCCTTGAAGGCAACGGGCTCTGGCAGGAGGGAGAGCGCCATATAGCCGTTGGAGGTCATGTCGAAGAAGTAGCCGGGCTGGCCGGTGTAACCATACTGGCGAATCAGCCGCTCCACGAGCTCGTTTTCGTCAATGACCGACGGAAAGCGCAGGAGCACGTTCCACCCGCCCTCCGGCCTCAGCAGGGAGACCGGGCAGCCCTGGGCCGCCAGCGCCTGGGTCAGTACCCGCAAATTGCTCTGGCAGCGGGCCCCCACCTTGGCTGTCTGCGCTGGCACGGCGGCTAAAAGCTCCGGTATCTGCTGGGCAATCAGCTGGCTCATGGGCAGGTAGTCGTCGGCAATGAGATCGAGCCGACTCTTAGCCTCTTGTACGGATTCGCCTGGCCCAGAGACTCGAATCCAGCCGACTTTCGCCTGCGGGGCTGCCAGCATTTTTGAGAAGCCATCCAGGGCAAAGGTGAGAACCCTGCTCTCGCCAGATAGCCGCTTCCGGCCAGGCAAGGGCTCAAGCGGGTAGTCAAAGAAGACCTCGTCGGCAATAATGGCCAGGTCATGCTCCCGGCACAAGTCCAGCAGCTGCTCGCGCTCGCCGGGGTGAATGTAGGAGCCGGTGGGGTTGTTGGGGTTAATCAGCACCAGCAGACGCACCCGCTCGCCTTGAGGCCCTTCAAGAATGGAGCGAATTTGCGCCAGGTCAAGGGTCCACGATCCGTCGTAGTGGAGCTGGTAGGAGCGCACCTGGGCGCACTCGAGCTGGGCTATGGACTCGATAAGGGGGTAACCGGGCCGGGGTTCCAAAACGATGTCCGAGGGGTTACACATGAGTTTAATGAGCCAGGAGTATGCCTGAGAGGTAGAACTCAAGAGGTAGAGGTCATCTGGGTCAACACTGCTGCCGTCTGTGCTCAAAAACTCTGCCAGCGCCTGCCGGGCCTGTAAGGGTCCTCTGGGCTCAGCAGCATAAACTCCCAGCTCTGGCAGCCCCAGCCCGTGGCGGGTGGGGTTCGAATCGTTCAGGGAGATGGGCTTGCGGCCGACTCGCCGGGCCTCTTCCTGGGCCTGAGCGATGGGGTTCAAGGCCCGAGAACCCGTCCGATCCGAAAACTGCATCTTCACTCATCTCCCGCTGCCAGCCGCCCTATTGACGCTTTTAGCTTGCCTCTACCGGGCGACCGGATTCAGTTTTGGCTCAACTTTCTGGTCAATGTAGGAGGCGTAATAGGCCGCGCCCACAATTCCAGCCTGGTTGCGCAGGGCAGCAGGCACAATCGGGGTTTTCACCTCAATATAGGGCAGGAACTTCTCGCTCAAACGGCTCACACCGCCGCCTACCACGAACATATCTGGGCTGAAATATCTTTCAAGCATGGCGTAGTACTTGGTTAAGCGCTTGGCCCACTTTTTGTAGGAGAGCTTCTTGCGGTCGCGCACCGAGGAGGCCGCGTAACGCTCAGCATCCTTGCCGTCGAGTATCAAATGCCCGAGCTCGGAATTAGGGACCAACTCGCCATTGTAAATAATGGCGGAACCGATGCCCGTGCCCAGCGTGGTTGCTATGACCAGGCCGTCTTGCCCTTTGGCCGCACCGTAGCGCACTTCCGCCAGGCCCGCCGCGTCGGCGTCGTTGACCACGGAAACTGGCCGTCCGCAAGCCTGTGAGAGCACCTGCCACACATCTTGCCCCACCCAAGCCTGATCCAGGTTGGCAATGAATTCAATGGGATGCCCCGGGCGCACAGGGGCAGGGAAAGCGACTCCGACGGGCACACTGTCTGGCACCTCGAACATGTCTAGTAGCTGGTGCACAACCTTGCCTACCGCTTCAGGTGTGGAGTGCTCTGGCGTCAAAATTTTCTTACGCGGCTCGGCAAAATCTCCGGCGACCAAATCTACGGGGGCAGCTTTAATGCCTGAGCCACCAATGTCTACACCGAACGCCTGGGCTGTCTCAATCATCTACTGCTCCTTTGCTTAGCTCAGAGTATCGAACCGGTACGATACGCATTGTACCGCACCAGGAGGTCAAGATGCACGTCGGACTTTTGCATTCGTCGCCGCAAAAGGAGAAAATGGCCATATGACAGAACGCAATGACAATATTTCACCAGTTACGATCTACCTGACCCGCCACGGCGAAACCACGGCCAACGTCATGCACCTTATGCAGGGCTGGTCCGATTTTCCCCTGACTCAGCAGGGCGTAGAAGGCACCAAGCAGCTCGGGCGCGGACTCAAGGGCATCCACTTCACTGCGGCCTACGCTGGCAGCTTAACCCGACAGTACCAGACGGCCCGTAACGCCCTGGACTACTCTGGCAACGAGCAGGTGGAGGTCCAGATTAACCCAGACCTGCGCGAAGCCAACTTTGGATCCTACGAGGGTTATGTGTCCGCCGAACTCATGGGCTCCCTCTTCGGCGGCAACCACTTCTCCCGCCTGGCCCAAGTCCACGACGAGTTGGGCTGGGATGCCGTGGCCCAGCTGCAAGACAGGATTTGCGAGCTTGACCAAGATAACGCCCTTCACACCCTGCTGGACTTGAAAGACCGGGCCGAGAGCAGTCAGCAGGTGGCCCAGCGCATGAAGAAGGCCCTGCAAGAGATTGGCGTGCAGACTTCCTGCGATGGCGGCGGCAATGTACTGGTCGTCAGCTCGGGCTCGGCCATTGAGCTCTTCCTACTCACCCTCCAGCGCGAGCATGTGCCCATGCCTGCCTTCCACAACAACTCAGTGACGCGCCTGGTCTACGAAGCGGGTTCCTTTAGCGTCGACGGACCGATTGCCTCCACTGAGTACTTTGAGCGCGGGCTGGCCTGAGCTCCCCCTCGCGCGACCCTCGCGTACCCTCGACTCAAAGGCATAAGTATTGCGCGACATGCAGAACGCTCTGGTTGCTGCCCTCCAAGTAGGTAGGTAGTCAACCAGAGCGTTCTGCATACAGGCCAAATACAGCTGCTGGGCTCACTTAAGCGGCTGCATGGGCTTCCAAGCTGGGTCGTGCATGAGCTGGCGGGAGTCCACCCAGCCCCGGAAGAGCTGAGGGATGCCAGAGAAGATGTGCTTGCGGTCCACGGCTACCAGGCGAATCAGCTCCTTGGCGGCGGTGGCCAGGGTGCCCAGAGCGAAGAGGGCTGGCCGGTAGTCGCCGTGGACCATGAAGTAGCGGGCCATGTAGCCGCGGTTGCGCATAATGTGGTAGCGGTTCATGTCGGACGTGGAGTTGAGCTGGCGCAGGCCGGCAATATCCCAGTTGCCGATCTCGCGGGTGCGGCGCATGACCACGTCGGAGACGATGACCGGCTGCGTCACCTTGGAAGCCAAATAACCGTAGATGGTGTCGTCCCAGTAGATGAAGAAGCGCGGGTCGGGCAGGCCGATTTTCTCCACAATCTGCCGGGAGAAGAAGGCGCCCTCGAAGCACATGGTATTCATGGTCTTGCGCCCCGAAGGCCCGAAAGCTGAAGGCGCGATGGGGTCTGGTATGCCCAGCGAAGTCAGGAAATGGTACTGCCAGTAGAAGGGGCCGCCGTCGTAGTCCAGGCGCGAGCCCTGAATCACCTGGTAGCGGTCGGTCCACTTGGTCAGCAGGTCCAAGCCCTTAGGCTCCACGGCCACGTCGTCGTCCATGACCCAGAACCAGTTGGCACCCAGGTCGTAGGCCTTCTTTACTCCTGCCGAGAAGCCGCCCGCTCCCCCGCTGTTGTGATCCTGCGGGCAGTACACCACGCGCTCCTGCTGGCCGGAGCCGTCGATAATGGTCTTGCCCCAGCGCCCGGTCACGCGCTCAGAAAACTGCTGAACCATAGCCTGCGTGTCGGCCGAGTTCTCGTTGTCCACTACCACAATCCGCCAGGGCGCTTGCGTGAGCTGCAGAATCGAATCAAACAATCCCGCCAGCAGTTCCTGGCGCTTATAAGTGACGACAACCATGGCCGCCTTATTCAAGCTTTTTCCCATACCCCCCATTGTGGCACCGCCCCGCAACTTTTCCGCTCCCGGCAGCAGCCCGCCTGGCACACACCCAGAAACAGACTGCTCGTCCCATTCATCCGTCGCTTTGAAATACAGTAAGGCGCGATGGTACAGGTCCTATATGTCTGTCGAGTTTGCAAGTGTGTGCAAGGTCAACGTAGCCGCTGGAACATTGCAACACCCCCCTGCTGCTATACTTGTGTGAAGTTTGTGTTCGTGGACTTAAGGGTTGGGGGACCTGGTCCGGACGGTAAAGGGAATCCAGCAAAGTACGGCGGTGGGCCGTAGCTTACGCTTAACATTTTGGTTGAGGAGCTTTCACCAATGCGCAGTTTTCGTGCAACCAGTGCAACATTGCTCGCACTTACTCTCATTGTCCTGGGGGGGGGGACTTAGCCTAGCCAAGTCGGCCACCGCTGGCCCAACACCGCAAGGCAACACAAACCCCCTCTTACGCTCTATTGACTACACCTCCGAAACAGTAAACGGATTCACCCTCAACCCCACCAAAGGCCCCGCCAACCAAGATAACCTGGCCACCATCACTCCCCCCAAAGCACCGCCAGCGACCAACGCAAAATTTGTCAAAATCAGCGCAGGTACAAGCCATGTTCTCGCTCTCACCGATGACGGAGAGACCTATGGCTGGGGCGCCAACTACACAGGCGAAGTCGGCGACGGCACCACTGTTACGCGCTATGAACCTATCCACATAACCAATCCAGCAGGCGTGCATTTCACCCAAATCAGCGCAGGAGGAGGCTCTTCGGGCGGCAACTCCATGGCCATTGGCAGCGACGGCAATGTCTACGCTTGGGGTGACAACAGCGAGGGACAAATCGGCGACGGCACCAAAACCAATAGGCTCGTTCCCACGAAAATAAGCCTAGGAACAAGCGCTCGCCCTGTGCAAGTGTGCGCAGGTTTTTACTACTCCATGGTTCTCACCAGCGACAACGCCATCTACATGTGGGGCGCTAACTTCCGAGGCCGCTTAGCCAATGGTTCCGCCACAGCAGGCAGCACCACCCCAGTCAGAATTCTGCCAGGAGCCATCCCAAGCGGCACACAAATTACCAGCATTAGCGCCGGCACTGACCACGCCATGGCCCTGAGCAGCACCGGCACCGCTTACGCCTGGGGGCGCAACGACATGGGCCAAGTCGGTGACGGCACAACTGTCGACAAACTCACCCCAGTTAAAGTCCTACCCGGAGAAATGACACCCGGCAGCACCATCATCGCTATCTCCGCAGGAGGCTGGCATTCCCTAGCAATCGGCAGCGACCACACCGTATATGGATGGGGAAGCAACACTTTCTACTCACTCGGCACCGGTAACAGAGCGAACAAGTCTACTCCAACCAAAGTACTCCGTGCCGCTATGGTTCCCAATACTTACATCACCGCCATTTCCGCAGGACGCTATCACTCCGTAGCAATCGGCAACGATAACACCGTCTACGGGTGGGGTCTCAACGACAACGGACAACTCGGTGACGGCACCAGATACGACAGAATGTCGCCAGTAAAAACCAGTAACACCACCCTCACCGCAGGCACGCATTTCACCGCTATCTCAGCATCATTAGGCGGAGACCAAACAGCTGGTCTCGCCAGCGATAACACTGTCTACGGATGGGGCAAGTGCGTCCTCTTCGACGGTGGGCCGCATTTGTCACCCTACCAGGCCATTCCCCCTATTATTCGCTGGCAGTACACCATCACCGCTGTCAGTTTCGGCAGCTCACCGGTCAACCAAAAAACAGAGAATACCAACACTAGAGCTTGGAACCTGCAAGTGCCTCAACATCCCGTCGGATTAGTCGACGTTGCAGTCAGCTACAGCATCGACGGTATTGACACGTCCAACAAAGTTTTTCCCAATGTCCAAACTGGTAGCCTTACACTCCACTACGAATACAAAACCACGCAAACTGTTCAATTCGATCTTGCAGGGGCCCCAGGTACAGCACCCGACAATCAATACCCAATGACGGGAGGCCTTATCGATAGCCCCGATCCCACGCCTACTTGGGCTGGACACGAATTCAAGGGGTGGTTTACCGCCAGCGGTGATCGCTGGGATTTCAACACACCGGTCTCTAGCAATATGACACTCACCGCCAAGTGGAGACCAAATCAATTCAAACTCAACCCTAATAAAGGACCCGTCAGCGGAGGAAACACCGTTCGTATCACGCCACCGGAACCTCCAGAGGGCGTCAAGTACACCCAAATCAGTGGAGGAGGACAGCTCAGTCTAGCTATAGGCAACGACGGCAACACCTATGCGTGGGGAACCAACATCTACGGGCAACTCGGGGATGGCGTCACACCCGTTGGAATCAGTAGCTACAGTACCACTCCAGTACGTGTTCGTGCACCCAAGGGTATTCACTTCATTGAGGTCGGCGCAGGCCATGATAGCGCAATAGCGCTGGCTACCGATGGGAACGTTTACACTTGGGGAGACGGTGTCCACGGGCAGCTGGCCAATGGCGAGGGTTATCTTCAAAGTAATGTGCCGATCAAAGCCAGTATTGGCGCTATCACACGAGGCACATACATAACCACCATAAGTGCGGGCGGCAATTTCATTTTGGCTCTCAGTAATGACGGAGGGCTCTACGCTTGGGGACAAAACCTATATGGGCAGCTCGGCGATGACAGTCTCACTAATAAATATGTGCCCGTCAAAGTTAAAGAGGGGGCCATCGCAGCTGGCACATATATTACTGCTATAATTGCGGGATACCAGCACAGCATAGCGCTTGGCAGTAATCACGCACTTTATTCGTGGGGACTCAACAATTACGGGCAGCTCGGCGACGGCAGTAACACTAATAAAAGTACACCAGTTAAAATCCTCCCGGGCGAAATTACACCAGGCACATACATCACCACCCTTAACACGGGTAATGGGGATTTCAACCTAGCAATAGCCAACGATCACACCGTCTATGCATGGGGAAACAATTACTCAGGGCAGCTCGGCGACGGCAGTAACACTAATAAAAATACACCAGTCAAAATCCTCCCGGGCGAAATTACACCAGGCACATACATCACCACCCTTAAGACAGGACCAGGCTACACTATGGCACTTACCGATGACCATGCTGTCTACATGTGGGGAGATAACTGGCGAGGCGTGCTTGGTAATGGCACCACGCTTGGCAGGAATACACCTGGAAAGATAATCTCTGGAGACATACCTTCCGGTACAGACATCACTGCTATAAGCGCAGGATATGCCCACGCTCTTGCACTCGGGAATGACAGCACCATCTACGCATGGGGCGACAATGGTGCAGGTGAGCTTGGTACCGGTAATACTGCCAGTAGATCCACACCAGTGAGAGTTGGCAAAAAGCACGAGATCACAGTAACGGGCATCAAGTTCGACCAGACCGAAGCCGCGCCTGCACCTGTCTGGGACGCTGGCAGCAGCACTTGGAACGTGTCCGCCCCCGCTCACAGCTCTGGCCAAGTCACCGCAAACATCCATTGGACCTTAGACGGCACGGCCCAATCCGATTACCCGCTCCCATACACATACAACGATTTTCTCACCCTCCCCAAGGCCGGGGCCATCCCCCTTCACCGCCTGACTGGCGGCACCCTGCTGGGCCTGACCACGCTGTCTGCCCTCACCTACGCAGGCTACCAGCTCAGTCACAGACGCCAGCACCCAGGCAAGCACGCCACCATCTCCGCCTAAAGCAGTTTGGGGCTTCACTCGTATGCGGGTGAAGCCCCAAACTCTTTTACCTTAGACAGGCACGCCTCGCCTACTCCAGACCGTAGCGGGCGCGAGTGATGCTGACTAGAGTGTGCGAATCGATGCGGCCGTCGATGAAGTCTTGGGCATCGCGGTAGAACTGCGGGCTCACATCTCCGCCCTCCATGCGTGCAGAATGAATAGCCCCAGCCGCGCTCATCAAACGCCGCCTGCGCTCCCCACTCTCCACAGTATCCTCCTACCCCATCGCCCGCCAAACTCTTACCCTCTATCATACCAATCTCACCTCCACAGACAAGGCGAAAAGTATTGCACCGACTTCTTCGCAAGCAGCGGTATCGCAGGTTCATGCAGCGACGGAAGGCTGACGGCGTAGGCTGATGTGGGTAAAGATGCCAGAGGAGACCGCCGCTAGAAGGAGCAGGCCGACACTGACAGCAGCAAAAGAGCCGAATGGCAGCGTTACCAGGCCAGCGGGGAGCTTGAGCTGGGCCAGTTCCAGCACTTGCGGCAGGAGGACTCCAACCAGGATAAGGGCAGACACGACCAGCGCACTCAATACGTCAAGCGCAGCCTCAAGCGCCATGACTGCGGTCAGCTGCAGCCGCGAAATACCCAAGGCCATTAGGCGAATATTTTCTCGCCGCCGCTCGTGAACTGCAATAGCGCAGGATTGCAGTAAAAATATGCCTGCGAGCGCAGCGGAAGCCAGCATAAAGATCAAGAAACTGTCCATCTCTTGCGAGCGCGAGCGCGACTGCTGACGAATGAATTCTTCCTTGGTCAACAGACTCGTTCCAGGCTGGCCTCTCAAGCCTTTGAGAGCCCGGCCCAGGTGCTCAACTTGGTCTGACCGGGCAACAACCGACGTGGACAGCTGCGGCTTATCTACGCCCGACCCCTCAACAGTTCCAGGCAGACCCAAAAGATAGAGCTCGAAGGGCGAGTGCTCGCTAGCAAAAGAAGCCACAACGGTGACGGTCTGCATCTTGTCATGCCGGTCAGCTAGCTGGATGCGCTGGCCCAGTTTGACGCCGCTGCCTTGGGTTTGCATCGCTACCCGGCCCGGCCCAGGTCAGCTGGCGAGCCCTGCACGAATCGTAAGGTGCTCTGAGGCCCACCGGCTTGCTGCAACTGATCCAAACTGGCCTCGGCCACCTGCGCTGTAGTGTCGCCGTCAGGCCTAGCCCAGTTTGTGAGCCGGTATGTCTCCGCGCTTGAAATATAGGTATCCGCCCTTCTCAACTTCTCCCCCACCGTTGCCTCCTGCGAGGCATCGGCAGAGATTACAAAATCTGCCCGCACTGACTTGAGCGGGGCGATGATGTATGTGTTGGTAAAGGTGAGCATCACCGTCTGGAGAGAAAAGACAATGACCAGCATCAGCATGACGGGAAGGGCGATGGCAGTTGTGGCTCGACTGCCAAACGTTGCTCGCCGGGCAGCCAGCAAACCTGGGCCGCGCCCGAAAGCTCGCAGGAGGAGACCTATCAAGGCACCCAGCCGGGTCAAGAGCCAGGGGGCTGCGGCATCGGCAGCGGTCAGCAAGCACAAACCAATGAGGCTGGCTCTAGCCAGCTCGTTCATGGTCCACAGCGGAGTCATCAGCGCGCATCCCAAGACTAGGGCCACCAGAGCGAGTCCTATGCGGAAGAGAGTGAGCTTGGCCTGCTGAGTTTGCAAGGGGCCCAGGGCTTCCAGTGGGCTGACCGCCGCTAGACGCTTGGAAGCCAGCCAGGCACCAATCAGGCCAGTGAGCAGGACACCGGCGCAAGAGGCTAGAGTGCACCACCAGCGCGGATGCGGCCGGATCACGCTGTCTTGAGCAAAAAGCCACTCCAAAAAACGCAGGACGAGCCAGATAAGTGGAATACTCAACAGCCCGCCAACCAGGTCGCCCACCGCCATCCGCCTCACCCGCCTGGTGGAGGCTCCAGACAGGCGCAAGAGAGCGTATTCGCGGCGGCGCTCCTCCAGCAGAAAGGCTACCGACGACAGAATCAGAAAGATACTAATAATCACACATGAAATCAGCGGAAGGGCAGCGGCCGAGACCATAAAGGAAAAGTTTTGAGCCGCCATATTGCTCTCATAGGCACTCATCTGCTGACGCCCCGGGCTGCCGTCCCAGAAGGCAGCAGCAAGGACAATCTGAGCCAGAGCGCCCACAAGAGCCGAACTCGCCAGCATGGCCAGACTCATAATCGCGTACGAGCGACGATGGTACTTGAAAAGTGACACCAGTAGGGAACGCTTACTCGGCCGCTTGAAATGCCGGGAGGACAGGGGCAGGCGTGCTACCACAGACCCTGTGTCCGATACCCCTTGCCCACCACTTCTCATAACCGATCTTCTTCCGGACTGTGAGCCAGAGCCGTGAGTTCTTGCGCTATCATGTGCGGGTCTCCTCCGGGCAATACAGAGCGCACCCGCCCATCTTCCACGAAGATAACCCGGTCAGCTTCCGCCGCCACACTGGGATCGTGAGTGACCATAAGGACCGCGCGCCCTTCGTTGACTACCGCGCGCAAAGATGTCAACACCATACGGCTACTTTTGGAGTCCAAGGCACCCGTCGGTTCATCAGCGAAAATCATGTCTGGCTGAGCGGCCAGCGCCCGCGCGATAGCCACCCGCTGCCGCTGGCCGCCAGACAAGTGCCCAGGAAAGAGGTTGGCGCTCTCTTCCAATCCCACCTGAGCCAGCGCCGCCAAGGCCTGACTCAGTTCGATTCGTCTGCCCCCAAACAAGTCTGAAAGCATCACATTTTGTAGGCAGGAGAAGGCCTCAACCAGGTTGTAATCTTGAAAAATAAACCCAATATGGTCCCTGCGCAGGCGGGTGAGTTTCTGCTCATTCATCGCCGTCAGCTCTTGCCCACCCACGCATACTGAGCCACTTGAGACTGGCAGCAGACCAGAAGCGCAGTAGAGCAGGGTAGATTTACCCGCACCCGAAGGACCCATGACTGCGGTCCAGGAGCCCTCCGAGCAGCTCAGACTCACGTCGTCAATACCGGGTCCGTCAGCCTCATAGTGGTAGGAAACTCCGCTGAGCATTAAGGGCACGGCATGTTCAACTGCAGTATCCATCAGACCTCTCCCCTGGCAGCGACCGTACGCTTCCTATTCCATAAGATTTCAACACCAACAACCACGCCTAAGCTGTGGCGAGCTGCTGGTGCTTGATTCGGTGGGCGCTGGCCCAGCACAGGAGAGCGCCGAGAACCAAGACTGCTAGGTCGATGTAGCCTTCTATGCCTTTGACGGGGAGGAGGTTGTTGACCACGTTGCCGATAATGAAAGGCGAGACCATGAGCCATTCCGCCTCCAAGATGAAGGCCACAACCACGAAGGGAACGAGGATCAGGAGCAGGCTGATATAGGAGCCGCAGTGGGCCGATACCCAGACCATGAGCAGGGCGCAACCCATGTTGAGCGCGATGCTGGTCAGTAGGAAGACCAGTATGTAAGTGCCCAGGGTCCAGTCAAACCAGGGCAGGTAGGAGCCGTCGAAGACCGGCGTGTCCAGGTAGGCCGAAAACTTGGGCAGCCACAAAATCATGGAGAAGCCATAGACAGCTAGGGTGACCAGGAGGGAGACACAGCAGGCGCTGGCCATCTCGATGCCCTGCACCCGGCGGCCAGTTCTTGTGACCCACTGGGTCTGGCGCATCCGGCACATCCGGTTGCGGGTCAGCAGCGGCGCGCACAGGCCCAGTGTGGCCAGCAGGACGACGAAGAAGGCCATGCGCAGGTAGGCTTGCGTCAGGTCGAACACGTCGTCGGGGCGGGTGAGACCCATGCCCGCCTGGCACTGGCCTGCCAGCTCCTCCACCCGCTGCTGGGCTTGCGCGGGCAACTGGGGCGGATTGGATTTCTTACCGGCGTCCAGGTCGCTCAGATACTGGTAGTGCATCTGCCGGTCGGCTCGCGGCAGCAATCCCAGCCGATCGGCGGCCCGAATCGTCAGGCTCTGCCGGTTGCAACCCTGGTAATTGTCCACTATCCGGTGGCCAGACAGGAGGTCCTGGTAGCTCTTGAGGCCTGTGATCTGGTCGGCCAGCTTGCCATCCGGGCTGTCCGCCACTGAGGCGTCCTGCCAAACCTGCTGCTGGATCTTGTCGGTAAAAGCCCTGGCGGTGCGATAATCCTTGACGCCTTCCTTACCTGCCTGGGGTTGAAGTTTGGCCAGGTCAGATTGGAAGTCTTGCTCCAGACTGGCGTTATGCCGCTCGCTGCCCGAAATGAGGGCGGGCGTGGCCTTAGGGCCGTACTGCTCAATCATCTGAGCAGTAGAAGGCTCCATGGTCGAGGCCATGACCGGGGAGAGCAGGAACATAGTGCCCAGAGCCAGAACGGCGGTGATGATTGTGGGCCAGGGGCGCAGGATGGCCTTGACCTCCGCGGTGAATACTTTCCAGGTCATGACAGGTCCTTTCGTTGGTAGTAATGCAGGCCCAGGACCAGAAGGATGGTGCCTATGGCTAGGGCGATGAGGCTGGAGATGGTCTCCTGCCAGGGGAAGAGCGCTTGCAGGCCCATGCCCGTGAACCAGGAGCCCTGGGTGAGGATGAGGTAGCCGGGGGTCAGGCTGAAGGCGTGGAAGAGGGCCCAAGAACCCTTGGAGGCAGCGAAGAACTCAATAAAGTAGCCAGCAATCACTAGCAAGAAGCTCAAGCCGGCGGCGGCCATAGTTGAGGAGACTGCGGTGTGAATGGCAGCGGTCAGGAGGCCCAAGCCCAGCACGGCCAGAAGCTCAAGGCCCATGCTGGCCAGCCAGTAGCCGCCCACCGTGCAGTCGAACCAGGTGACGAACGGCTCGGTGCCGAAGGCAGTGGTCAGCTGGTTGAAGCCGGAGGAGACCGACGAGCCCCAGACTCCGCGGGTGTCAACGAAGGCGGCGAAAATGCCGGTCGTGACCAGGTTGAGCAGGATGCAGGCCAGCAGGGAGGCACCGACACCGGCCAGCACCTTCCAGCGCATCAGATGACGGCCCGTGCGCGTGGAGGCGATGACCGGCTCCACCCCCTGCTGGCGCTCGTAGCCCAGGAGGACCACCATAATGAGTAGGGTCAGGAGGATGGACTCCCAGAGCACAGCCTGGCCCTGCGAGCCGAAGAGCTCATGCTGGGCGTCGGCCGTAGCGGTGCCCGCGTAGATGTCCATGCCAGCGCCGGTGGAGGACAAGTGCTGGGCCCGCTGGCCGAGGCGGTCATACTTGGCCTGCATATCGGAGTCCATAGAGCGCTGGATAGGCCCCAGATTTTCGTGGCGATCCCCCTGGAGCGCGCGGACTGCATTGCGGCCGAGCCGGGCCGAATCAAAGGAGCTGTAGGGGTCTTGGGCCTCATCCAGGGCCTTGCTCAACCGCTCCTGCTGGTCACTCTGGGGCTGTGCGTCCACGGCCCGCTTGAGCTCGGAGCTGGCCCGGTGCCCCGCGGATTGCTGGGCCTTGGAAGCGAGATTGTAGGGGGCGCGAATATCGCTCGTGGTCAGGGCCACAATGCCGAAATTCACCAGCACCATACCGAGGAAAATTGCCCAGATGAGGGGCGAGGCTAGGAGCTTGCGCAGCTCGTGGCTTAAAAGGAGGGCGGGTCGAGCTTTGATGTGTCCGGAGCCCGCCTGTTTACTGTGCTTGCGGCTCATGTTAGCCTCCGTAGACCATGAGGAAGGCGTCTTCCAGGTTGGCCTGGACGGGCTCGAAGCCGGGCAGGGGCTCCTCAGAATAGATGCGCTGGAGGGTTTGGGCGCCCTCCTGCACTTCGTCGAGCAGACGCTGGCCCGGGCCCAACGGCAAGTCCATGGGCACCTCGAAGATATGCCCCTGGTAGTCAGCGCACAGGCCTGCCGGATCAGCCTGCTTGTAGAGGCTCCCGTCCTTAATCATGATGACCTGGGAGGCGATGGTCTCCAGGTCGGAGACGATGTGGGTGGACAAAATCACCGTGCGGTCGGCGGCCAGGGCGTGGATAATATTGCGGAAACGCACCCGCTCCTTGGGGTCCAGCCCGGCGGTCGGCTCGTCCAAAATCAAGAGCTGGGGGTCGTTCAGGAGGCTCTGAGCAATCCCCACCCGCTGCACCATGCCGCCGGAGAGAGCCTTCATCTTCTTGTTGGCCGCGTCTTCCAAGCCCACAGTTTTCAGCAGGCTCATCACCCGCTCCTGGCTGGCTTTTTTCGGCAGGCCTTGCAGGGCCGCGATATAGCCCAGGAACTGCCGGGGCGTGTAGGAGGGATAGTAGCCAAAATCTTGGGGCAAGTAGCCCAAAATGGCCCGGTAGTCCTCGTCCAGGGCGATGATGTCCTCCCCGTCCCAGGTGATGGAACCGCGGTCGGGCTTGAGCAGCGTGGTCATCATTTTCATGAGCGTGGACTTGCCTGCCCCGTTGGGAGCCAGGAGCCCGTAGACCCCCTGGCCGAAGGATAGATTCATATCGTTGGTTACTGTCTTGGAGCCGAAGCTCTTGTAGACGTGTTCAAGTTGCAGCATAAGTTTCCTTCTCTCATAGCTCATAGGTATGGGTACAGCGTGGATTCATGTCAGGCCAGCGGACCTGGTTGACAGCAGTAGGTACATCATTCAATTCACTCTGGCTTTGCCCATCAGAGAGCCCTTCCTAGACCCGCCGCGACCTTCGCCGGGCCATGGAAAAGCCAGTCTTGTAGGGCAGGATTGGCCGCACACTTGAAGCCCAGGAGACCCAAGAAGAGCAAGGCAGCCAGCCCACCCACGCCCAGACTCAGAGCCGCCGGCAGCCCCAGGAGGAAGGCCACCGACCAGGTCCGCCCCAGCCAGAGCCCCACTCCCACCGCCAACCACAGGGCCGTCGGCAGGAGGAGAGCCAGACGCGAGCGCCCGAACATGTCTAGGCAGACTTGCAAGCAGGCATAGAGGAAGAGGGAGGCGAAGGATATGCCGAGGAGTTTGAGCCCGTCGAGCGCTCCCCTGGTCGCAGCGGCCAATATCCAGGAGACTAGGGCCGAGCCCACCATAGATACTAGGCCGAAGCACAACATGCGGACGGAAGTAATCTGCCTGATGGACCAACGGGAGGTCCCCGTTAAGTAGGAGACTCGCAGGCTGCGCTCCTTCCAATGCACCAGCAGCAAAATGGCCTGATAGGTGGCTGGAGACAAGACGAAAATCGATATGGCACTGGCTTTGACAAGTCCAACCGAGTTCACTCCTAAGTCCTGCTCGATCAGAACGACTAAAATCAGCCAGGCCAAGGCAGAACCCACTAGCCCCAGAAAGACACAATCCCAGACCCCAAAGAGCAGGTGCTTGAAGCCAAGACTGCGGGACATATCGACGAGTGTGGCCCACAGCCCTTGACGCTTGGGCAGGCCCTTGCTCACGATCGCGGCAATAGCCTCCTGCCGACCAGCAGAGTTCTGGGCCGACAGTTGAACAGTAGGCCCTGCCGCTTGCCGCCTGGATTGCTCGGCCTGCATAGGTTGTGTGACCTGATTAGCCTGAGCAGGTATGGGCTCAGCATCAACTTTTTCGCTCTCTCGGATGGCCGCCAGAATAGGTCCCATATCAAAATGATCAGATGCCATCGCTGAAGTCCTTTCTCAATTCGCCCAGCAGTCGGTAGTAGCGGGCTTTCACCGTGTTTTCGCTCTCGCCAGTCATGGAGGCAATTTGCGCGAAACTGTAGCCGTAGAGGTGCAGGCGGAAGGCTTCCTGGGCCTGGGGAGCCGCAGCCGACACCTGCAGCAAGATTCGCTCCAGCAGGTCGCGGTTGACCTCGCCCTGGAGCATGTCGCCCTGCTTGGGGTCGGCCAGATTGAGCCAATCCCCCTGGCTATCAGATGACTCGCCTGGCTCCGGAGCGCTCAGGGAGAGCATCTGTGGCGGAGTCCGCCGCCAGTAGTCGATAATTTTGTAGGTGGCAATCCGGTAGAGCCAAGTGCGGAAGCCCGCCTTGGCTGGGTCGTAGGAAGCTAGCGAACGCAGGGCGCCAATGAAAGTCTCTTGAGTCAAGTTCTGCGCCTCCTGCCGGTCTGCCACCTGAGAGCTGATGTAGGCGAGTAGCCCGTCGTAGTGGGCACCCACCAGCTGCTCAGCTGCGCGCTCAGAACCCCACAGGAGGATCGACCTGATCCACCGCTGCTCCGGGCTACTCTCTCGTTTACTCACATAGCTATATTCGCAGGAGAGCGGCATATAGTTGCAAACATTTTTTATTTTTTTATCGAACGTGCAGACCGCTTGCCGGACCTTTGCTGCAACTGGCCCATATTGGCTATTGACGGGCTATAGGCAGGCTGGTAAGTTGGAAGTGTCTATGTTTCAGGGAAGGTGCAATTCCTTACTGGCGGTATCTGGCGCGTCCAGGAGCCCGCGACCCGCGCAAGCGGCTGATTCCGGTGAGAAGCCGGAGCCAACGGTACAGTCCGGATGGAAGAAACGAGGCTCTCTATGAGCATGTCTTCGCATACCCCCAACGCTTCGGCCAAAGGCTCCCGCTTTGCCGACGTCCACTCGACTGGCGCAGGCGGCTCGGGGCGCTGGTCTACCAAACGCATCGCCGTCTACGCGCTCTTCGTGGCCTTGACCATGGTCTTGAGCTTCCTCTCCTTCCCCATTTTCCCACTGGCACCCTGGCTCAAGTACGACCCCTCGGGCATTGTGGTCCTGGTCTGCGGCTTTGCTTTCGGCCCGTCCGCGGCCGCAATTATCTCCATCCTCGGCTTCCTCCCCCACCTCTTTACGAACCCCTTCGGCGCGCTGATTTCGATGATTGTGGCCCTGGCCCTGAGCGTGCCTGCAGCCCTGGTCTACCGCAAGATGCACTCGCGCAAGGGCGCGCTGGTCGGCATCATCGTGGGCGCGCTCCTGGCCGTCATTGCTGCCATCGTGTGCAATGTGATTATCACCCCTTTCTACGCGCACATGTCCATGGCTAAGGTCGTAGCCATGATTGTGCCCATTCTTTTGCCCTTCAACCTGATGAAGTTCGTCATCCACGGAGTCGTCACCTTCCTGATTTACAAGCCGATTTCGACTTTAATTAACAAGTAACGTGAGGCAGATCAGGTAGACGCAGTAGCACTTATGAGTCAGTCGCAACATTTCCAGCCTTCGCCTTCTTCGGCAGCAGGCCAGGCCAATACAGCGAGCCCGGCAGATAAAGCAGGCAAGCCAGCGCCCAGCGCCCGGCTGGCCGACATCTCCTTCTCCTACGACGGCGGGCAGACTTGGGCACTCGACCAGCTCTGCCTGACCGTCTACCCCGGCGAGCACCTGTGCATCCTGGGCGCCAACGGCTCCGGCAAGTCCACGCTCGGCAGGATTCTCTCGGGCGCGGTGGCACCTGACCGGGGGCAGGTGGAGCTCCTAGGGCAGGTAGTCTGTTCGAGTAAGGACTCGGGACAGGGCCAGCGGGTGGACGTGCACGCCTATCGGCAGGCCCGGCAGCATATTGGCATGGTCTTTCAAAACCCCGAGGACCAGATTGTCACCACTGTTGTTCAGGACGACGTGGCTTTCGGTCCAGAAAATTTGGGGGCACCCCGGCAGGCCATGCTCGCCAGTGTGCCCGCAGCCCTTGAGCAAGTGGGCTTGCTTTCTCACTCGGACAGCGACCCCACACGCATGTCGGGCGGTCAGCAGCAGCGCCTGACCCTAGCTGGCAGCCTGGCCATGGGGCCCGAAATGTTGGTCTTAGACGAGCCTGGAGCCATGCTCGACGCGGCCGGGCGCCAGGACATCCAGGCCATCCTCCGCCGCTCGACCTCCCAGGGCACGGCCGTGGTCCACATCACCCACCTGCTAGAGCAGGCCCAGCAGGCCGACAGAGTCATCGTACTCGACCACGGGCGGATAGTTGCATCCGGCAGCCCTGAGCAAGTGCTGGCAAGACAGGATTTACCGGCTATCAGCCAGGCCCACCGCCAGGCCAGTGACTGGGCACAGCACAGCAAGCCAGCAGCAGACCTTCTAGACGAGAGCGCTGCTTCTTTGGCCGCAGACAGCGCCCAAAGCGGCGACCATGCCGCCCCCATCCTCAAGCTCGCCGACCTCTCCTACCGCTTCCCCGATGCCAGCCGGGAGACGCTCAGCCAGGTGAGCCTGGAAGTGAGAGCCGGGCAGACCCTGGCAATTATCGGCCGCAATGGGTCCGGCAAATCCACACTGGCCAAGCTCATCTGCGCCCTGGCCCAGCCCACCAGCGGTTCCCTCCAAGTGGCAGGCATCCCCCTCGCTGGCCCGGACCAGCCCAAGGCCAAGCGCGAACGGCGGCGGCTCTTGAAGCTCCTGCGCCAGCGGGTGGGCTATGTGATGCAGTACCCCGAGCACCAGCTCTTCGCCGAGACGGTCGCCCAAGACATAGCCTACGGTCCCAACAACCTGGGTTACACTCCCTCGCAAGTGCAGCAGAGGGTGGACGATGCCATGGACTTGCTCGGTATTATCGACCTGGCCGACCGCTCCCCCTTCGACCTGTCAGGCGGCCAGCAGCGCCTGGTGGCTATCGCCGGAGTGGTGGCCTGCACCCCCAGCTCTTAGTGTTAGACGAGGTCACGGCCAGCCTGGACCCCCAGGCCAGCGCCCGCATTATGGCCCTCCTCCAGCGGCTCCACCAACGCGGAGTCACCATCGTGATGAACACGCACGCCGACCGCGAGGCACTGAGCCTGGCTGATCAGACCCTCCTTCTCGAGCGAGGCAAGGTCCTGGCCTATGGACCAGCTTCCAGCGTGGTAGAAACATATCACCAGCTGCTGGCGAGCGAATCAGACCCAGCCGGGCAGTTGGCAGACCAAGTCCCCAGACCCCAGACGAGCAAGGCAGCCGCCCACCCGGCACCCCAGCAAACCACGGATTCACAGTCCACCACTAGCCAGGTGTCAGTTCAGACACAGAACCAGCCACAGAACCAGAACCAGACTCCAGCTCAGAACCCAGCTCAGGACCCAGCCCAGACTCCAGCCCAGGCCTCAGCTCGACAGCCAGCCAAAAGCCCAGCCCAGGACACCACTCAGCCCCCGAGCAAGCACACCTCCCTGCTCGCGCGCTTGGACCCCCGGGCCAAGATGGTAACCTTCCTCCTGGCTATGTTCACAGCTTTTACTATCTCCACCCCCCGCCAGCTCCTCCTGGCCCTGGTCGTCACTGCTGGCCTGTTTGTGGCGGCCCGCGCTCCCCTGCGCTCCATGTTCAAGTCAGTCAAGGGCTTCCTGGTGCTCATGTTCCTCCTCGCCGTCCTCAACCTCTTCGTCACCCGCTCCGGCTCCACCCTGGCCAGCTGGGGTCCGCTCGTGCTCACCACCGGCGGCATCTGGGTTGCCGTCCTCTACTCCTGCCGCTTTATGCTGATTATTTTCCTGGGGGCACTCCTGGTGGAGACGACCACGCCCACGCAGATGACCGATGCCTTCGAATCCCTCCTACGGCCCTTGGGCAAGCTGGGTGTCCACACCAACGAAATTGCCCTGGTGCTCTCGCTGGCCCTGCGCTTCATCCCCACCCTGGGTCAGGAAGTCAAGGCGATTGTAGAAGCCCAGGCCGCCCGCGGAGGCTCAATTGAGTCGGGCAGCCTCTCCCAGCGCCTGCACGCCGCTCTCGCCGTCACCGTCCCGGTCTTTGCGGGGGCCCTGCGTCACGCCGACAACCTGAGCCAGGCCCTGGATGCCCGCTGCTACGAGGGCAGTGGACAGCGCCGCACCCACTACCGTCTCCTGCAATTCAAGGGCCTAGACTTCGCTTTCGTCTCCCTGATGGTCATCTACCTGCTGGCGCTGGTTCTCATCAACTTCATCTAAAAGAGCAGCCTTACCGCGCACTCATCGCGCCCGCCCGCATCCAACTTAGAGCCGCCCGAGATGTAAGAGTAGCGGGGTGTGACGCTCTGCGCATCACACCCCGCTACTTGGGTCACAGCCGCTAGCGTCCCTTGCAGGGCTGCCAGCCTGGCTCAGCTCACTCCTGAGTTTGAGCAGCTCCCTCGTCAGGCAAATGCCCTTCTGCTTCAGCCTGATCGGTGCTGTCGCTCTCAGCCGGGCTCGCCGTAGCTCCCACGAGCTCTGGCTCGCGTTCAGCCGCAGCAGCCGCGTGCTTAGGCCCTTCGAAGGGCTTGCCCTTGAAGACGAACTCGCCCAGGATACCCTCGCCTTCGGCATCCACCTGCACGGACTCATTGTCAGTCAGGTCGCCCATGAGGATCTTCTCCGAGACCGCGTCCTCAATGTCGCGCTGAATCACGCGGCGCAGGGGGCGGGCACCCAAGAGCGGATCGAAGCCCTTCTCAGCCAGCAGGTCCTTGGCCTTGTCGGTCAGCTCCAGGGACATATGGCGCTCGAAGAGACGGTCGTTGAGCTGGGCAATGTCCAGGTCCACAATCTGCCGAACCTGAGGCTCAGTCAGCTGCTGGAAGACGATGATGTCGTCCAAGCGGTTCAGGAACTCGGGCCGGAACTGCTGCTTGAGTTCGCTGGTCACCTGGTCCTTCATCCGCTGGTAGGAGGTCTCCGTGTTGCCGCCCACGTTGAAGCCAGTGTTGGCGGCCTTGGCGATGTCTCGCGTACCCAGGTTGGTGGTCAGAATGATAATCGTGTTCTTGAAGTCCACGGTCCGGCCCTGGCCGTCGGTCAGGTGGCCGTCATCCAGCACCTGCAAGAGCGTGTTGAAGATGTCGGGGTGAGCCTTTTCAATCTCATCGAACAGCACCACTGAGAAGGGCTTGCGACGGACCTTCTCGGTCAGCTCGCCACCCTCTTCGTAGCCCACATACCCCGGAGGCGCACCAAAGAGCCGCGAAGCCGCGTACTTCTCCGAGAACTCGGACATGTCGACGCGAATCAGCGCATCCTCATCGTCAAAGAGGAACTGGGCTAGAGCCTTGGCCAGTTCGGTCTTGCCTACGCCGGTAGGACCAGCGAAGATGAAGGAACCCGCCGGACGCTTGGGGTCTTTCAGGCCAACGCGCGTGCGACGAATCGAGCGGGACAGGGCCGAAACAGCCTCATCCTGACCGATAATGCGCTTGTGGAGCTCAGACTCCATGTTGAGGAGCTTCTTGGACTCAGCCTGTGTGAGCTTGAAGACGGGGATGCCGGTGGTAGACGAGACTACCTCAGCAATCACGTCCTCATTCACCACCATCTTGACGTCGGACTCACCCTCGTGCCAAGCCTGTTCCTTCTCCTTGCGCTCAGCTTCCAGCTTCTCCTGCTTGTCGCGCAGCTCGGCCGCCTTCTCGAAGTCCTGGTCCTTAATGGCCTGGTCCTTCGCGTCGTTGACCTTGGAAATCTTCGCGTCCAGCTCCTTGAGCTCGGGCGGGGCGGTCAAGCGCTTAATGCGCAGGCGGGCACCAGCCTCATCCACCAGGTCGATGGCCTTGTCGGGCAGGTTCCGGTCCTGAATATAGCGGGCCGAAAGCTCAGCAGCCGACTGGAGGGCACCGTCCGTGATAGTCACATGGTGGTGGTTCTCGTAGCGTTCGCGCAGACCCTTCAAAATCTCAATGGTCTCTGCAATCGTAGGCTCGGGCACCTGGATGGGTTGGAAGCGCCGCTCCAGGGCTGCATCCTTCTCAATGTACTTACGGTACTCGTCGGTCGTGGTCGCGCCAATGGTCTGGAGCTCACCGCGGGCCAGGAGGGGCTTCAACATGTCGGAAGCGCCCAGGGCACCGTCAGCAGAGCCAGCGCCCACAATCGTATGAATCTCGTCGATGAAGAGGATCACATCGCCGCGGGTCTTAATCTCCTTCAAGACCTTCTTCAGGCGCTCTTCAAAGTCGCCGCGGTAACGCGAGCCGGCCACCATCGAACCCAAGTCCAGCGAGTAGACCTGCTTATCTTTCAAGGTCTCGGGCACGTCTCCCGAATGAATCTTTTCGGCCAGGCCCTCAACTACGGCGGTCTTGCCCACGCCGGGCTCGCCAATCAGCACAGGGTTGTTCTTGGTGCGCCTAGAGAGCACCACCATCACGCGCTCAATTTCCTTGGAGCGCCCGATGACCGGGTCCAGCTTGCCCTCCGCTGCTTCCTGAGTCAGGTTGCGTCCGAACTGGTCAAGGATGGCCGAGCCAGTCTGCCCGCGCTTGTCTTGCACGCCACCAGCGTTGGCCAAGTCGCCCTTGCTGTCAGCAGCGCCCTCATGGTTGCCACGAATCATGTCGATCGTAGCCGTGCGCAGCTCGCCCAAGTCCACGCCCATCTTGATGAGTACCTGAGTGCCCACGCCTTCACCCTCGCGGATGAGACCCAAGAGGATGTGCTCGGTGCCAATGTAGGAGTGCCCCAGCTGCAGGGCTTCCCGCAGGGAGAGCTCCAAAACTTGCTTGGCATGAGGGGTAAAGGGAATGTGCCCGTTGGGAGCCGCATTGCCCTTGCCAATCATCTCCTCCACCTGCTTGCGAGTCGCGTCCAGCTCCACGCCCTTGGAGGCGAGCGCCTTCGCTGCTACCCCGTCGCCTTCGCGAATCAAGCCGAGCAGGAGGTGCTCGGTACCAATATAGTTGTGTTGAAGGGACCGGGCCTCTTCCTGCGCCAACACAATGACGCGCCGCGCACGGTCAGTAAACCGCTCAAACATACATGTCCTTCCCTGGAAGATATCTGCTACTTACTCTACCGATTTGAGCTGACGAATATTCGCCGGACCCCTCCTATTGCGCTCTTGACGCAAATTCGTTCTTACTGCTGCTGACAGGCGACTAGCCTTTCAGGCAGCGCTTACTCCTCCTCGCCAGACTACGGCTCGTCTCCGTCATCACTCAACTGTTCGATGAGTTCAACCTCGGGCCGCTCCTCGCGGGGAGCCTGCTCGACCACGTCGATATGGAGGTCGTCAAAGGCGGGCTTGGACTGTACCCACAGGTGACTGGCCTTCGTTCTTACTGCTGCTGACAGGCGACTAGCCTTTCAGGCAGCGCTTACTCCTCCTCGCCAGACTACGGCTCGTCTCCGTCATCACTCAACTGTTCGATGAGTTCAACCTCGGGCCGCTCCTCGCGGGGAGCCTGCTCGACCACGTCGATATGGAGGTCGTCAAAGGCGGGCTTGGACTGTACCCACAGGTGACTGGCCTCAGGAGGTTCAATCTCCGAGTGCTCGCCACAGCCGTGGTCAAAGGAGACCACACGCCCGTCATCTGGGCTCCAGCGGTTGCTGCAGACGCCAAACATCGTGCCCAACTCACCCTGGAGGGGAATCAGAAAGCCGCACGTTTGGCAGGTTTTGCCCCTCGCTGTGCGTGTGGAAAGCGACTTGGGCCCGTGCTGGCCCTCATACCAGCGCTTGGCGGTCTGCTCGCGGCCCAGGGGGCTCAAGACATGACGTCTGGAGAGCGCGAACTCTTCCACGGCATCCTGCAAGTCTTCCTGGGAGGTGCGAATCCAGGAGCTCTCCCGCTCGTCCTCCTGGTCCTGCCTGCCGCTCTCTTGCTCAGCAACACTTGACTGTGCTGGGCTTTGAGACTCACCATGTTGGGCTTCGGCCCGTTTGAAAACGGCACCGCCCTGCTCGCTGCTTTCAGCTCCGCTCTCCTGCTGCTGGCCCTCAGCTTGCGCAGAGTGGGCTTTACTGGATGTGTCGGCCTTATCAGCCACAAACCCGGCCTCGAGACGCGGGTCGTCATCCTCAGTGCCCATCGCGTCTGTGACCGACAGATCGGAGGGCAGGAGGCGGTCCTTCCACGGTATCCACTTGGCTGGCAGCAGAGCGTCAGGGCCTGGCACGAGTGAGGACTCGTCTACGGTCCACTGGTCTGCGGCGCTGTCATGGTAGAGGGTCACCAGCCACAGCCAGCCCTCGTAGCCCTGGATGCGGGAGGTAAAGCGGAACTCGCTGACCCCGTCTTCGAGCTGGGTTTGCCCAATGAACTCCCCCACCTCGCTGGGTTCAGATGCCACGCTCAGGGCCACACTTCTGGCTAGATCTTCGGGTTTTTGCTGATCTTTGGGCATTACCTCACCTTACATCTTGCGCCCCAGATTTGCATCTGGAGCAAGTTATTGTTCCTGCCGCTTGCAGCCTTAACAGCTCGATATGCTCGGGAAACGCAGGCCAGCAGTCGTCTCACACCTGTACGTCGAAGTCGTCGGCCACAGCGCGCAAGAGGGTGGCGAGCTTGCGGGACTCAGTATCCGAGGGATAGCGATGCCGACGCAGGTGCCCACCCGCCGAATCCAAGAGCTTAATCAGGTCTTCCACTATAGCCGCCATGTCGTCTGGCTCAGGGCGCGTGGCCTTCACAATCGAAGGAGCCGGGCCCACGAGCTGCACGTCCAGGGCCTGCGGACCCTTGCGGCCGGCCGCCATCGAAAATTCTACTTTTGCGCCCTTGCGCAGGGTCGAAACTCCCGCAGGCAGCGCCGAAGCAGGTAAGAACACGTCTTCACCCTCGTCACCGGTGATGAAACCAAAGCCACGCTTGGCATCGTACCAACGCACTTTCCCGCTAGGCATGTTCGTACTCCCTCATCTATCTCGACTGTTCGACCTGCACATGGGCGCACTCATCCGCAGCCCCTTGTGCTGTATTTCTTAGTCTAGCCTAAGCCCGTACACTCACAGATGAACATGTTGCACCCTCCTGGCGCGGCAGCACCATCCGCTGAGCTCGACCGCAGCCGGTATCAGTCCAGCTCCTCCATCAGCCCTTGTATGCCGTGCTCTTTGAGGATCTGCCGGTAGGGGCCGGCCTGGTCGGCGATGAGCTTGTCGATGGCGTGCATGCCCAGCAGCTCAACAGGAGCTTTGTCATCGGTCAGGGCCGCAGAGTGATTCGCGCTCACGGGCTTGAGCTGGTCTGCCACCTGGTCCATCTGCTCAGCCAAATCCTGGTCAGGATTGAGTCTTTGAGCCGCGGTAGCGAGCGCATGATCCCCCCGGCAAAGTCTTGCAAGGAGCTCCGAGCGCCTAGCCGAGTTCGCGCTCCCTCTTGGCTGGAATGAGACTTTTGCGCCTGGCTGGCCCCGCCGCCGCCCGCACTGTTCTTGGCGAAGAGCTCGCGGTTGGTGCTGTCCGGCACATCGGCGGTGAGCAGGTTCGCCGAGCCGAACACGCTGCTGATGGTGCCGGTCAAGGCCTCGTTGATGGAACCGGCCCCGTCATCAATCATGTTCATGTTGACCACCATGACCCCGCCGGGCTTCAAGTGGTCTCGCACCATGCGGAAAAACTCAACCGAACTCATTTGGAAGGGTATGGTGATGTCCTGGTAAGCATCGACCATAATCAGGTCGTAGGTGCGTTTGTCGGCAGCCAGCCAAGCCCTGCCGTCGTAGGTTGAGACCGGAATATTACGCGGTTCCTTAAAGTATTGCAGGGCTAAATCGCTGATCTTCTGGTCAATTTCCACGCCTTGTATTGTCATCTGCGGATAGTACTGCCTGAGCTGGCGGGCGTAGGTACCCGTGCCCATGCCCAAAATCAGGGCCGAATCCGCGTGGTCAGCCATGGCTGGGGCCGCGAGTGCCGTGTCGTAATACATGCCCGTCATACCCGGCTTATTCATGGTCACTGATTGGACACCGAAGAGCACATTGGTGGACAAAATAGTCCTGTCTGCAAACGTTTTGACCTGCAAGTAGTTGTAGATCGACTCCCCCTCGTAGGCAATACCCCGCTTTTCCCAGAAGGCGAAGCCACTCATAGGCGAGGCGATGGCCGAAAGGACGAAAATGACCACGGACACAGCGCTGGTGACCAGCTTGACCCTGGCCGCCAGGAAGTAGATGAGCGGCAGGAGAAGGAGGGCGCCCGAGAAAATCAAGAAAGTAACGAAGGTGCCCACGGCCGGAATCGTCACGAATGTGGGCAGGAAGGTGCCCAGAATCGAGCCAATCGTGTTGCAGGCAGACAGTCGGCCCACCACCGAGGCATTGTCGTCCAGGGAGTCAGTGGCGAACTTCACCAGCCCGGGCGTAATGGTGCCCAGCAGAAAGAGGGGCGGCACGAAAATGACCATGCAGGAGATAAAGGCGGCGAGCGCCAGGAAATTCGTGGAGACAGTGACGATGAGCGCGCCGGAAATCAGCACAATCAGGTACTTGCCCACCAGGGGAATGAGCGCTATCCACGCCGCGGCCAGCATGATGCGCAGGTAGAGCTTGTCGGGGTTAGGGTCCTGGTCAGCCTTGCGCCCGCCCCAGACGCTGCCTAGGGCCATAGCAATCATGATGGTGCCGATAATAATGGTCCACACAATTTGCGAGCTCGAAAAGTAGGGGGCCAGGAGGCGGGAGGCGCCTAGCTCAGCAGCCATGACGGCCATGCCGGAGAAGAACTCGGTCACATACAAGAAGAGCTTGGACTTGAGCAAG
Organism: Bombiscardovia nodaiensis; assembly: GCA_033127725.1. Lineage (NCBI taxonomy): Bacteria > Bacillati > Actinomycetota > Actinomycetes > Bifidobacteriales > Bifidobacteriaceae > Bombiscardovia > Bombiscardovia nodaiensis. The sequence goes on along the minus strand of AP026798.1, from coordinate 871,928 downwards.
GGGCGAGACTGGGCCACCGGGCTCTTACCGCTTTCATCTGCTGTCATGATTACTCCCACATCATTGTTTGCACCTTCAGTCAGTGTATCCCAAGGGCCAGCTTGGGAAGGCACTGGCTGGCGGGCAAGCCTTTACCTGTGGGCATACCTGTGTGCAATATACGCCCAAAGCTGCCCTCGCTTTCAGCCGCTTGCGTACATGGCGGAGCCTTGGCTCGATTACTGCTCTAACTGCCAGATCATGCACGACTGGGGTTCAAGGAGCAATTCGTTACTGTCCTCCTGCCCTCGCCCAGGCAGGACTTTCGAGCCTTGCCTGCGCCCAAAAAGCGTCTGATAGGAGTCCAGGAGTAGGTGCCAGGAGCTGGCGGACTGCCCAGCAGGCAGGTTCACATGCCCCATGTTGTCCGTAGGATTGGCGCCCACCAGCACATTTCCTACGCTCACAGCCAGCATGAAGTCGTCGCTGGGCATCACACTGCGGCGGGCGTCGAAGAGCTCGTGGTGGGTTTTTCTCAAATTGATCAGCTGCTGATACCAGCTGACCAGCGGCTGCATACGACTGGCCCGCTGCCAGTCCAACTGGTTGAGCTCGGGGCTAGCATCGAAGGAGTTGCCGCAGCCGAGCTTGGTGCGGGCGAACTCTTCGCCACCCAGCATGAAGGGAATGCCGGCCGAGGTGAACACGAGTCCGGCGGCAATCGCGTTGGCCGCCAGCAAGTCTTCTACCTCTTTCCTGGCCAAAAAGTCGTCGCGGGTGGGTTCCTGACGCATACTCATGCACAGCTTGTCCCAGAGGGTTAAATCGTCATGCGAGGAGACGTACTGGATGAGCTGGCCTGGCTGCGGGCCGAAGGAGTGCTCGCCCCGCCAGGCGTCCATGGCCCGGGCCACTTCCAAGCCGCAGGAGGGTGCCCTGCCGCTGGCGAATCCCGCCTGCTTAGGCTTCCAGGTACTGCCCTTAATGGCATCCCGCCCCCGGTCGCAGAACCAGCCGATGCGGCTGTCCAAGTACTGAGCACCGTCCTTGTCGGCCAAAGGTACGTCTTGCGGAGCCTGCGAGGGGTCAGCCGACCAGGGCTCGCCGAACATGAGAATATCCCGTCCGCCCGGCAGCCCATCCAAGGCTGCGCGCGCCCGGTTCATGGTGTCCACGTCGATTAACCCCATCAGGTCAAAGCGGAAACCGTCGATGTGGTACTCCTGGGCCCAGTAGACCAGCGAATCCACTATGAATCTGGAAAACATGGGGCGCTCGCTAGCCATATCGTTGCCGCAGCCAGAAGCGTTCGTGAGCTGCCCGCGCTGGTCCCGCCGGCAAAAGTATCCAGGTACCACCCGTTCAAAAGCGTTGTCAGCCCTGTACATGTGGTTGTAGACCACGTCCATAATCACGCGGAAACCAGCCTGGTGCAAGCTCGCAATCATAGCCTTAGCCTCGCGAATACGGCAGGCCCCGTCGTAAGGATCCGTGCTGTAAGACCCATCGGGCAGGTTAAAAGCGACCGGGTCGTACCCCCAGTTGTAGCCCTGGCCAGCTGCCTCATCCACTGAACCGAAGTCGTAGAAGGGCATAATCTCCACATGGGTCACGCCCAGCTGGCGCAGGTAGTCAATGCCCACGGGGAAAGTGCCCCCATCGCCGGTAACCAGGCCAACGCCGCGGTCGGTCAAAGCCTGGTACTTGCCCCGGTGCTCCCTGGGGAAAGTAGCCTGTTCGTCCCAGCTGAAATCCTGAACATGCGTCTCCCAGATAACGCTTGAGGCTAGGTCAACCTGTGGCGATTGGTCCTGTGCCCAACCGATTGGGTTCGTTTGCTCAAGATCAACCACCATACTACGGGTCCCATTGACCCCGCTGGCCTTGGCCCAAGGGTCGGGCGTGGTCCGCTCCCCCTGGTCGTCGCAGATGAGATAGTCATAGTAGAGCCCTGCTAATCGCTCCGGGAGTTCACACTTCCAAGACCCGTTCTCGCCCGGATTTAAAGACAGTATGCGAATCGGCTGACTGGCACTGCTGCCGTCCGCAAAAAGTCTGACCTGCACGCTGCCCGCCTGGGGGCCCAGAGCGAAAAGTTGGTGGACCGCTCGCCCAAGCTTGCCCCCAGAGGGCCGGAATAAGTAGGCAAAGCAGCCAGGTCAGCGGTGTCGATAGGCATAGTTCATCCTTCACAGTGGGTTCCACTGATTCGCAGGGGGTGGCGAATGACGAGTAGCGAGTAGTGGGGTCAGCCTTTCACCGAGCCGGAAGCCACCGACTCCTGATAGAAACGCTGCATAATAATAAAGAGAATGGCAATGGGGATGGAGACGCACACAGCGCCGGCGGCGAACCGCGCGTACCACTGGTTGATATACTCCTTCTGGAGCATCTGCCACAGGCCCAGGGCCACCGTGTAGTTGTCTTGCGTGCGGGCGATGGCTTTGACCATCACGAAATCCAGCCAGGGAGCCAGGAAGCTTGAAATCGCCTGATAGACGATCATAGGCTTGCACAGGGGCAGCACAATCTTGAAGAACACCTGCCAGCGGGTGCAACCGTCCAAGTAAGCCGCCTCATCCAGCGACTTAGGAATCGTGTCCATGTAGCCCTTCATCACGTAGAAACCGGCTCCAGCGCCCGCCGAGTAGACCAGAATCAGCGCCAGAATCACGAACCGGCCAGAGGTCAGACCGAAAGACTTCAAGATGAAGTAGATGGCCACCACCGACATAATGCCGGGGAACATACCCAGAATCAAGTTGATATTCATAAAGGTCCGCCTCCCCCTAAAGCGCAGACGAGACATACAGAAGGCCACGCACAGGAGGAGGAAGAGGGAAATGATGCAAGAGCAGCAAGCGATGAAGAAGGTGTTCGCAAACATGCGGGGGAAGTTCATCACGTCCCGCTCCGCAAAGAGCTGCTTGAAGTTATTGAGCGTATATTCGCGCGGGAAGAAGGTGGCCTGGTAGGGCGAAGTGTCCTTGTTGAAGGACTCCATAAAGACCCAGACAATGGGAGTCAGCCAGATGATAGCCATGACGGTCAAGAACACGTAAGTCACTGCATCTGCCAGAATTCGGCGCTTGTGCTGGTCGTGCCAGAAGGAGACGTGCCCGGAAGACTGGACTGCCTGGCTTTGGGCGCTCACACTCGTTGCTTTAGTCATTGAAGGCCTCCTCATTCTTGTAGGAGCCAGAGCTGCGATAGGTAATCAGAGAAATAATAGCCAGCACGATGAAGGTCATAATGCCAACCACAGCGCCGATGTTGTACTGGGACTTGTCCACGGTCAGCTTGTAGAGCCAGGTAATCAGCAAGTCAGTCTTACCAGCGGAGGAGCCCACAGGGGTCGGCCCGCCGCCCGAGAGCAGGTAGATGACGTTGAAGTTGTTGATGTTGCCGGTAAAGGTGGTAATCAGGTAAGGCGTCAGAATGAACATAATGTAGGGCATGGTGACGTTCATGTAGCGCTGCCACCAGTTAGCACCGTCCAAAATTGCCGCCTCGTACAGGTCGGCCGGCACGTTCTGCAAGATGCCCGTCACCTGCATAATGGTGAAGGGAATGCCCACCCACAGGTTGATGACGATGACCGTGACCCTAGCCCAAGTGGCGTCGGTCAAGAAGGGCAGGGGGCCGGAGACTAAGCCGCTGTTGACCAGGAGCCGGTTGATGGCCCCGTCGTGCTGGAGCATGGTGTTCATCACGAGCAAGGAGACGAACTGAGGCACTGCTACCGACATAGAGAAGCAGGTGCGCCAGAAGCCCTTGAAACGGGTGGTCTTGCGGTTGATAATCATGGCCATGAACATGCCCAAGAAGAAGTTCAGGAAGGTGGCGAAGAAGGCCCAGACCAGCGACCAAGTCAGCACAGAGAGGAACAAGCCGCCGTTGATGTCGCCGCTGGTGGAGCTGAAAATCTTGCCGAAATTCTGTAGGCCCACCCACTTGAAGAGCACAATATGATCTTTATCGTAGGAGGTAAAGGCCATGGAAATCATGAAGACCAGCGGGAGTACCGTAAAGACTACAATACCCGCCGTGGGCAGGAACATGAGTCCTACAGCGGCGTTCTCATTGCCCAGCGAGCGCAGGTCTTGCATAAAGCTGGCGGGCTTCTTGCCCTGACTCATGACCATTTGGGCCTTGTAGGCGCTACGGCCCGAGAGGATAGCCAGAATGATCAGGAAGACCACTACGAAGAGCGCCATCACCCCGTAGAGGAGGATTTGCACCGAGTTGTCGCCCTTTTGGTAGACCCAGAAACCGTCTACCTTCACCTTGGTCTGCGCCGAGGTGCCCAGGCTGGGTAATTTGCTTAAATACTGCTGGCCGGTCGTAGCTAGGTAGGCGATAATGCCCACTTCGCAGGCCAAGAAGATGAGCCCTTTCACCACTTGCCGACGAACTAGATTGCCCAGGCCGAAGACGAGGAAGGAAAGGCGCGTTACTAGGTCGCCCCTCTTCAGGGCATTTCCAGCCGAGTACGGAGAAGGCAAAAGACCGTCAGGGTCTACTTTGCGCCTGCGCTTGCCTGTGCTCGGGGCTGATGTCACCGCCGCATCTGCCATAGCTAACGACCTTTCAGCATTTCAAACCACAATTGATAATCACATAGGCATCAAAAGCCTTGAGCCAGTAGTCCTGACCCAAGGCTCTCATGCACTTACTTCTTTTGGTAGGAAGCAGCCCAGTCGGCAGTCTTTTGTCCTGCGTTGTCCTGGTTGATTTCCTTGTTGACTAGCGCCGTACCGAAGTTAGCGCAAGGATCCCAGAAGTTCGCCATCTCGGGCAGGGTGGACTGAACAACTGAGGCCTTGGAAATGGTGTCCATTTGCGCTACAGCGGCCGGGTCCTTGGAGACCGTGCTGGCCAGAGACTTGTCGGAGGGGACGATAGAGCGCATTTCGAAGTGCTCCTTCTGCGCCTGAGTGGAACCGAGGAAGGCGGCGAACTGAGCAGCAATCTTCGGGCTCTTGGAGTTGGGGTTGTAAGCAGCAGCCTTGGAGCCTGAGAACGCCTTCATCTGATAAGAGCCGGAGTCAAGCTTGAAGCTCGGCGGCTGAATCGCGGCATAGTTGTCACCCAGGGCCTTCTTTACTTCGCTGGCATCCCAGGTGCCGGAGAAGAGCGCATCAGCTTGTCCGCTCTTCATAGCTGCCAGGCCTGCACCCTTGCTGTCATTGACAAAGTTGGGGTTGGCAATCAGGTTAACCAAATACTTGGTGACCTCTTCAGCGTGGTCGCCCAGCTTGATGCCGTCCGAAGTTTTAGTGCCGTCCGCACCGAAGATAGAACCGCCAGCGCCTACATAGAAGGAGGGCAGGTACCAGGAGTTGCTCACATCCAGAGCCACCTTACCCTTGGCGAGCATGGCATCCAAGGACTTCACATCGTCGGCAGTGAACTTGGACTTGTTGTAGTACATGAACCAGGTGTTGCCGGTGTAAGGCACGCCGTACACCTTGCCATCTTTACCGGTGACGGAGGCGACCATGGACTCATCGTTTTGCTTCTTGACCTGGCTCAGGGCGTCATCACTGAGCTCGCCAATAGCCTGGGAATCCACCAAGGTACCCAGCTGGTCGTTGGCAAAGAGGTAAACGTCTGCTGCAGCCGCCGGATCTTGCTTGACGGTAGTAGCTGCATCGCCCTCGGCCACGACTGAGTTCTTCCACGCAATCTTGTAGTTGGAGTGCGCCTTTTCAAAGGCCTTCTCCATCTTGGGCAGCCACGAATCTGCATTAGCCTGATCCTCTGAGGCGGACCACACCGTCAACTTGGCGCTCTGTTCTTTCGAGTCCGAATTGCTACTGCCCGTATCGCTTGAGGAACCGCAAGCGGACACCCCCACGGCCATTGCCAGGGCAATACCCGCTCCTAAGGCTTTCTTCAAACCTGTCATCTTTGACCTCCTGATGTGTACTTCACGCGATCAAACGCCTTGCAACGCCTGAGCGCAACTGAAGCGTCTGCTCTACCACGCAGCGAACAGACTATTTCCAAGTCCATTGCCGCTATCAACAGCTCTTAGCTTACACCTTTTTGCAAACGTATGCAATCGACTGGGGTCAATCCGGGTCATCGTGAACGCTAACAACCCTTCTCCTATCAATCATTCATACTTACGCCATTACCGACCTGCTCTAGCTAGTTCAACACAGTGAAAGGATATTGTATAAAAGTGACCCAAAATTCACTAGTTTCTGCTATCGTTTGCACTACCGGTAGCAGTATCCGAAGTCCAGGTTCCTGCTGGCTCGTCTGCCTTGAGCTCGGGCAGCGATACACCGATAGCTGATAGTATCCAATGTAAGAATCTTGAAGCAGCTGCTCAAAGATATGGACCGCTACTCAGATTCGCTAGAGAGGAAGTCACAGATGACGACAGAACACACTCACCCAGACTGGCTGGCCAAGGCTGTCTTTTATGAGATCTATCCTCAGAGCTTCTACGATTCCAATGCGGACGGTATCGGCGACATACCAGGCATCACCGCCAAGCTCAACTACATCAAGTCACTAGGCTGTAACGCCCTGTGGATTAACCCCTGCTTCGAGTCTCCCTTTAAGGATGCCGGCTACGACGTGAGCAACTACTGCCAGGTGGCCGAGCGCTACGGGAGCAACGCCGATCTAGTGAACCTCTTTACCCAGGCACACGCCAAGGGCATTCATGTTTTGCTTGATCTGGTACCGGGCCACACCAGCGAAGAACACCCCTGGTTTCAGACCAGCCAGCGGGCGCAGCCCAACGAGTTTAGCGACCGCTACATCTGGACTAACGGCGCTTTCGACGGCTACTCCATGCCCTTCATCGGCGGCGAGAGCGAGCGCGACGCTGCCTACATCTTAAACTTTTTCAAGTGCCAACCGGCCCTCAACTACGGCTTTGCCCAGCGGGACCGCAACTGGCAGAACAGCCCGGACTCCCCTGCCGCACGCTCAACTCGCCAGGCTATGGTCGACGTCATGCGCTTCTGGTTGGCCCAAGGTTGCGACGGTTTCCGGGTCGATATGGCTAATTCCCTGGTCAAAAACGACGGGGAGGACAAACCCGAGACCATCAAGATTTGGCAGGAGATGCTCGCCGCTGTCAAAGCCGAATACCCCGATTCTGCTTTCGTCTCCGAGTGGGGCGTGCCCGTCCAAGCCTTGCAAGCCGGCTTCGACATGGACTTTTACCTGGACTGGCGCTGGGATGGCAAGGGTAACGGCTACAACCTCCTGGCCCGCAACAGCGATTCGCCCCTGCCCGGCAGCCAAGATTTGAGCTACTTCAAGGCCGAGAGCGGTTCCAGCGCCCGGGACTTTCTGGACGACTACCTGCCCCAGTACGAGCACAGCAAGGATTTAGGCTACTTCTCCTTCATCTCCTGCAACCACGACACGCCGCGCCTCGCCCCCCGCCTGGACGAGCGTGAACGCAAGCTGGCCCTCGCCATGTTTCTCACCATGCCAGGCGTGCCTTTCCTCTACTACGGCGACGAAATTGGTATGCGCTACCGGCAGCTGCCCAGCAAGGAAGGCGGCTACCATCGCACGGGCTCTCGCACGCCCATGCAGTGGGATTCCTCCGCCAATCTCGGATTTTCTAATGCCTCCAGCGACCAGCTCTACCTGCCAGTCGACCCAGATGCCAGCGCGCCGACGGTTGCCAGCGAATCCCAGCGTACCGACTCCCTCTTAGCTTGGATCCGCCAGATTATCGCCCTGCGCGCCCAGCACCCAGCCCTACAAGCCGACGGTGGATTCAGCCTGGTTGCAGCACCGAGCAAGGGCCGTTCGCTAGCCTACCTGCGCCACACCGCCGACCAGAGCGAGCGCGTCCTCATCGCCATGAACCCCAGCCAAAGCAGTGAACGCCTCTTACTCAGCCAGGCACTTCCGCTCAGCCAGAGTGAACCTGTGCTCAGCATCGGCTCGGTTGATGTGCGCAAAGAATCGCTGACCTTGGGGCCGCAGAGCTTCCTCATGCTGCCCCTGGCAGGCGTTCAGGAGTAAGACTGTGGACGGAGGAAATGAGAAGTGCGCAATACCCAACAGAAAGAGTACGATATGAGCCAGCAGCGAGCCGACTCGGCCGTAGAGGGCCGCTATCAGCTGATACTCTTCGACCTTTACGGCACACTGGTAGATATTCGCACCGACGAAGACTCCCCCAAACCTTGGCAGGCCCTGCTCTCCTTCCTGCAAGGCCACGGCTATCCGGCCCAAGTGACTGCCAGTGAGCTCAAGGCCGAGTTTGAGACTGCCAGCAAGGAGGTCACCCACCGGCAGCAGGAGGCTTGGATGAGCGCGCACCCAGGCGCTCCCCTAGATGTTTCCTTTCTTGAACCCGACCTCGCTGTGGCCTACCAGCATCTCCTGGGCGAGCACGGGCAACCCAGCCCGCTGGTCAGACAAGCTGCCTGGCTCTTCCGGCAGGCTTCCACCCTGCGCATCGGCGCCTATCCGGGAGCCCAGCAGATGCTCGCCAGCTTACGAGCGCAGGGCCTGGCAGTAGCTTTAGTTTCCAACGCCCAGGAGGTCTACACGCTCCCTGAGCTGGATTTGACAGGCTTGAACCGCAGTTTCGATTTGGTGGAGCTGTCCAGCCAGGTGGGTTGGCGCAAGCCAGCAGGGCCCATGTTCACCAGGCCGCTAGAGGCCTTGGGCGTGAGCAGCGGACAGGCGCTGATGGTCGGCAACGATATTGGCAGCGATATATTGGGCGCGCGAGCCGTGGGCATCGATGGAGCCTACGTCCACACGGCTATCTCACCCACACAAGATCCGCAGGTTTGCCAGCAGGCCGTCTGCTCCCTGTCCTGCGAACAAGGGGTGCCTAAGTACCGGGAGCTCCTCAACGTTGTCCTAGCCCCAGCCCAAGTCTAGAGAAGAGCAATATGCCTGCACACCTACCTGGAAGCGCCCGGAGTGAAAGCGCGCAGTTGACCGCCAGCAGCAAGCAGCAGTCGGCCCAGAAAACCAAAGGTTTAAGCGTTTACTGGCTCAAAGTCATCGGCTACTTGCTCGTCTTACTCTCTATCCTATCGACCACCGTCCTGCCGAAACTGCTCGGTGCCCAGAGCACAGACGACATGGCCGCCATGACCCTGCTCGTTGTCTGCGAAGTCGCCTCCTGGGTGGCAGTGCCCATCTATGCCTGGCTCCTGGTGGAAGGCATGCATCGCACGCACAGCCGCCGGGCTTACGGCTTGAGACTCCTGGCGCTGGCGCTGGTTTGTGAAGTGCCCTACGACCTGGCCAGTACCGGAAGAGCCTTCGACTGGTCCTCGCAAAATCCCGTCTTTGCACTTGTCATCGCCTTGGCACTCTTGTGCCTCCTGGAGCGTATTCGCCTGAATACTCCTGGCGGAAGGGGATTGCGTTGGGCCTTCAGCGCACTGGTGGTCCTCGCTGGATTGGCTTGGATCCTGCTCCTGCGCATCGGCACCCGCCAACGCCTGGTCAGCTTGGGCAGTCTGCTCCTGCTTTTCGCTGTCATTTTTTACTATCTGCGCGAGCGCGAAAATACGATGATGCTCCTGTCCGGCCTACTGGGAGCACTCGTCTTCGCCACGCCAGCCATCGGCGTGGTTATACTGCACTTTCGCAACGACTCCTTGGGCTACCGGCATCAGTGGACGCCTTGGGTCTTTTACCTGCTCTACCCCTTGACCTTGCTACTGTGCGCTGCCCTAGTGCTCTGAGTTTGCTGCTCATAGAGCTGGTCTGAATCCCTCAAAATCAGCTTGGGCTGCACCACTTCGTAGGCTTCCTGCGGCTGGTCGCCCTCCATCAGACTCAGGGCCTTGCGCGCAGCGGCGGCTCCCATCTGGTAAGGGTCCTGCCTCATTGTTGTCAAACCAATCGTGTCAGCGTATGGGCTGTCATCGAAGCCGACCAACGAGTAGTCCTGTCCCGCCTTGTGGCCATATCGTACTAACTTGAGGGCCAGCGGAATCGCCATCATGTCGAACTCACAGCAGATAGCGTCGGGGAACTGACTCAACTGCAGGAGCGAGGCAAGCGCTTCGTCGGCAAAATCACGGCCTCGGGGCACAGTAATAACCTGCCATTTCAGCCCTTTAGACTTGGGCACGGCCTTGCAAGCGCGGACGAAACCGTGGGCCCTGTTGTCAATGCTGGAGTCGATGGTCTCGGCACGCTCTGTGCAAGCGTAAGCAATATTGCGATGGCCTAAGCCAATTAAGTGCTGGGTGGCGGCGAACATGCCCTCCTCGTCGTCAATGCTGATAGAGGCGTCGAAACCCTTAGTAGACGGGGTATTGATGCCGATAATAGGCACGTTTATACGCTTGAGCTGCTTGACCTCATGGTGATCTACGGCGAAGGAAGCGACAAACACGGCATCTACATTGCGGCGGATGGGCAGGTCCGTAAAGAATTCCTTGCGATTTTCGGCCGTGTCAATGTGCTGAAAAAGGGAAATATCGTAGCCAGCCGGGTGGAGCACGAACTCAATGCCCGCAAACACTTGCGTGTTGAACCAGCTGGTAATCTCCTCATTCATGAGCATGGCCACGCGATAGGTCTGCCCGGATTTCAAGGCTGTGGCTGAACGCGAGATATTGAAATCGAGCTTATCCGCGGTCTGCAGGACCTTCTGTCGGGTCTTTTTCGAGACCAAATCGGGACGGGTAAAGGCACGCGAAACAGTCGAAATAGAGACACCGGCAGCTGCTGCCACATCTCTGATACCAGCTTTGTCCATAACTCCTTCTCCGACCCTGTCAGGATTGGCCCGCCGTGAGCAGTGCCCACACCGCACCAACGACATCTCGCCACACTCTGGTGTGAATACCCGCCATTTCCGAGCATACTACCAGCTAACCTTCGTAGGCGACTCTAGCTGCAAGGATAAGCCTTAGCCTAGTCACGCGCAGGCTGGTGGTCGGATTGATCACTCTTGGCGGACTGACGGACTGCGGCGAGATTGCCTTGCGGCAGGACAATGGTGAAGGTCAGGCCTCCACCCGGCGTCTGGCTGGCATTAATCAGCCCGTGATGGGCCTTCACGATCGATTCGACAATGGCCAACCCCAAGCCGGTACCGCCCTTTTCTCGCGCCCTGGACGGGTCCGCTGTATAGAAGCGCTCGAACAAGCGGTCCAACGCTTCAGGGCTCGTGCCGGGGCCGTGGTCGATGAACTGCATGATTACGAACTGCTGGACTGGCACACCTGCCTGCATGCTGCGGGCATTTCGCTGGTGAGTACCCTGGGCAGCGGCTTGCAGAAAATCATTCAAACTGGCCTGGTTGTGTGACTGCAATAGGAAACGATCCGGGTCAAAAGCTGCCGGAAGAGCGCCCAGACCTATTTGGACAGGCGAATCGGAGGGCGTGTACCGGTGCACATTGCCCACAATATTGGTCACAACCTGCCGCAGGCGGTTGGGATCGGCTACGAGCGAAAGCTGCGGCCAGTCCCCGGCCTCGAAGACCAACTGAGGAGATTGCCCCTGTTCACTCTCGCCCACCCGCAACGGTCCCCGGGTGATCGTGCGGTCTAAGTCCAGGGCGTGTAAGTCGTCGACAGCATCGTTGACCAGCGTAGTAAGGTTGACCTCCAGGCTGGCATCAATACCCCGCCCCTCATCCAAGCGGGCCAGGGAAAGCAAATCTTGCACCAGTTCTGTCATGCGAGCACTAGAAGCCTCGATATGCTCAATCGACTCGTCGGCCCTCTCCAAGGCTCCCGGCATATTACGCTGCATCCGGTAGAGCTCCGCATAGCCATGAATGGCGGCCAAGGGGGTTCGCAACTCGTGGCTGGCATCCGAAACAAACTGCTTCATCTTGCGGGTGGTTTTCTCCTGCTCACGGAAACTGCGCTCGATACGCGCCAACATTACGTTCAGGGAAGCTGCAAGAGAGCCTACTTCTGTGTTGATAGGTCGAGCGGGAATACGCTGAGAAAGATCGCCTGCAGCAATTTTGGCAGCCGTTTTTTCGATGCGCTTCAGGGGGGCTAGCGTGCTCTGAATCAGTAGGGCCGCTATGACCGCGCCCAAGAGCACAATCAGGATGCCCACCGCCCAGCAGTATTGGGTCAGCGCGTGAATAGTGTCTGACTGATCGCTCAGGGAAAGACCTATAAACAGCACTCCCGTGCTCGTGCCCAGGCCGTTGGACATCTCCAAGCTCCACCGCATGGCTACCACGCGCCAGGATGCCTGAGCCCGCTTCAGGCTGTCCCGGTCTACGGTGGTGCCCTTGGGGGCGCTCACCTGGGCCGAAGTCGTAAACGGCTGGTCAAGCTCTATGTTGGCAGAAGCGCCGTCGGCCGGCAGTTTGGGCACAGACAGCACGCCGCTGACAGTGAGCGGATTCAAATTCTGGCTGATGATGCGCATATTGTCGTCGCGTACCTGCAAAAAGTAGTCCGTTGGGCCTGAACCGCGCTTGTTCAGATCTTCCTGGCTCAAGAGCGTGGCATTGCGGATGCCCAGCTTTCCTTGTCGGATGAGCTGGGTGTCTGTTTTTTGCATTAAATATGTGCTCGCCATCTGCCGGATAGCTAGAGAGATACCGAGCGTACCGATGACGAGGAGCACCAACATACAAGCTATGAGCTTGGTGGTGAGGGGGATGAGGTCAAAGACGCTAAAACGGGTGGAGGTCTGTCCCCCCTCTTGCGGACCCTGCGAATTTTGTGGGCCCTGCGGACTCTGCGGGCCCTGCGAGCCCGACTCTTGGGGAGTCTGCTGCCCAGAGCCCGGCTGGCCCTGACCCTGCCCCTGTCCTTTTCCTGCCGCGGCCTCGACCGAGGCAGGCACAAATAGGCCTGCCATCACTCGTCCGAGGGGCTCTTAGACCCGCGAATCATATAGCCAATACCACGCTTGGTTTGAATCAGCGGCTCAACCGGGTGCTCCTTACCCTGCTCGTCAACGACCTTCACGCCGTCCACCTTTTTGCGCAGGTAAGAAATATACGACTCTACAATCGCCGCATCCCCACCCCAGTCGTACTGCCAGACGTGGTCGAGAATCTGCGCCTTGGACAGCACCCTGCCCTCGTTATCCATCAGATAGCGCAAGAGCTTGTACTCAGTTGGGCTCAAATCGATGGGCTCGCCAGCGCGTGTCACATCGTGCGAGTCCTCGTTAATTTCCAAGTCGCCCACCCGGATAATGGGATTATCTTCGACTTTTTCGCGCGTGCGGCGCAGAATGGCGCGGATTCTGGCGACTACTTCTTCCAGGCTAAAGGGCTTGGTCACGTAGTCGTCGCCGCCCACGGTCAGGCCCATAATCTTGTCCTGCGTGTCGTCCCGGGCGGTCAGGAAGAGTACCGGGGCCGCGACCCCATCCTGACGGATGCGGCTGGTGACTGTGAAACCGTCAATGTCTGGCAGCATCACGTCGAGTACGATAAGGTCGGGCTGCGTCTGCTCAATGACTTCGATGGCTTGCGTACCATTGGCGGCAGTAGCCACTTCAAAACCTGCGAAATGTAAGGAGGCGACGAGGAGTTCCCGGATTGATGGTTCGTCGTCTACCACCACGATTGATGCTTCAATAGGCTTGCTCATGCTTCTAGATTGCCGCCTACTCCTGAGAATTTCCTGAATGTCTACTGTGGCTTGGCTGAGTCTTATGCTTGTGACTCCTGAGCCAGATACCGAGCCCCGCGCCCGAGGCTACCAGGATGACTGTGGCAGCGACAGCATAAATCCACCACATCCGCCGGTCGTGAATCTGTTTGTTGAGTGCAACTTGTTTCATCAACGCCTGTGCCGAACCCACCCAATCGGGGCTGCTCTGGTCGCTAATCGGTTTGAGCGCGGCAGCCGACAAGTCATCCACTGTTTTCTGCTGCTTGAGCCAGTCCTCAGAATTTGCCGAGACCGCCACCACCAAGCTGCCATCTTGCGAGGCGACCGCCAAAAGCACAGTGTTCGCTTTGGGATGTGAGGACTCCAGCACCTGGCTAGCCCATTTGTCGGGATTACTCCCCTTGTAAAAATTGGGCAGGTAGAGCAGACGAACGTGAACACCCGTATCCCGCTGGGTGCGCTCAATCGCGTCGGTAACAGCGCCCACATTGGTCCCCAGCAGATTCTGCGTGTCGGTGATCTGCTCAGTTAGGGAACCCACCTGAGCCTGAGTGTCGCCAGTTGGCGCTTGGTCTGAGCCGGTGTCTGCCCAAGCAGGACTTGCCAACACAACCATGCCCAGCGAGCACAGGGTGACCAGCAGCAAGACAGCCACCCTCCGCCAGCTAGAGTTCAGACCATTGGGTACTACCTGCGAGCACTTATCCACATTCACTGTTTTGCCCCCACATTCGACCACATTACTCAAAAATCTACTGCCAACAATTCGTCTTGCTCTAATGTCCACTGTAGTGGCAGTTACCAAACGCTGACCACTACTGAGGCGAGATGTCCTATCGAGCCACAGTTCAACATAGCAGACAAGGAAGGCATCATGCCCCAATATCAAGTAGATTCAGAGCAAATTCAAGGTTCAAGCGCGGCGGTTTCACAGTCCATTGGAGCTATTCGCCAGGCGGTCTCTGGCATGTTCACCAATCTCAACAACCTCCAATCCATGTGGACTGGCGGCGCAGCCAGCCAATTCAACACCGTTGCGGAGCAGTGGAGGTCCGCCCAGCAGCAGATGGAGCAGGCCTTAGAAGGCATGCAAAACGCTCTGGCACAGGCCTCCAACGTCTATTCGGATGCCGAAGCACAAGCCACCCGACTCTTCACAGCCTCCTAATACGTTGCCTTGCTCGTTGAAAAGAAAGCAAACAGATGACTATCGGTATGCTCAAGAGGGCGGGCAGCCCCACTCGCGGGCCACCTCGGCGGGCAGGAGTTCCCTGCCCTACCCACACTCCGCAGACCCTATACAAGCATATGCAAAAGCCGGGCACCCTCCCCCTGCGCTTTAAGAGCGCAGAGCAAGGTGCCCGGCCCACCACTAGCTTTGAGCTTTGGCCTTAAAAGACCTCTGGGCTCAGTAGCCCATGTCGGGGCTAGGCTGAGCACCAGCTGCTGCCGGCGGCTCGGGCTTGTTGGCCACGACAGCCTCGGTGGTCAAGAACAGGCCTGCGATAGAGGCGGCGTTCTGCAGGGCAGAGCGGGTCACCTTCACCGGGTCAGCCACGCCAGCCTTGAGCATATCCTCATAAGAGTTGGTCGCAGCGTTGAAGCCTTGGCCGGTAGGCAGGGAGCGCACCTTGTTGATCACCACATCGCCAGACAGGCCGCAGTTCTGGGCAATCTGCTTGATAGGAGCTTCGATAGCGCGGAAGACAATAGCTGCACCAGTAGCCTCGTCGCCTTCAAGCTGGACCTGAGACTCGACCTTGGCAGCTGCTTGAATCAGGGCCACACCACCGCCGGGCAGGAGACCTTCCTCAATAGCGGCCTTAGCGTTGCGCACGGCATCCTCAATGCGGTGCTTGCGTTCCTTGGCTTCAACCTCGGTAGCAGCACCCACCTTGATGACGGCCACGCCGCCAGCCAGCTTAGCCAGACGCTCCTGGAGCTTCTCGCGGTCGTAGTCGGAGTCGGTGTTCTCAATCTCAGTACGAATCTGGGAGACGCGAGCCTGCACGTCTTCCTTGGAACCAGCGCCAGAGACGATGGTGGTCTCGTCCTTGGACACGATGACCTTCTTGGCCCGGCCGAGCACGGTCGTGTCGATGGAGTCGAGCTTCAAGCCCAACTCGTCGGAGACAACCTGAGCACCGGTCAAAATGGCCATATCCTGCAGCATGGCCTTGCGGCGATCGCCAAAGCCTGGAGCCTTGACAGCGCAAGAGTTGAAGGTGCCGCGAATCTTGTTCAGAATCAGGGTAGGCAGAGCCTCACCGTCAACGTCCTCGGCCACAATCAGCAAGGGCTTGCCGGTCTTCATCACGAGCTCAGCAATGTGGACCACGTCCTGCTGGCTGGAGACCTTGCCGGAAGTCAGCAAGATATAGGGATCGTCAAGAACAGCAGTCTGATCGTCGTTGTTGGTCACGAAGTAAGGAGCAATGTAGCCCTTGTCGAAGCGCATACCCTCGGTGAACTCCAGGTCCAGACCGAAGCGATTGTTGTCCTCAACCGTAACCACGCCATCTTGCCCAACCTTGTCAAGAGCCTCGGCAATCTCATTGCCAATCTCGGGGTCAGCGGCAGAAATCGTAGCAGTAGCAGCAATCTGATCCTTGGTCTCCACATCGGTAGACTCGTCAATCAGCTCCTTGACGATGGCGTCAGAAGCCTTCTCGATGCCGCGGCGCAAGGCGATAGGATTCGAGCCTGCCACCACATTCTTCAGACCTTCGTGGACCAGGGACTGAGCCAGTACAGTAGCCGTAGTGGTACCGTCGCCAGCTACGTCGTCGGTCTTCTTGGCAACTTCCTTGACCAGTTCGGCGCCAATGCGCTCGTATGGATCTTCAAGGTCAATTTCCTTGGCGATGGAGACACCATCGTTGGTAATCGTGGGAGCTCCGTACGACTTGTCAAGCACCACATTGCGGCCCTTGGGCCCCAAGGTGACCTTAACTGTATCTGCCAGCTTATCGAGTCCGGCAAGCATTCCTTGGCGAGCTTCCTCGTCATACGCAATAATCTTTGCCATTTGTGTCCTCCAACATGGCTTGAGTATATATACCCACTGTCTGCACGAGAGCCTAGCCAGCCGTCAGCTGCCGACTTATCACTCTCAGGCTTCGAGTGCTAATTCAAAGATTAGCACTCTGGACACCCGAGTGCCAAACCAGCTGTGTGCAAATACGCTTCTGGCATGAAAACCTAGGGCTATACGTCAAACCGGCCAATCCATACACACATTTTGGCGTATAACCCAAAACCTATGGTGAGCACAAACGCCAGCCTGCCGGGAGACAGCTCCCGGTCGCCAAATACAAAAAGACCCCAGCCGAAACTGGAGTCCTTTCAAGTGCAATAAGAACTTGCTACAAATCAGATCACGCGAGCAGACGTTGCCTGCAGACCCTTTGAGCTTTGCTCTACTTCGTATTCAACCTTGTCGCCCTCATGAAGAAGCTTGTGATTGTCATTCGAATCGATTGCAGAATAATGGACGAAAACTTCCTCGCTGCCATCATCTGGGGTAATGAAACCATAACCCTTTTGATCGCTGAAGAATTTCACAGTTCCTTGTGCCATAACTAACTTCCTTAATATCAAAACGCCGTGTCACGGCAGATACGAAACTGACCATACCTGCCAGGTCGGCACTTTCAGTGTAGCGGAGGGCCGGGAAGAAACGCCGAAGAAAGCTGCAAATTTTCGCGCAAATCTTCCGACATACCTCAGTTCAGCAAGACAGCCACTACCGGAGCGGCGGCAGATGCGCTCTGTTCCACACTCGCTATGCCCAAGGTTTTAGCCACATCCTCAGCTGTAGCCTTGTCCGCCTCGTTCAGGTACCAGACCACACTCGCCGCCGGTAACTGCCCTGCCGGATTAGCCGCGTTGACATTCGTATAGCCAGCGTCGAGCAGGGTCTGACGCTTGCTAGCCGCATAGCCAGCAATCGACGTGCCGTTGACCACCCGCACCTGCGTAGCCTTATTGGCAGCAGGCTGGGCAGGAGCGCTGGCAGGGGTACTCGCCGTGGCGGTCGGTGAAGGCGCCTGGGTCTGCTTGGCAGAGGGGGTAGCAGTTTTACCTGACTTATCACCGGAATTGGCGGACTGAGTGCGCGCGGACTGAACCTGCGAAGTCTGGTTGTGCTGCCAGAACATCTTGCCGCCAGAGAAAACAGTCCAAGCACCTAAACCGCACAGTACCGCCAAAAGCACGATGACAACAAAGGGTATCGCCCTGACAGGGACAGAGCGCGGACCGCGGTGGACACCTACTGGGCCCTCGGGCGGATCGTCAAACTCATCCGGCGTATAAGGCTGGTAGCCGGCGTTCTCGTCACGATTGCTTGCCATAAGAACAAACCTTCCTCCGCCCACTCACTGTTCGTAGAGGCCAGCGGGCTTCAAAACACACATGTATTTGTTTAGTGTAATCGCTAGTCAGGTCATGGACGTCCACAGTACCAAAATTTGTGAGCAAACCATACCTACCGCTTTTCTATGAGATCTTTCCGCCCTACACATTATAGTTACCCAGTATGGAGCAGTTTGAAACAGCAGGACCCAACCAGCAGAATCAGCAGGCGAGCGAACAACCCGAGCTCTTGGCGCAGAGTGCGCCAGCACCTGAACACGGGGCACGCAAACCCCTGGCCGAACTGGTCGAACCTGGCTGGGCTCAAGCGCTAGCTCCGGTAGAGCCGCAGATCCACCGGATGGGCGACTTTCTGCGCGAAGAATTGGCCCAGGGTTTCCGCTACCTACCAGCCAGCAAGAATATTTTACGAGCGTTTACCATCCCCTTCGACTCAGTAAAAGTGCTTATCGTTGGCCAGGACCCCTACCCCACCCCTGGAAACCCAGTTGGCCTGAGTTTCTGCGTGGAACCGGACGTGAACCCCATCCCCGGCAGTCTGCGCAACATCTACACCGAACTTGTCTCAGACTTGGGCGTGCCCCAGCCCAGCAACGGCGACTTAAGGCCTTGGACCGAGCGTGGTGTCCTCCTGCTCAACCGCTGCCTGACCGTCCGCGTGGGCAAGCCAGCCAGCCACCGCGGCAAGGGCTGGGAGGACATCACCGATACCGCCATCCGCGCGCTCAACGCCCGCACCGACCCCAACGGCAACCCCCGGCCCCTCGTCGCCATCCTCTGGGGCAGGCAGGCGCAGAGCCTCGAACCGCTCTTAACCCATGCCTACATCATCAAATCACCCCACCCCTCTCCCCTGTCGGCTCGCTACGGCTTCTTTGGCTCCAAGCCTTTCTCCCAGACCAACGCCGCCCTGGAGTCCATGGGAGCCAGTGCTGTGGACTGGCGCCTGCCCTAATCGCTCTCAGCTGTAAGCACCGGTCGTCAAGAAATGCCGCTAGAGTACTGTTTATGCCTTTATTCCCTACAAGACCCATCACACCCGGCAACCCTACCCAGCCTGCGAATCAGACTAATTTTGCTAGTCCGGCCGTCAGCCCGCTCACCCGAGACAACTTACAGCGCTCTTCGATGTTGGCCGACCTTATCCGCTCGCACTTTGCGCAAACGCTCGTAGGCCAGGAAAACCTGCGTGAGGCCCTCCTGCTCACTATGGTGGCCTCTGGGCATATTTTGATTGAATCAGTGCCCGGACTGGCTAAAACAACCGCCGCACAGACCCTGGCCTCCTCAGTTTCAGGCTCCTTCAAGCGCGTGCAGTGCACCCCTGATTTGATGCCATCCGACCTGGTAGGCACTCAGGTTTTTGACTTTTCCCGCCAGCAGTTCTCCACCCAACTGGGGCCTATACACGCCAATTTCGTCTTGCTCGACGAAATTAATCGCTCCAATGCCAAAACGCAGTCAGCCATGCTTGAGGCCATGGCGGAGGGCGCTACCACCATTGGCGGTCAGCGCATTCCCCTGCCCCAGCCCTTTATGGTGATTGCCACCCAGAACCCTATAGAAGAAGAGGGCACGTACAACCTGCCAGAAGCGCAGATGGACCGGTTTATGGTGAAGGCCGTGATGTCTTACCCATCGGCGACTCAAGAGGCCCAGATGTTGCAGCTGCTGACTAATCGGGGCACCGACATGCCAGTGAACAGCTCCGGCCAGCAGCTGAGCTTACAAGACGTACAATTCCTGCGCCAATGCGCCCGGCGGATCCATGTGGCCGACCCCATCATGCGCTACGCCGTAGATATCGCCGCCACCAGCCGAGGAGCTGGAAGCCACCCCATTCAGGGTCTGGCCAGCAGGGTACGCCTGGGTGCCAGCCCCCGTGCCTCCATCGCCTTAGTGCGCATAGGACAGGCACACGCCCTACTGAGCGGCAGGGACTACGTCATCCCCGAAGACATCAAGGGTTACACACACGAAGTGATGCGCCACCGCATCCTGCTCACCTTCGAAGCCCTGGCGGACGGTATGACCAGCGATCAGGTCATTGACTCCATCTTGGAAACGGTTCCTGCCCCATGATCCAGCCCGCACCTGCTGCCGATCCTATCCGCCGCAAGATTGAGGCTTTGAGCGCGCAGCTGAGCTTGCCAACCGTGCGCAAAGCCCTGGGCATTCTCGAAGGTGAACACCCTTCGGGCAAGCGGGGCAACGGTTACGACTACGATGGCGTGCGCTCCTACGAACCCGGAGACGAGGCCCGCCTGATTGACTGGGCTTCGAGCGCCCGCATGGGTCGCCCTATGGTCAGCGAGCACGAGCGCCTGGCGACCAGCCGGGCCTGGCTCCTGCTCGACACGGGCCGCCAGATGCGGTCCACTACACCCAGCGGAGAGAGCGCTGCAAGCGTGGCCGCGAACGCCCTACGCATGTTCGCCAGCCTCTCCCTCAAACGATCCGACGAGGTCTCGCTGATCACCGCCGACGACCAGTCCATCACCCGCCGACCTGTGCAGGCAGATTTCGCCAGCTTTGAGCAGGCCCTTGACCGCGCTCTCGAAACCCCCTGGCCCTATGAGCGAAACATCGACGCGCTCCTGACTTACGCCCTGCGCATCCCCGACCGTCACGCCCTCATTATTCTTGCTACCGACGAGACAGCCATCGGCTCAGAGCAACTGCCCAGCATCCGTCGGCTGGCCCAAACGCACCCACTCACCCTCATCTCTGTGGCCTGCCTCAACCCCTTCGATGCCAGCAATGACATGAGGCGAGTGCTCGATGGCACCACCGGCAAGCAGGTGCCTGCCTTCCTGCGTGGCCCGCAAGAGGCCAACGATCTGCAGACCCACCGCCACTATGAAGCTCTGGCCTTGAAACGCGACCTGACTCGCACAGGGTCAAAACTCATCCAAGCTGGCTCCAGCGAAGGCATGTTCACCCAGTTTGTCCGTCTCTTGTCCACCAGCGCAATCGGCACCAGCAGCGTAGGAAACTCGCACTTACCGGTGTCTGAACCTGCCCCCAGCAACCTTCAGGGGGTGCTCGCGTGAATACTTTTGCCCATGCCATGGCTGCCCCTGTGCCAGTGCCCACAGGCCAGCCTGAACCTGCACTGTCGGGCGGGCCTGTCCTCCTACTCGTAGGACTGTGTTGCCTCCTGCTAGCCGTACTCCTTGTGGTGCTCATTGTCGTTCTTTCTAAGCCGGCTCGTAAGGCTCCAGCGCCCCGGGCCCAGCACGTACCCACAGCCAGTAAAGATGCCTGGCGGCAGCAGATTGACCAGGTGGTGGCCCGTCACCAGCGCGGAGAAGTCAACCAGTCGCAGGCCATGAGCCAGCTGGCCGAGATTGTGCGAGCTTTTGCCTCCCAAGCCCTGGGCCGCGACATGACGACGCAGACCCTGGCTGAGCTCAGTAATCAGCCCCGCACTGCGAGCAACCGCCAGCAGATGGACCTGCTCCGTCAGACAGTTAGCGCCCTCTACCCGCCAGAATTTGCGGATCCGCAAGTCAACCGACAGGCCTACGAAGCCCAAGTGGAAGAGGCGGCCCAGTGGGTGTCAGCTCTGGTTTCGAGGTGGCGGTCATGACCATCTCGAATCTAACTTGGCGCTGGCCCTGGCTCATCGTCGGCCTGCTTCTCACGCTTATCATCCTGGCTGGTTTGACACTCTGGCTGGTGCGTCGCCGCCTGCGCGGACCGAAGCAGACTTGGCCTGCTAGTCGCAGCAAGCGCAGCCGTTCTGGGGCCCAGAGCGCTGTCGTGTTCACCTTAAATGACGACATCCACACCGAGTCCGCAGCAAAAACCTACCGCCTGTGGCGCAGGCTCAACCGTCTAGGAGCCTTCCTTCTGGCTGCCGCACTCATCGTGGCTAGTCTGCTGGCAGCACGGCCCGCGAGCGTGGACCAAAGCCTGGAGAGCGGCCGCACCCGTGACATCGTCCTCTGCCTCGATGTCTCCGGCTCCACCCTGCCCTACGACCGCCAAGTGCTGACCTCCTACCTGGATTTGGTCAGTAATTTCAAGGGCGAGCGCATCGGTTTAAGCATTTTCAACTCCACCTCGCGCACGGTCTTCCCCCTGACCGACGACTACCATCTGGTGACCCGGCAGCTCAAAGAGGCCAACAACATTTTAAAGGGCGTACAGAGCCAACAAGATATTGACCGCATGAGCGACAAGCAGTACCAGGCTGTGGCCGACTGGCTGGAGGGCACGCAGAACCGTAAGGACACCACCTCCTTAATTGGCGATGGCCTGGTCTCCTGCGCCGCCATGCTCCCAGCCTTCTCCACGCAGGCGGCGGCCAACTCCCCCGCCACCCAGCAGCGCCAAGCCTCCATCGTGCTCGCCACCGATAACGTCACCTCCGGCAGGCCCACCTACACGCTGGAGGAAGCCCTGGCCCTGACTAAGCAGGCTGGCATTAGCGTAGACGGCCTTTATTCGGGCCCCCAGCAGAGCCAGCAGGACGACACGACCAAGCAAATGCGCCAGCTCATTGAGGGCCAAGGAGGGATTTTCCTCCTGCAAGATGGCTCTGACTCCATCAATTCTCTGGTGCGGCAGGTTGAGCAGCGACATGCGGGCGCGGACCGTGGCCACCAGCGTTCCAGCTTGGTAGACACTCCAGGCTGGTGGGCACTGGCCTTGTGCCTGCTCGTCGGCGGCTACTTACTAGTAGTTTGGAGGCTCAAGCGATGACGGCATGGACATTTGCTCCCTCCCTGGGCTGGATTCCGGGCATTCTCCTGGCACTGCTGATGCTTGGCTTCGCCCTTGCTGGCCCTATCCTGTACAAGCGGGCTGGTTCGACCACCGACACTTCCATCCTGAGCGTGGTGCGCCGCAGCAGTATCGCCTTGCTCCTAGCCCTGATAGCGCTCACACCCAGCCAATTGCAGACCGTTACCAACCGGGCTGTTAACGCTACCGATGTCTATATTGCGGTAGATGTGACCGGTTCTATGGCCGTGCAAGACGCCCACTATGGCTCCCCTCAGGTAAAAAGTAGGCTTGATGCGGCCCGCCAGGCTGTGGATGACATTGTGCGCACCTATCCCGATGCCTCGTTTGCAGCAGTGCACTTCGGCGCCAACAGCACCCTGGACGTGCCCATCACTCCTGACGGCCGGGCCATAAGCAACTGGGCGCAAGGCCTTAGGACTGAACCTACTTCCCTGTCCGCTGGTTCCAGCTTGGACGCGCCGATTGCCCCGCTCACCATGAGCATGAAGTCCCTCAAAGACCAGCATCCGCAAGACCGCATCATCCTCTATGTCATCACCGACGGCGAGCAGACCAGCTCCGCCAACCGCCGCTCGTTTTCAACCCTGCGCGCCTACCTCAATGACGCTTTCACGATTGGTGTGGGCTCCCCAGAGGGCGGCCGCGTGCCCGTCAGCAAGGACAGCAACACCCAGCCTCCTACTGAAGGACAAGGGCAGGAGTGGGTGAGCGATCCGCAGACCGGGCAGCCCGGTATTTCTAAGCTCGACGAAGGCACCCTCAAAACCATTGCCGACGAAATGAGCGGACATTATATAGGTACTTCGGCAACAAGCACGGCAGTGTCCGGCCCATCAACCAAAGCCTCGCACGAGTACCGGGTGAGCGCCACGGACAGTAAGCAGCAGCGGATTATACCTGTCGTGTGGCCGCTGGTCTTTGCCGTTCTGGCCCTACTAGCTTGGGAATTGCTGGACTGGATTCGCCTGTCAGAAAGGCTCCTATGACCCGCCAACCATCTCGCAAACCTGTGGCCCGCGCTCCACGAGTAGTGCGCCTGGCCCTAGCTCTTATCGCCCTACTCGCCGTATGTGTCGGTCTGCTGGCCCTGTGGAATGCGCGGGCCACCAGCACCTACAACCAAGCGAGCACAAGTCTGACAGCCAACCTCAAAGCCGCGAGCCAGGAGACAGTCAATCTGGCCAAGCTCACGCAATCTCAGCTGCAAGTGGACACCTTGTTTGCGGATGCCCAGAGGGGCAAACAGCTGATCCTGCCCAGCACCCGTCGTTCGATTGAGCACAACGCCCATCTCTCCCAGGAGCTCACCGAAGCCCTACGCAAAGCGGCCACCGCGCAGGAGCAGGAGAGCGCCAAGACCAGCCAACCGCAAGAGACTCCAGACCAGCAGGGGCGCGGAAGCAACGGATTGACTCAAGAGCAGCGGCAGGCCATTGACGACATGCTCAAGCGCAACCAGGAATTGCAAAACGCCAACCCTCTCCCCTCCAACCAACCCAGCAATAAGCCCGGCGACCACACCGCTAAGCCTTGGTAATACAGGCCTTAGGCACATTCGACCACAGGCCCTGTGAGCAGGGTGATTCACATTCGACCACAGGCACTTTTTCAATGGTGCTCCACGTTCGACCACATTGGTCTATCTAGCTAGCATTCTGAAAGCCCGAGCGGTGAAATTGAAGTATGAAACTTTCACCATGCTATCCAGAAACGTCGGCTGAACTTGAGCAGGCCCGGCTCTGCTACTGTCACAAGCTCGTCAACGACGTCTACGACACCCTGACCAGCTTGCAGACCAAGTGCCAGGGCACTCTGACCGACTTGCAAGATACCATGACCAGCTCCCAAACCATTGACTGGCAGGGGCAGGCTGCTGAAGCCTATCGGTCCAAGCTGAGGGATTCGCAGGCCTTGGCTGAGCGCATTCGTGGCGACCAGCAGGACTTTACCTACCTGATTGACCAGGCGATCGTATGAGTAAGCAAGTCAGCGCAAGCCTGAGTGGACAGGGGTTGAGCCAGGCCGATTTGCGCGAATTTTCTGCCATCGCCCACGCCTTAGTCGAAGCCGGTGACCAGGCCAATAGTCTCGCCAAGGGTTGGGGGCAAGCCTACGCCTATGTACTCACCCAAACCAAGCGATATATGGGACTGCCTTGGGGCAATCCCTATCAGCATAACTCACCTGGCCACGCCAGTTTCCCCTTCGGCGAGTGCTTCGAACCCACCAACCATTTGAACACTGAGTACGACCAACTGGCCCAGAACCTGAGTACCGTGGCCGATGGGCTGATTCAAACCTATTCGCTCTACTCCAATGCGGAATCTGAGCTGAGCAAGCTCTTCCACAGCGTAGAACGCAGTGCCTTTAAGGAGTGTCCAATCATTTCGGGAGGCATTGCTGTTGCTGTCGGCACGGTGGGTTCCGCTGCCGACAGCGTGGTCCAGGGCCGTGGCTTGTCGATAGACCCTTACGATGTGGTCCATAAAACGCGCGGTAGTCACGAGTACTTTATGGAAGGACTGGCCGGCCGTGTGACCAGCGACCCCAAGATTGCCGCCTTATTGGCTCCCGATGGAACGTTCTCCTTCGACCATTCCGTCAACGCTGTCTCCGGCAAGCTCTCCGTCTTCACGTCCGTCCTCGCTCATCGCGTCCAGGGCAATTCGCTCACGGTCAGCCAGGTACAACCCCAGGGAACGTTCTTGCAAAGCGCTCACTCGATTGACCAGGCCTTGGGCAACCTGCGCAAGCTCGGAGATGGGGGCTCTGGCATTAGCTACTCCACGATTGCAGTACAAAAATACCGGCACAGTGACGGCAGCCTCGGCTGGGTGGTAACCATTCCTGGCACCAATGACCAGCCTGACTCCCCCATTGGGTGGGAGCAGAATCTGGAGCTGATGAGCAACCAGAAGGACCAGCGCATGCAGGCCGCGAGCGCTCGCTTGGTCAAAGAGGCCATGAAGCGAGCGGGCGTGGGCGCCAACGACAGCGTGGCTCTCGTAGGTCACTCCCAGGGCGGTATCGCCGCCGCTACCCTAGCCGGCGATCTGAGCCAGGAGTACCGCATTGACCATGTGGTGACTGCCGGTTCCCCGATTGCCAACCATCCCATACCGTCCAAGACCTGGGTCACATCTATTGAAATGGACGACGAAGTGGTTTCTAGCCTGGAAGGCCAAAAGAACCCTCAGCGCGACAGCTGGCTGACCGTGCGCGGCAACACAGCCACTGTGCCCGGTAATACCCCCGCTGCGGGGCGCACGGTGGTGCCCAATGCTCAGGACCACGGTGAGTTGAGCCACGGCATGAATTACCAGCAGGCCACCTGGCGCAACGCCGTTGAACAAGGCAGGCCCGCCCAGCGCCGTCACGACGACCACTTTGCAGAAATCACCGAAGGAGAACTTGAGGAAACCGACTACTACCAGGGAAGGATGGGCCAATGATAGCGGTAGCGGTGCCGTCCAAACCCCTCCCAGGAACGGGCTTGAGCGGATTGCGCGCCCAGCCAACCGGTTCAGGCTTTCGCGTAGGCTAGAGAGCATGAAGTTGAGCACTATAGAACCGGCTATCGCTTTAAGTCCCCTGGACGGACGCTACCGCCCGCAAACGGCCGCCCTCGTGGAGTATTTGAGCGAAGCTGGCCTCAACCGTGAGCGCGTTCGAGTTGAAATAGAGTGGATGATCCTGCTGACCAACGGCTACCAGGGCAACGGATTCCAGCCCGTGCTCAAGGCTCTCACACCTTTGAATGAACCGGAGATAGCCTACCTGAGAGGCATAGTAGAGCGCTTTGGGTCAGACGCTATCGAGGAGTTAGGACAGTTCGAGGCCCAGACCCACCACGATGTGAAAGCCGTGGAGTACTACATTGACGATCAGCTCGATCGAACTCAAGGGCAGTTCCCTACTGGCAGCACCCTCAGCAAGCTCAAGCCGCTCGTCCACTTCGGGTGCACCAGTGAAGACATCAACAACCTCTCGTACGCTCGCGCCGTGAAAGCAGCGGTTGAGCTCATTTGGCTGCCCCGCCTGGGCGAGCTAGTTGACCAATTAGCTTCCATGGCTGACCGCTTCCGGGCCCTGCCCCTTTTGGCTATGACCCACGGGCAGCCCGCCACCCCAACGACCCTGGGCAAGGAACTCGCCGTCTACGTCTACCGCTTGCGGCGACAGGTCAAGCACCTTCAGGCCCAGGAGTACTTGGGTAAGTGGAATGGGGCTACTGGCACTTATGCCGCCAGTCTGACCGCCCTGCCAGGTGTGGACTGGGTGGGCCTGTCGCGCGTCTTCGTAGAAGAACGCATGGGGCTCAGCTTCAACCCACTGACCACGCAAATTGAGTCACACGACTGGCAGGCCGAAGTCTACTCAACGATTGCTCACACTAATAGAATCCTGCACAATCTCGCTGTGGACATGTGGATGTACATCTCCCGGGGTGTCTTCGCCCAAGAACCGGTCAAGGGAGCTACCGGCTCCTCAACCATGCCCCACAAGGTCAACCCTATACGCTTTGAGAACGCCGAAGCCAACTTGGAGATTTCCTGCGCCCTGCTCGACTCCCTGGCCTCTACGCTCGTGGAGAGCCGCTGGCAGCGCGATTTGACCGATTCCAGCACCCAGCGCAACATCGGCTCAGGCCTAGGCCACAGCCTGCTGGCCCTCGACAACTTGCTGGTAGGGCTCCAGGCGGTCCATCCGAACACAGCAGCTATGGCCGCTGAGCTCGAAGGTAACTGGGAGGTACTCGGCGAGCCCATACAGACGGCCATGCGCGCGGCCGCCTTAGCCGGTAAGCCTGGAATGGACCACCCCTACGAGCAGGTCAAAGCGCTCATGCGCGGCAAAACCATGACCCAACAAGATGTTGAGGACTTCATCAGCTCCTTAGCCCTGGACCCGGCCAGCAAAGAGCGGTTGGCGCACCTGCAGCCGTCCACGTATACGGGAGCCGCCGAACAACTTGTGGACTTCGATCAAGCATGAGCCAAGGCACGCACAAGTCAACAGGGCCAACGGTTCAGATCAGCGACACCCCGCCGCGCAGGGTGCATGATGCGAGCGATCTCATTCGAGCGGTGGGCTCCATCCTCATCGTCTTAGCGGTGACGCTCATAGCGGTCTACTTAAAGGGCGTGGCGTCAGGAGTTGAATCAGATGTACACAACGCCGGTCAGCGGATGGACTGGCTGGCCGACGTGCCTACCGCTTTTCTCCAGCAGGCCGTCACCGTCACGGTCGTTATCGCCGTCCTCGTCCACCTGCTCTTTAGCCGGGAGTGGCTGCAAGCCATCACCGCTCCCCTGGCTATGTTCTGCGGATACGGCGCCCTCTGGCTGGTCTCCACCCTCATCCTGCACGCGCACTCTGAAGCGCTCATCGGCGCTTTCAACTCACAGTCCACTATTGGCACTTCGGTGCTCCTGCCCGACGTCTATGCGGGCATGGCAGCCTTCCTGACGGCCGCAGGCCCCAGACGGATGCGTTCGAGTGTGAAGTGGAGCTGGAACGCCCTGTATGCGGTAGCCCTCCTCATGGTCGTCATCTCGGCCAACACCATCAGCTCCGTGCTCGTCTCCTTCTTTATCGGCCGCGCAGTGGGCATGCTGATTCGCTTTGCCGCCGGCACCCAGAGCAAGGGAGTGTGGGGGTCTGCGCTGGTGCAGACGCTCGAGTCTATCGGCATTCATGTCACCAGCCTGAGCCGCGTGGGCTCCACCCAGGAGGAAGGCAACCCGCTGGTCCCCACCCTGGCCGATGACCTGGTAGAGTCCTCCCGCATCTACTCTGCAAGTGCCGAGGACGGACGGGCATACACGGTCTCCGTGCTCGACGGCCAGCTGCACACGGCGGGCTACTTAATCCAGCTCTGGCAGTGGGCCAAGCTCTCTGGTGTCTCCATGCGCCACGACCGCTCAGTGCGCGACTCCAGCCAGCATCATCTGGCCATGCTTCTGGAGCTCAAAGACCTTGGCCTGCCAGCCATGCACCCTTACGGACTGGCAGAAAACGGGGAATCTTCAGTCTTCGTCCTGTCTACCGACGAGCAGTTACAGCCCCTGACAGCCGAGCGCACTGGCCAGCAGGAAGTCAAGGAGCTCATGAGCTACCTGGCTCGTGCTCATGCCCGCGGATACACCCATCGCCGTATCACGCCGGAGACTATCGCCCAAGATCAGGAGGGCCGGACGCTGATTGCCGGCTGGCACAACGGCGACAACGCTTCTTCTAGTGCCAACATCGCCCTCGACAAGGTCCAGCTGCTAATCCTGGCAGCCACGCGCATAGGCTGCAAAGAAGCAGTAGAGGCTGCTCAAGAGGTTTGGGGCGCAAAAACGCTCATAGGACTCATCCCCTTCATTCAGATGGTGGCCGTACCAAAGGCTACACGGATGAATCCCCAGTGGAACAAGCAGATTTTGAAGGACATCAAAGAGCAGATCCGCTCTCTGGCACCCCCACAAACTGCCGAGGTGACCAGCCAGGTGACGCTCTCCCGCTTTAGCCTGCGCTCCTTCCTAGCCATTGCCCTGCTGGTGGTAGCCGTGATTGTGGTCATCACCCAGCTCAACTTCCAGCAGGTCATCCAAGCCGTCAGGGGAGCCAATCCTTGGATGGCCGCCCTGGCTTTCGGCTTCGGCTGCCTGTCTTGGGTGGGCTGCGCGCTCACGCTGGGTATCTTTATCGACAGCAAGAGACGGCATCCTCTGGCGATTCTCATCTCCCAGGTCGCTTCGTCCTTCACCTCTGTCTCCATGCCAGCTGGGGTTGGCCCCGCCTTCGTCAACCTTCAATACTTGCGCCGAATCGGTTACAACACCACCCTGGCCACGGCCATTATGAGCGCGGTCGTCGCAGTCCAGTTCGCCACCACCTTCCTTCTGCTCATTGGCATCGGGCTCTTCACTGGCCGCAACACGCTCTCTGGCATGATACCGACCAATACGCTGGTGATTGTGATAGGTGTCGTCGCAATCCTGGCCGCCCTGGCCATGGCAATTCCCTACACCCGTCGTTACATTGTTGACAAGCTCCTGCCAATCGTGGCTTCTTACGCCCGCCAGCTCATCGACATTCTCACCCAGCCCAAGGAACTGCTGATTGCTGCAACCGGCGCTATCCTCCAGTCAGTTTCCCTGGGCCTGAGCTTCTGGGCTTGCCTGATGGCTTT
The DNA here is from genome assembly GCA_033127725.1 of Bombiscardovia nodaiensis. Lineage (NCBI taxonomy): Bacteria > Bacillati > Actinomycetota > Actinomycetes > Bifidobacteriales > Bifidobacteriaceae > Bombiscardovia > Bombiscardovia nodaiensis. The sequence continues at coordinate 842,063 of AP026798.1, read as the reverse complement.
TGGCTGGCATACGAATGTCTTTGAAACGACCTTCGTCTTCCTCCTGGCCAATACCCTGGGCTCAGCTGTACCCACCCCGGGCGGCTTGGGCGCCATCGAAGCCGTGCTCTTCTCCGCTTTCCGCTTGGCTGGCGTCCCCTCGGCCATCGCTATCTCGGCCACGCTCGTCTTCCGGGTGGTCACCTACTGGCTACGGATCCCCCTGGGAGCGGCCGCTATGCGCTGGCTAGGCAAGCGCAATCTGGTCTAGATCTGGTCAAGTCAGCGGCTGCGTATGGCATACTTCTGGCCAATATTTGCCTAAATTCGCGCAAAATAGGGCTCATTTTCGCGGTGAAGACGTGAAAATCCAGATAAAACCCCATAAAATAGCGCATTTGCCAGCAATCTGCGCTAATATCAGACATGAACGTTGGGTTTCCTAAAATAAGTGGGGAGGCCCCATGAACAAGAAGGATACTTCTATGGCATACAACAAATCTGATCTCGTCTCGAAGATTGCGCAGAAGTCGAACCTGACCAAGGCCCAGGCTGAAGCAGCCGTCAACGCCTTCCAGGATGTCTTCGTCGAGGCCATGAAGTCGGGCGAGGGCCTGAAGCTTACCGGCCTGTTCTCTGCAGAGCGCGTCAAGCGCGCCGCTCGCACCGGCCGCAACCCCCGCACTGGCGAGACCATCAAGATTCCCGCATCCTACGGTGTGCGTATCTCCGCTGGCTCACTGCTGAAGAAGGCTGTGTCCAACAAGTAAGTTTTCTTACTCGTCACAGCGCCTGGCACTCATCAGAGGCCAGGCGCTGTGCTATATGTGCGGATCCTTGCCGCTGCCGTCCTACCAGGCGAAGCGGCTCAAGCTAGCGCAGGTACTGGGAGAGCTCATCGGTAATCAACCCGTTTGAGGCCACAACGTCGTTGTTGTGCTCCCAAGAAACCGGCTCGCCGTTCCACTGGCTCAACCGGCCCTGTGCCTCCCAAACCACAATCGCCCCAGCCGAGACAGCTGGAATATCCCAAGAGTGCAGCATGGGTTCAAAATAGGCGTCATAGGAGCCGTCAGCCACCCGGCACAGGTCGAGCGAGGTGGGTCCTACCCGCTTAATGTCCGCGGGCCGTCCAGCCATTGCCGACACCGTTTTCAGGGCGCGCTCGGACTCACGCGGGAAGTAGGACATGCCAAAACTGACGACCGAGCCCTTGAGGGTGCTGGTGGTCGAAGGCATAATTTTTTCCCGCTTGTCACCCACCATGGTCCGGCGTACGCGGATAGCCCCCTGGCCCTGGGCTGCCATGTAGGTTAAGCCCATGACGGGCGCGTGCACAATGCCCAGGATCGGCCGAGCCTTGCCCACTTGGTCCACTTCAAAGAGCGAGATAGTCACGGTCCACTCGGCCATGTTGCGCACATAGTTAATCGAGCCGTCAATATGCCCTAAGCACCAGTAGCGGCCTCCGGGCTTACGGTCCGAGCCCTCTTCCTCCCAGAATCCGTCGCAGGGGTCGGCCGCCAAAATTTTAGTCCGGCAGTAGTGCACGAGCCGGTCGTCAATCTCGGAGGCGAAACGGGCATCGTTGTCGGTCCGCATCTGGTTGCGCAGGTCGTGCGGATTAATCTGATCTTGCAGGGCATGACGTCCGGCCTCAACAGCAATATGGGCTGTCTGTACGGTCAAATCGCGCAGTTCCATCTCGTTCCTGACCCTTTCTCTACCGTGCTCTCGCATTCCCAGCTGGCCCCGCAGTGCAGGCACAGGCCGCCTGGGAGCGCAAAACAATCCATACTACACGCACCAGTGTAGGTTCGGCTGCTGGCCCACCACTTACCTTGAATCCTACTCAACCAGCAGCGACCTGCAAGCGGGGCGGGTCATGGGCTCTTGCCCAACTCAAAAGTGGCGCAAGAGCGCGTCGGGAGCCGGACCAGGGCTGGCTCCAGGGCCGTCTTAATCGCAGTAAGCGCCCGCTTCACAGTGGGCACCGCGCGCCCAATCGGCGGCCTTCATAGCTTTTTTGCCCGCAGCTTTGACCTCCAAGAGCTCAAGGGGCTGAGTTTTGGTACCCACCCAGACGGCGTGCTTGCCCACCAGCAGGTGGCCGACCGGCAGGGTCTGCCCCGGTGCGTTATCGGCCTGGGACAGCGGCTGCGCCCGTAGAATATGGAGCACTACCGGCTGCGCATCCTGGCCCGCATGATATTGGCACCAGGCCCCAGGCTCGGGCGTGCAGGCTCGTATCTGCCGGTCCACCGCGAAAGCTGGCTGGTCAAAGCGCACATGTGCGTCCTCGGTCGTAATCTTGCGGGCTATCTCGTAGGCTCCCTGGGGCTGGGGCTGCGGCACGGCCCGCCCCTCCCCCACGGCCTCCAGAGACGCCGCCAGCAGGTGGGCCCCGTCTTGCGCCAGACGCTCCAAGAGCTCACCAGAAGTCTCGTGTTCGCCAATGCGCACCGTGGACTGGGCGACGATAGGCCCCTCATCCATGCCTTTAGTCAGCTGGAAAACGGTGGCACCAGTAATCTGCTCGCCCGACCACAGGGCCCGCTGCACAGGGGCGGCCCCCCGCCACTGCGGCAGGAGCGAAAAGTGCAGGTTGTACCAGCCGCCCTCCAGGGCATCCAAAACCGGCTGCTTAAGGATGCGGCCGTAGGCCACGACCGCCCCACAGCGGGCACCAGTAGCCTGAAGTGTTTGCGGAAAATCAGGGTCGGACGGGTTGGATTCCAGCACGTCAATGCCCAGGGCCACAGCCGCCGCCTTGACCGGACTTGGGGCCAGCTTCCTGCCCCTGCCCTGGGGAGCATCGGGCCGAGTGAGGACAGCCACAACTTTGAAATGTTCACTGTCGGAAGCTAGTAATTCCAGGGCCGGCACAGCCACTTGGGGGGTTCCGGCAAACAATATTGGTAATGGGCTACTCATACTTTTCCTATCCTCGTCTCATTGCTCAGCTGCTTGGGCCGGCAGCTGGAAGATCTCTTTCGCGGCCTACTGAACCTGCGGAATAGAAATGCCTGCCTGAATGAGCGCCGTGCGCAGGCCGTAAGGATTTTCAAAACGAAGACCCCGAATGCCCGCCGAATTCGCTCCTGAGACATTCACGCCCAGGTCGTCCACAAACAGGGCGCTGCCTGCTTCGATTCTAAACTCTTTCAGGGCTAATTGGAAGATGTCAGTGTGTGGTTTGCGCATGTGGACGAATCCGGAGACGACCTTGCCGTCGAGCATGTGGAGCACCTCGTAGCGCTCCCAAACCAGGGGAAAAGTCTCGTCCGACCAGTTTGACAGCCCCCAGACGCCAATGCCGGCCGCTTTCAAATCTTCCACGAGCTTGCGAGCGCCGGGTATGGGCCCGGTGAGCGCGTCAACCATGTTCTCGCAGTAGTAGCGGAACATGCTCGCCCAGGGTTCGCCGTGCTGCTGGCGGATCCAATCCACCACCTCGTCGCCCTTGTAGCCCTCGTCCATCATGTCGTTGCCGTCGTAAAAGCCTGAACAGTCGTTGTCCATCATCTGGTCGATGCGCTCCTGCGAGTACCGGCTGATGAGGGCGGCTCGCGGCTGCCAATCGACGAGCACGTTGCCAAAATCAAAGATGACATTGCTAATAGGCTGCCCTTGAGCCGCTTCGGCTGGGCCGCTCGCCACAATTTCGTCAGCTGGCATACTCAACTCACCTGGATAGCCGTTCATACTCACCTCACCTTTACTGCTTCTTGCTGTCTATTCTTCTTGCCTGCTCGTTGGCTCGCGCGGCCCGCTCGGCTCACAGTTCGAGCCATTCAACCCCTCTATGCAAGCACGCCGCCTCGACCCCAGCAGGCCGATTGCAGAGCGCAAGTTGCTAGGACCGTCAGCCCGCCACTACCCGCTAGGTTAAGTCCTTGGGATCCATGCAGAACCGAAGCTCGCTGCGCCCCCGCGAAGCCATGTAGGTAGAGATGATCCGGTGCAGGCGGAGGGCCAGTTCGTCGCGCTGGGCCACCGGAACTCGCACCAGGGCGCGCACCCGGTCGCCAGTGCCCTCCAGCGGCTTTACTGCCAGGTTGGACTGCGGAGCGATAGGCACCGGCCCCATCAGGCTCGGCATCTGCTCGCCAGCCACCTCCAGCAGGCCCATGTCGCCATCCAGGTTGGCTCCCAGCTGCCCGATGGCCCAAGAGACGGCCTGACGGTTGCCCCATAGGCTGGCCAGGGCAACGGTGGGCGGCAGGCCAGTTTGGGCCCTATCTGCAAGCTCGGCCGCGGCCAGGAGGTCGGGATGCCAGGTCATCAGCGCCTGAACCAGGGAGGGGTCGCTCTCGCCGAGAATCAGGGCTTGACCGCCTTGAGCCCTGGGCTTGCACAGGGCTACGGTGCGCATCCAGGCAGTCAGGAGGTCCAGGCGGGCGTCCACGCCGAGCGCATAGAGGGAGGTCCAAGCGTCTAATATGGCCACAGCCTGGTAGGCAGCTGTTTGCTCAAGATCCTTTCCGGGAGCCATCACGCGCGGCTCCGCACCAGCGGTAGCAATGACCAGGCGTGGGCGGGCATCGATCTGCTCCACAATGCCCCTGGGCTGCTGGGGGTGGAAATCGTAATCGGCACTCCCCTAAAGAGCAAGCGTAGCTCCTGGGCCGTGCCCGCAGCCCCTACACGGACCAGGCGCATCTGCTCGCAGGAGCAGGAGGGGCAGGCCCAACCAACCGCCGCTGAACCGCACCAGGCGCAGCGGGGGGCGTGCCCGGGAGCCCCAAGCCTTAAGGGGCCAGTGCATTTGGGGCAGCGGGCCTGCCGGTGGCAGTGGGCGCAGGAGAGCGTCTGCTCCACACCGTCTTGAGGAATAAGCAGCAGGACCGGGCCTGATTGTAGGGCCTGATTGAGCACGCTCACAGCCACATGCGGCACCCGCGCCCCAATCGCCGGGTCAGCCAGGCGGGCCAGCTCCTGGCGGTTAAACCAGCGGACCCAGGGCAGGCGGTCAGACAGCGCTGGGGCTGCCGGGACGACGCTCTGGGCCGGGCCAGTCACACCCGAGGAAACCTCTTGCGCATCCGGCGAGCACTCCCACTGGGAGCGGGCCGAGCGGGCGTGGCCAAGGCTGACGAATATGCCCTGGTGGAGTTTGGCCCGCAAGCGCAGCACCCCGCGCGCATTTGCATAGGGTGTCATGCCGTCCGCATTTTGGTAGGCAGCGTCGTCGAGGATGGCAAAGAGCGCAGGCCCCTCGACCGGGGCATACATGGCCGCCCGCAGGCCCAAGACGCAGGAGACTTGCCCGCTGGCCAAGGCCCGGTAGGACCGGTAGCGCTCGGCCGGTGGCAGGGAGGAGCCTAAGAGCACAAAATCGCCAGCCCAGCCGCCCTCGTGGTCAGGGTCAGGGTCGGGCGCGAAGGGGCGTAAGCCCAATGCCGTAAGAGCGCGGGCCAAACTCGCCATGTGCCGGGCATCGGGCAGCACCACCACTGCTGAGCGAGCGTTGAGCAGCGATTGCACCACGCTCCAGGCCAGCAGACGTTCGCGCTCCTCTAATCCTGGCAGCGCGTCGATGCATACGGAGGTAAAAGCATCTGAGGAGAAAGCCTGGCTGAGCGACTCAATATGCTGGTAGTCCTGCTGAAGCTCGGCCTCCATCTGCTCGGCAATAGCCTGCCCCGCCCGCTGCCAGGCGGGATTGCTGGCCGCCGGTACCGCTTGCACGGCCGCCTGTTCTCGGTCCACGCGAGCTACGCGCGGGGGCAAGGCCAGTCGCAAAATGTTCGCCCGTGTACCCCCATAGGCCTGGGCGATGGCGCTGATGTCGCGCCGCATGGAGGCCGAAATGAGCTCTTGGGGCACCAGAACTCGTTCAATATATTTGAGGGAAGACGAAGGCAGGTCACTGGATTGGGCCCGTTCCCAGATTATACCGTTGACCCGCTGGCCTCCGAAGCGCACCCGAACTAGGGCACCGGCTTGAGCAGTATCGCTGTCTTTGCTGGCTACCAAGTAGTCAAAAGTTTGCCCCAGGTGGGGAGCCTGCACGTCGAGCACCACCCTGGCGATGGGCTGCGACTGAGCCTGCTGGGGCTCACGCTTACGGGAGGGCCGACGGCGGCGCGGTGCCAGCCCGTCGAGCGCCAGCTGTTCTGCCTGTGGTTGACTCACAACCCTCCCTTACAGCATGGTCAGCCCTTGATACCCAGCACTGCCTTCAGCTCGTCTACCTTGTTGGTCTGCTCCCAGGTAAAGTCTGGGTCGGTGCGGCCGAAGTGCCCGTAGGCCGCGGTCTTGGAGTAAATAGGCCTGAGCAAGTCGAGCTCGTCGATGATGGCAGCAGGGCGCAAGTCAAAGACCTGGCGCACAGCCTCTTGAATCTGCTCGCGGGAGACACCTTGCTCGCTCCCGTAGGTTTCTACGTTGACCGAGACCGGGTCTGCCACGCCAATAGCGTAGGCTACCTGCACCTCAACCTTGCGTGCCAGGCCAGCAGCCACGATGTTTTTCGCCACCCAGCGGGAGGCGTAGGCAGCCGACCGGTCAACCTTGGAAGGATCCTTGCCGGAGAAAGCACCACCGCCATGATGGGCCGCCCCGCCGTAGGTATCGACAATAATCTTACGCCCGGTCAAGCCTGCATCGGCCGCAGGACCGCCCATAATGAAGGAGCCAGTAGGGTTCACCAGCAGTCGGTAGGCTTGGTGGTCTACGGCAGAGCCGCAGACTTCGTCGAGCACCGGGTTAATCACATGGGCAGCGAGCTGTTCTTCCAGCCATTCGCGCTTGACATCGGGGTCGTGCTGGGTGGAGATGAGCACGGTATCGACCTTGCGGGGCCTATCCTGCTCGTCGTACTCGATGGTGACCTGGGTCTTGCCATCTGGGCGCAGGCCGGGCACTATGCCCTCCTTGCGCACCTGAGCCAGGCGGAAGGCCAGGCGGTGGGCCAGGTGAATGGGCAGGGGCATCAGCACGTCTGTCTCGTCGCAGGCATAGCCAAACATCACACCCTGGTCACCGGCGCCCTGGGCCTCATAACGCTGCTCGCGGGTGGCGGCCGACTCTTTGGCTCCCTGCAAGCGGTCCACGCCCTGGTTAATCTCGGGCGACTGCTCGCTGATGGACACCGTAACTCCGCAGGAGTCAGCGTCCAAGCCAATCTGAGAGCTGGTATAGCCAATCTTGCGCAGGACCGACCGCACCTGCTGCTGGATGTCGGTGTAGCCCTGGGAGCTGACCTCGCCGAAAATCAGGAAGAGACCGGTGGCAGCCGAGGTCTCCACAGCCACATGCGAGCGGGGATCTTGGGCAATCAAGTCATCCAAAATGGCGTCGGATATCTGGTCACAGACCTTATCTGGATGCCCCTCAGTTACCGATTCAGCAGTAATTAACCGTCGTTCCGCCATCTGTTACTTCCCCACTCCTCGAAGTTCAATAGTTCAATACATTGTTATCAGTCGTGTAGTGCCCAAGCCGCACAAATAGCGGGCGTGCCCAGGCTCAGTTGCCCTCGCTCAGGTCGTCCTCGCCGAGGGTCTCTTCCAGCAGGCCTTCGTTAATCTCGCGGAAGGCGATGGACAGCGGCTTCTCCTGATTTTGGTACTCCACCAGCGGGCCCACGTTCTGCAGGAGTCCCTCGTTGAGCTGGGTAAAGTAGGAATTGATCTGACGGGCGCGCTTGGCGGCGAAAATAGAGAGCGCATACTGCGAGTCTGCGTGCTCCATCAGCTCGTCAATCGAAGGATTCGCAAAACCCTGTGGCTGCGGTTCAGTACCGAAAGATGCCATGAAAAATTTCTCCAATGCGCTGATAGTCAACTATTACTCAATGCCTACTAGTCTACTGCTCTGTCTCGATTTTCCCAGCCTGCTCACACACAGCGTAAGAGGCCTACAGGTCGTACTCCTTGGCGATGACCTGCCAGAGGGCGTCGGCCGCCTGCTCAACCGTGTCGTTGACAATCACCACATCGAACTCGCTGCGGCTGTCCATCTCAACCTGGGCCGTCTCAAGCCGCCTGCGCCGCTGTTCCTCGTTCTCTGTGCCGCGCTCGTTCAAGCGGGTGATGAGGTCCTCAAAAGTGGGCGGCGCCAAAAAGACGTAGACCACATCCAGCCCCAGGTCCTTGGCACACCGACGAACCCGGTGCGCACCCTGCAGGTCAATCTCCAAAATCGTAGGCACTCCCGCAGCCAGGTGCTCCAGGACCGGCCGCAGGGGTGTACCGTAGTGGGAGAGGCCGTGGACCAGGGCCGTCTCCAGAAAGTCGCCAGCCGCTTGGTGCTGGGCAAATTCGTCCTCGGACATGAACCAGTAAGTGCGGCCGTTCTCCTCGCCTGGACGAGGGGCGCGGGTGGTGGCGGAGACCGACACCCACACTTGCGGGTGCTCCTGGCGCAGGCGGGCCTCCACAGTGCCCTTGCCCACGGCGGTCGGCCCGGTGAGCACAATCAGGCGGCGCTGCTGAGCGACCTGAGGAGCAGCAGGCTGCCCAGACGAATCTGCCCGCTCCTGAGCTTGGCTCGTGGTCTCGTCCGCGTCTGTGTGTGGCCGACTCATCCTTTATAACTCGCTTCCCGCCTCGCCGTTAGCCCCGGCCGGCGGTGCGCAGCCTGCACAGCACCTCTCCGACCTGAGTATTGTTACCAGCTACCCTACTCGATAGGCTCGAACCGGCACCAACAGGCACATTACTGGCCCGAAAGAGCCCTACTGCCCCAACTCCTGAAAGAGGCGCTGGGCCCGCTCTTGGATGCTCATGACCTGGTAGTCGCCCGCCTTGACAGCTTCAATGGCCATGAGCACGGCTGCGAACTGGGTGACGGTCGTGAACTGGGGCAGGTCGGCGGCCACGGCTGCGGCGCGAATCAGGTAGCCGTCAGAGCGCGAATCGCGGGTAGAGGGCGAGTTGAGCACCATGTCAATCTTGCCTTGCTCAATCAGCTCCACCACATTGGCCCCCAGGCGGTCAGGGCCGTGGCCGGAAGCATCTGCGCCGCCCGAACCCTCGCTAATCTTGCCCACCAGCGCCACGTCAATCCCGTAGCGCCTCAGGACCGAAGCCGTGCCCTGGGTGGCGCAGATGGTGAATCCGAGCTCGTGCAGGCGGCTGGCAATCATGGGCAGCTGGCGTTTGTCGGTGTCGTTGACCGAGAGGAAAACCATACCCGACGTGGGCAGCCCTCCCTGGTAGGCGGCGAGCTGGCCCTTGGCAAAGGCGTGCGGGAAGTCGCGGTCAAAGCCCATCACCTCGCCCGTAGAGCGCATCTCGGGCCCCAGGAGCACGTCCACGCTCTGGCCCACGGGCGTCCTAAAGCGCTTAAAGGGCAGTATGGCTTCCTTGACTGCCACCGGCTGCCCAGGACGGCTGACCGACCCGTCGAGCTGGGGCAGGAGCAAGCCGCGAGCCCTCTGCTGGTCCACGCTCTCCCCCAGCATGATGCGGGCTGCCGCCTTCGCCAGAGCCGTGCCCGTGGCCTTGGAAGCGAAGGGTACCGTGCGGGAGGCGCGGGGGTTGGCCTCAATCACATAGAGCGTGTTCGCCATAAACGCGAACTGCACGTTGATTAAGCCCCGCACCCCGCAGCCCCTGGCGATGGCGAGCGTGGCTGCGCGCAGGCGGTCTATCTGGTCGTCCGAGAGCGTGGAGGGCGGCAGGGTGCAGGAGGCATCTCCCGAGTGAACTCCGGCCTCCTCAACGTGCTCCATAATCCCGCCAATGTAGAGCTGGGAGCCGTCGTAGAGCGCGTCCACGTCGATTTCGATGGCATCTTGCAGGAACTTGTCAATCAGGAGCGGCGAGGGCAGGCGGCCCGACACCACGGTGTCAGCCTGGGCTTGCTCCAGAGCGCGATTGACGTACTTGCCCAGCTGGGCGTCGTCGTAGACTATCTCCATGCCCCGCCCGCCGAGCACATACGAGGGGCGAACCAGGACCGGGTAGCCAATGCTGTGCGCCGCCTCCTGGGCTTCTAGCAGGGAGAGGGCCGTGCCGTAGCGAGGGGCGTTGAGGCCTTCCTCCTTGAGCACCTGGCCGAAGAGCTCCCGGTTCTCCGCCAGGTCAATCGACTCGGGACTCGTACCCAAAATCGGCACTCCGGCAGCCTTGAGCCTGGCCGCGAGCGAGAGCGGCGTCTGCCCTCCCAGCTGCACAATAACCCCCTTGACCGGCCCCATCTGGAGCTCAGCCCTGTAGATTTCAAGCACGTCCTCAAAGGTCAGCGGCTCGAAGTAAAGGCGGTCGGACATGTCGTAATCGGTGGAGACGGTCTCCGGGTTGCAGTTGACCATAATCGTGTCGTAGTCCTGCCCCAGCTCCTGCACGGCGTGCACGCAAGTGTAGTCAAACTCCACGCCCTGGCCAATGCGGTTGGGGCCCGAACCCAGAATGATGACGGCCTCGCGCTGGCGGGGCTTGAGCTCGCTCTCCTCGGCGTAGGTGGAGTAGTAATAAGGAGTGAGCGCGTCGAATTCGGCAGCGCAGGTGTCCACAGTCTTGTAGACCGGTCGAATGCCGTAATTCCAACGCAGCTCGCGGATGACGAGCTCACCCTGGTCGCCCAGGCCGCGCAAGTGGGCAATTTGCAGGTCAGACAGGCCAGCCTGCTTGGCCTGGAGCATGAGCTGGTCGTCCACAAAATCGGCCGCCCGCACCTCTAGGGCCGTGCGATTAATGGCGCTGATTTCCTCCAAAAACCAGGGGTCAATCTTCGTGGCTTGGAAGACCTCGTCCACGCTCGCACCGCCCCAGAAGGCCTGCTGAATCTGCAAGTAGCGGCCCGGGGTTGGCCGGCGCATTGCCTGCAAGAGCTCCTGAACCTGCGGGCGAGCGGGCTGCGGGCCGTTCCAGGAGAAGACCATGTGGCGCTTGTCGAGCGAGCGCATGGCCTTGCCTAGCGACTCTGGGAAGGAGCCAGCTAGGGCCATGGCCTCCCCCACCGACTTCATAGAGGTGGTCAAGGTGTCGTCCGCGCCGGGGAACTTTTCGAAGGCGAAGCGCGGCACCTTCGTCACCACGTAGTCAATCGTGGGCTCGAAGGAGGCGGGAGTGGAGCGAGTGATATCGTTGTCAATCTCGTCCAAGGTGTAGCCCAGGGCCAGCTTCGTGGCGATTTTCGCTATGGGGAAGCCGGTCGCCTTGGAGGCCAGGGCCGAGGAGCGGGAGACACGCGGGTTCATTTCGATGACGATAATGCGACCGTTGTCAGGGTTGACAGCGAACTGGATATTGCAGCCGCCGGTGTCCACGCCCACGCCGCGGATAATGGCGATGCCAATGTCTCGCATCCGCTGGTATTCGCGGTCGGTCAGCGTAAAGACGGGCGCTACCGTCACCGAGTCGCCGGTGTGCACGCCCACCGGATCCACGTTCTCAATAGGGCAGACCACCACCACGTTGTCCTTGCGGTCGCGCATGAGCTCAAGCTCGTACTCCTTCCAGCCTTCAATGCCCTCCTCAAGCAAGACCTCGTCCGTGGGTGAATAGTGGATGCCCGCACCGGCGATGCGGTGGAGCTCTTCCTCATTGTGGGCTATGCCAGAGCCCAGGCCGCCCATGGTGAAACTGGGGCGCACCACAAGCGGGTAGCCCAGCTGCTCAGCTACTCGATCCGCCTCTGGTAGGCTGTGGGCAACGGCGGATCGCGCGGATTGTGCACCGGCCTGCGCCACCACCTGCTTAAAGCGCTCCCGGTCCTCACCCCGGTCGATGGCTTCCAGGGAGGCACCAATCAGCTCAACATGGTAGCGGTCCAAGATGCCGGCCTTGCCCAGCTGCTCAGCAGCGTTGAGGGCTGTCTGTCCGCCCAAAGTTGGCAGGAGGGCGTCCGGGCGTTCCTTGGCAATAATGCGCTCCAAAATGGCGGTATCGATGGGTTCAATGTAGGTGGCATCGGCCATCTGCGGGTCGGTCATAATGGTGGCCGGGTTGGAATTGACCAGAATGACGCGAATCCCCTCTTCTTTCAGAACCCGGCAGGCCTGGGTACCCGAGTAGTCAAATTCGGCGGCCTGGCCAATCACAATCGGACCTGAACCAATAACCATCACCGAGTGTAAATCTGTGCGCTTAGGCATGCGCCTGCCCTTCCTTCGTCTGCTCCATCAGCCTGATGAACCGCTCAAATAAGTAGGAGGCGTCGTGCGGACCCGCAGCCGCCTCGGGGTGGTATTGGACCGAAAAAGCGGGAATATCCAGGCATTCCAGCCCCTCAACCACCTGGTCGTTCAGGTCCACATGCGAAACCCGTACCCGCCCGAAGTGCCCGTCCTGGTAGGGAGAGGCAAGGGCCCCCTCAAGCGGTGCGTCTACAGCGAAGCCGTGATTGTGAGCCGTAATCTCCACCTTGCCGGTGCGCAAGTCCTGAACCGGCTGGTTGACCCCTCGGTGGCCAAACTTGAGCTTGTAGGTGTCGAAGCCGAGAGCGCGGCCCAGGAGCTGGTGGCCAAAGCAGATGCCGAAGAAGGGGTAGCCCGCGTCGAGCACCTGCCGTAAGAGGCTGATTTGCTGGTCAGCCGCACTCGGGTCCCCGGGCCCGTTGGAGAAGAACACGCCATCAGCACCAGATTGTTCAACGGCTGCCAGCGTGGCCTCCGCCGGTAGCACCTGCACCCGGCAGCCGCGCTCAGCCAACCGGTGGGGTGTCATGGCCTTAATCCCTAGGTCGATGGCCGCCACGGTCAGCCGCGGTTCCTGCCCCTGAAACTGCCCGCACGGCTCAACGGTGTAGGCCTGGGCAGTGCTCACCCGGCCCGTCAAATTCGCACCGGTCATCGGCTGGCTGGCCTGCACCTGTGCCAGCAGTTCATCAAGCGACTTGGGCCTGCCCGAGCCCTTCAGGAGCGCCGGACCAGAAAAAATACCGGCCCGCATAGCACCTGCGGAACGCAAGTGCCGTACGAGCCGGCGCGTATCTATGTGAGAAATACCCACAATCCCTTGGGCCTGTAACCAGTCGTCCAAGGGAGCATCGGATCTCCAACTGCTGGACCTCAAACTGGGCTGGCGGACCACGTATCCGCTCACCCAAATTTTTTGGGATTCACTGTCCTGCCGGTTGACCCCCGTGTTGCCAATGTGCGGGAAGGTCTGCACCACAATCTGCCGGTCGTACGACGGATCGGTGAGCGTCTCCTGGTAGCCCGTCATGCCGGTATTGAATACGATTTCTGCCTGTGTACTGCCCAGCGCGCCGTAAGCCTGCCCCGCGTACACTTGTCCGTCCTCAAGGACGAGCAGTGCTTGCTTTTGGGAATGACTATCGGCTGCCTTGGCTTGCGAATTCTTCAAATTCACCCAAACCCCTTTATCGCAGCGGATGTTCGGGATTTCAGTGTATCCACTCCCCTGGATTTTGCCGCCGCTGCCAGCCGCAGCCGCAGCCGCCCCGCAGGTAACTGCCGAGCAGCCCACGGAGCGTGTCCTCAGCTCCTTAAGTTTTACTGCTGAGCCCCTTGAGCTGGGACTACTGCCTGGGCTGAAGAGCTATGGGCCAGGCCCAGAGAGTTGCCCATGCCCACGAATTGGAAGGCCGTAGAAGGGTTTTCGTTCGTGGAGCACATGAGCAGGAGCCAGGCTTCGTGCCCGTCGGCCGGCAGCAGGAAGAAGCAGACGTACCAGTCGTCGTAGGGGGTAGCAAAAGTATAGTTCAGCAAACCTACCCTGTCGCCACCCGCCTGCAAGTCTAGGCGGCGGGCACCCATATTGACATTCTTCATCAGCGGCTGGGTGTGCATGAACCACTGGTAGTAGTCGCCCAGGTGCGCCTCCAGATCAGTATCGCGCCACTCCACTGGCGTTATTTCTCCCATCATGAAGGTTTGCTTCTGGTCTTTGCTCCGGTAGAGGCTGTCGGCCGCAAGCGAGTGCGCTCTGAGCAGCTGATCAGGTGCCATCTGGCCTTCCCCGCCGTGCTCCCCATTGTTGACCCGCAAAAGAAAGGCTTCGGCTTCCTCCTGCGAGGCCGCCACGAAATCCTCCGGCAGCTCTAGGCTGATAGCCCCATTAAAAATAATCGTTGTCTGTTCCATTCCAACCCCACCCTTCGTTTCCAAGATTTCATACCTTCAACCGCAATATCTCCAAGCACCTCACTCCCCTAACTGGTCCATTTCAATGCCAAATGACTCATGATCAATCACCCAACCGATCGTATTCCATGCTAGCTGGCTCATAAAAGTTGTACCGTATCACTAACTCATTGGAATGACAGTTATACAAGGAAATCACCATCTGCCAAGGACCGGTATGACCATGCATGTAATACATAACACCTATTAAAACCGGAACAGCCGCAGTAACATTAAAAAACATATCGGGACTCAAATATTTGTTCGCCCAAATAGAAACCGACTGCTGATCATCACTAACCACATACCGGTAATCCTGATTACTCTTTACGAAACTCTGCTCAGCAGCACGAATAGAGCCTTCATCTCTCTCCACCAACCGCTCATGCTGAGACTGTGTCATCACAACAACCACATCACCATTGGGCTCCGCACGCGCATCAGAATAAAACTCAGTATCAGCCTTAAACCCTGCAGCTACCGCAGCTGGAGTCTTAGACTCTTTACTATAAAGAGCATGACTCACAAAATCAAAAGGAAACACCACCCTCACCGTCGCCTTATCCAAACCCCAATCATCCAAACCAAACGACGACCCAGGCGAAGACTCCACCGAAGGACCCACACCAGCAGGCTTACCTCCACAGGCTGTAAGTAAAGGAAGCCACAACAGCAACACCACAACAGACACCCACCGACCCATTACACGCTCAGCCCTGACACACATGATCAATCACCCAACCGATCGTATTCCATGTTGAATGACTCATAAAAGTTGAAACGTTTCACTAACTCATTAGAATGACAGTTATACAAGGAAATTACCATCTGCCAAGGCCCAGTATGACCCTGCAAGTAATACACAACACCTACCATACCCGGAACAATTTGAGCAATATCCGCATACGTATTTGGGTTCAGATATTTGTTCGCCCAAATAGAAACCGATTGCTGATCATCACCAATCACATACCGGTAATCCCGATTACTCTTCACAAACCTTTGCTCAGAAGCACGAATTATACTTTCATCCCTTTGCACCACCCGCTCATGCTGAGACTTTGTCATCATAACAACCACATCTCCGTTGGACTGAGCACGCGCATCAGAATAAAACTCAGACTGAGCCTTCAAATCAGCAGCCACCTTCGCAGGAGTATTAACTTCAGCATCATAAAAAACATGACGCACAAAATCAAAAGGAAACACCACCCTTACTGTTGCCTTATCCAACCTACGATCATCCAAACCAAACGACGACCCCGGCGATGACTCTCCTGAAGAACCCACACTATTAGCTTTCCCGCCACAAGCCGACAACAATGGAAGCCACAACAGTAGCAGCACCACAACAGCCACCCACCTACTCAGCACGCCCACACGACTGGCTCGCATAACAAATCCTTTGCACGTTAGAAAGCGAATTGGAATACTGGCTCAAACCAGGGGAACACCAACCAAGGATTTGCTGGTTCTTGATTCGGATTCCACGCAGGATCTGGTACGAGACCGGGTATTTCAATATGAGGAAAGTGAAATTCAGGAACTCGTTGAGGTCCATGAATCTCAGGAACTTTGAGAGGTACCCAGGGTACAACAGAGGCAGTTAACTTCAAGTCGGTTGAGAGCGTATCAGTGCCTACATGAGTTTCGACTCCATAGCCAACAGAGGCAGACGGAGACCTATATTTAAACGCTACTTCATATTTCTGCTTACTACCGTTATGCGTACGAGTCCAAGTTGACTCCATTCCAGTGATTGATGCAGCCCAATCCAACTCCCACTTGGTATCCCCAGGCTCCAGGGGATTGTGGTCAACCGGGCGTCCGTACTTGTCAACTTCTACTCCAGGACCGTTTACTGATAAGGAGACCATGTCCTCAATCTGTAGACGTTGCTCCTTCAATGGAGCTGACAGATCAACATGTACAGAATTCCCTGGTGAAGAGAGTCCAGCTTCGTAGGAGAGCACTAAGCCTGGCCCTACAGGGAGCTCCCACTTCTGACCCACCCCTAGGCTTGGAATCAAGGGGATAAAGACTGCCGAAAGGTTGCGCAAAACCTTATTCAGCAGCATAGGGTTGTTATTTTTAAGATCGGTCAAATCCTGGCTGGTCAACCCCTTACCGACCATCTGTTTCAAAAGATTGCTGTAATCCAGGTACGAGTCGATGCTCGACCCCACCACTGCTGTGATGTGCTGAGCCGTGAAAGAGCCTGCTGCGGGGTTAATGGTGGACTCGAGGATGTCAATCTGCCGGTGCAAATCTTTCAAGTCCGCCCACAGTTCCAAAAAGCGGGTGGAATACTGACTATTGTCGTCATTCACCTTCTGCCAGATGCGGCGAATCTCGTCCGCAGACGTATTGTTGACATCTGCAGTTTGCTTGAGGTAGGAGTCCATGCTGGCGAGGGAGTCTCCAGGGTTGAGCCCCACCGCCCATCTTTTGAGGGCAATACCCCTGTCGCCAATCCAGTCGGCAGCACGGCTCGCCATTGAATCGCCAGGTTCAACTTGCTTCACCAATTCGAGCAGGCGGTCTAGCGTGCTCGTACGAAAATCTCTATAGGCCATTGTTCTCACCCCTTCCAGTAAGGCAGCTGCGTCGGCAGATGACTCCGTCTGCCATCAGGCATCGCTGAACTGACGCTCTGCTTCCTTGTCTGCTTCAATGGCTGCGGCTAGGGCAGCCTGAAAATACTCTTGGGAGCTCCTCGCTAAATGCCCTAAAGCCTTTTGCAAGAGCTCATACTCCCCTTCCAATCGCTGCAAGGCTTCGATGGACTCGCCGCTCGCAGCCGCGTCGGGCCCGCTCTTGACCGCACAGTTTTCGCACTCTGCCGCAATACTGCTCAGCTCCCGAATCTGCTTGGCCAAGGCTGCCGTATTGACAGCAATAGTGCCTGCCATGATTACCCCTCTCCTGTAGAACCGCTGTAGACCCTCTGCACTCCCGGCCCCTTCCCCAAGGGCCCGATTAGTCAGTACAAGAACTGATCATCCCCATCTACTTGAGCGATGAATGAGCTACAAATCTTGCTCACGAGTTGGGAGGCTTCCCCCACCTTGCCGCTGAGCCGGCCAGCCTGATTGACGAATTCGACCGTTGCCCGGTGTATTTCCCCATCCGGGACAGCCTCCGAACTGATCATCGCCATCACCCGCAGGTAGCGGTTGAGCAGGTCCTCTACGGCTTTGCCCTGCCGCTGGCACTCTGCGCCCAAGCGCAGAACATAGTCGTCGTCTATTATGAGATTGCTGTCCACGGGCTTCCTCGCCTTCTCTCAGTGGCCCTTCGGTCTACACACTTATGGTTCCTGGCTGAGCAAGCGCCTCAGCTGGTCTTGCATTTCGCTCTGGTAGGTGCATGTGTTCGAGAGCGAGCGCTCCAAGTCATCCACCACGTCACTCAAGTGCTGAACACGCAGGTCTGTGGCCCTGAGCGTATCTTGCACACTCTGGGACACTGCCCTAGCCCTGTTCCCGTTCAAATTCTCGCCCATGCGATCCACGTATGATTGCAAGGTTCGGGTCCGCAGTCTCGAATCGCCCACAACGCGCAAGGCCGTACGCCTGTGCTGCTGATGACCTTCAAAATCAGCTTGCGTTGTGCGCAAGTATGTCTGCAGCTCCTGCCCTTCCGCTAAATCCTTACGGGCCTGGGACAGTTCGCCTTCTAGGGCATGGATCCGAGAATCCAAGTTGTCTACGCGGTCACGTAGCACCTGTTCGTAGGCCATCTCAATCACCTGCACTTCCGCAAAGCCGCCGCACTGCTAAACTTTCGCTTACCCTGGTGAACCCCTCATTAGGCTACCTACTAGTAACTTTACTCCACCGGAGCCTATTCGTCTATGCGAATAAGCTCGTCTGCAACCAAGAAGGACTCCCCTGCCGCCAGCTGAGCCGACTGCCCCTTGCTCAAGATTTGCCCACGCACCGTGGTGCCATTGGCTGAGCCGAGATCGACCACGCTGAAACCTCCTGCAGGCAGGCGCCTGACCACAGCGTGCATACGGCTCACGTTCGTATTGCCCACCACTTGCGCTTCGCAAGCTTCCGACCTGCCCAAAGTCACAGCCTGGGTGGCCTGGCACAAACGTTGGCCTGTAGACACCTGCACCAGCGAGAAAGGGGGAGTTGCTGCCTGCCCGTCAGGCTCCCGCTCGGCAGACAGCCCTCCGGAGGGCAGGGCACCCGAGAGCATACGAGTACCGCCCTTGGCTGGGCTACCTTCCTGCCCACCCCCGCCCGCAGGCAACCCTCCCTCAGCTGCTGGTCCGGCTTCCTGAGCTGGCGTAGCTTTGGCTTCATTCTGGGCATGGTCCTGTGGCGGGGCACTGGAACTCGCTGCATCATTGGTGCGATTCGTGCGAACGGTGGAGGAGTCCGTTTGCTCAAGTACCGGCTCAGCGGGAACGGCTTGCTGGGCGCTAGTAGCCTTAGCGGGCGGACCAAAGGGGTCGAACACGGCCGCGGGCGAAAGCGAACCCTCCGGCTGGAGTGGGTCCTGGGAGCGGCTGCTCTGTGCAGCTTGCGAGGGCAGGGTGGCAGTCAGGAACTCGTCAAAGTCAAAGGCGGAGAACAGGGCTGTTCGCCGGCTAAAATCAGAGACCGCCTCAAGTAGGGCAGCATCGCCGAGAAGGGTAAACTTCACCCGCTTACTCTCGCTCAAGAGCGCCAGCAAGCCCAGTATTGAAGTCTGCTGGGCGGGCAGCGGCTGCAGGGGGACGCAGACAAAACGCAGACTGTCATCTTCCACAAAAACATGGTCTAGCTCAAACCTGATGCTCTCCAAAGGCAGCTGCTCCCTGGCGCTGAGGTCCCCCAACTGGGCGAGCGAACGCAGCAGGCTCGCGTACTGCACGCCGGAAATGCTCATTCGCAGGTAGTCCGCCAGGCTGGGCAGGCCCGTAGTGTCGTAATAGAAAATGGCACCCTTACCCTTGGGCTCATATTTAAAAGGCAGAAGGGAGTGCGAAGATTGGCCCAGGAGCCACTCGGCCTGGGTATAGTTGAGGAGCTCACCCCTTTTGGTGCGCAGCATGAGCGTCGTCGCCCCGGTATGCCTGTCTCGTAGAGTCTTCTCTTTCATTACGCCCTTCTTCCCCAGCCACCTTGCTACTTCAATCCTACGGCACACATGGCCGGTGAGTATTGCAGTTCTCCCTTATAAGAATCTTATAGCAGATTCGCAAACGATATATCATAGGGGTAGGGGCAAAGCTGCCTCGCATATGCCCCGCGGCCGTGAACTGCACCAAATTGGAAGGATATGCTCATGAACGACAAAATAATGCTTGAGGTCAGCCTGCCTGCCACTCACAAGTCTTACGACCTGTGGACTCCCATCCAACTCACCGTAGGGCAGGCCAGCGCGCTGATTGCGGAAATTCTGCAGAGCCGCGAACCCGACCGCTACTCAGCTCAAGGCGACATAGCCTTGATGGACAAGGGCACGGGTGCCTTGCTCAACCCCAACTGTAAAATCCAAGACTCCGGCTTAGTCACCGGCTCGCAGGTAGTACTAGTATAGGGGCCTTGCAGGCAGCACACACACATCTGACAACCGCTGACACTCCACCGCAAGCTGTGCAAGTTCTTATTTTGCCGTAAGCGGCCGAAATGAGTACCGAACGCACGAATGAGCGGAGAGCAGATCATAGTGTTCACCGGTGAACACTCAAATACTCCTGCCCCGCGATATTGTTGCCCATGATGTCACCGCCTATTCTGTCCCATTAAAATACAGATACCGGATCTTAATACCGTCCGCAGGACCCCCAGGCACTTGCCCGGTATCTACGTTGTCGCCGTTGGGTAAGCCCACTCGGTTCACGATTGAATTCTTGAAAATCGTGATCGTATACCCCGTCGGTGGTAACACATGCGAACCAGACCACGCCCGCAAATCAGCCTCAACCCGATCCACCACCGACTTCGAAGGCAACGTATCCGACGCCGCATACAACTGAATCGGCGTATTCACCACCATCCCCCGCTCACGATCCAACACATGCTCACGCTCACGAGCAATATCAGCCTCAAACATCACCCGCAACCGCTCCACCGGCAAATCCTCACCAGCCACAAACGCATCCACCACATCCTGATAATCACTTCCAGCCATCGCAACAAACATCCACGGTGTTACATAACCCACCGACTGCGTTCTCTGCAGCGCTTCAGGACGCATCCCATACAAACCCAACCTAGACGCCTCACCCCTCAAAAACTCATTCAACTGATCATACTCACCCTGATACGCCCGATAAAACAAACCGGTCATCACCGCCGTCTGAAGCTCCTCCCACTGATCAACAGGATCCCCCACCACCTGACCCTCCCTATCAAGCCTCACATTCAACCCCACCGTAAACACCGGATCCTGACACGACACATACACTGCTGCGCTCCGCCGACCCGGCCACACCGCATTCACCCTCACCTCCACATGCCACCGCTGCCGCATAAACGACACCACACGCTCACGAATCTGCCCCTCATGAGCCCGCACCAACCGCACACCCTCCTCAGAAGCACCAGGCAAAAACCCCTGCCCCACATACTCCTGCACCGGCGTCAACGCACTCCCATCAGGAGCCCGACGCACCCCAGCAGACGACGACGAAGAAGACGAAGAACCAGAACCAGAACCCTTAAGAAAATCACACACAGCACACCCTCCCACCACACTCAACACACACAAACACGACACCACCAACACACTCAACCCCCGAGGATCCACACCCTCAACCCCCTCAACACCCAAAAACCCAAAAAATCAGCCACATCACCACGACGAAACACAAACAAAAACACCGGACGCACCAACAAACACAGAAAAAACAACCACAACAAAATCATCCCAACACAAGCCACCCCATCACTAAAATCATCAAACGGATGCCCACCACGGAAAAAATCAATCAAATTCCAAAGCTGAATAAGCCCATAAGGTGCAGCAGCCACACCACCCACTAACCCCAACTTACGAACATATCGGTCATTGGCCCCATGAAAATACTGCTTAAACCCCTCGTAATCAACCCTAAACCGAAAAGGACCCGCATCATCCATCAACCGATACCCCATAACCACTCCCTTCACTCACACCAACTCAAACAACCACCCCACAGATAAAACTCAATGCTCCACCACCTTGCGAACCCCAATCTTCACAAGAGAACAAATCAAAACAGTGACAAACAACATCTCCAACCCCACACCCAAAAACCGCTTATCCTGACGTAGAAAAATCAACGACGCCACGCACAAGAACCCAGCCAACCACACGACCACACGAGACAACCACTCAGTCACAACCAACACCCGATTGGAAGGATGCAAAGCCGCCCACAAGGCCAACACCGAAAACACCACAATCACCACAGCAACTAGTAAATTATCAGCAAATACAGGCCACGATAACGACCGAGCCGTTCCAATACCGAAAAGCATCCAAGACGTGACCATAAAAACCACAGCAATCGGCGGATACGCTAAACCCAAACCAGTAAGAGCACACACCATTCGCCGGTACATACCCGGACCATCCCAACCAGCCTGCGGCAAACCAGGATCCACCGTCACATCCACACGAGCAGTCAACCAAAACGCACCAGCCACCAACACCAACACACCACCCATCAACCCCAACACCCACAAGCTCTTCACCCCCCGCCACGACCACACCACCAACACCACATCCACCACAACCACCGCCACACACACCTTCAACCACCACTGAGCAATCCTCAACCGACGCGGCGAGCTGCACAATGCCACATAAAACAGGACAACTGTCAACCCCACCAAACACGGCATCGAGCACACCGCCAACCAATTCGCCTTCGTCCGCGTCGACACCTGCATACACACCCAAAACGCAGGAGCCACCGCGTAAAAACACACCATCCCATACACACACAACCACACCACCTGAGCATGATTAAACACATCCAACCGAGCCCGCAACTCACCCTCAGGCAACCCACTACACGCATACCCACCCAAATCAGGATGACCCCACAAATTCACCATCACACCACCCCTCTCCTCATCAACCATTCGTAAGCTTCTGAAACCAATTACTCAAATTATTCAAGGCAGAACTCGCCCTACCAATCAAGCCCCTATTATCATTCTCCTTATTCTCCAACCGTGTAATCTCATCACGCAAATACCGGTAAGCCAACAACACCCCATCCGCATACCGGCTCACATCCTGACCAGCCTGGTCAAGCTGACTATCGAAACGCTCACGAGTATCTCCCCGCCAACTATCCCCTAAGTCATAGTGCTGAACAGCACCAGTAAAATCCTTAGCCAACTTAAAATAATCCTGCACCGCATCACACGCCTTCTGCAAACGCTCTATCTGCCCATCGTAAATCTCGTTCTCAGTCTGAGCATTACTCATCCTTTGGCGCTCCGCATCCATCTGACGCTGCACATCTTCAAGATCACTGGACATACTTCACCTCTCAATTCCTCTCAAGACAAACTTATTGAACATTTCACCGCTCCTTGCCAGACTTGGGAGCCAGCGTTGGCTCTTTCACCCGACCGCTTGCAGCATCCCCAGCAGTCTTCAGTGCAAAAGGCTCTCCCTCCACCGGAGCCGGAACCGGCGCAGACACATGATCAGGAAGAGGAAGAGACCCACCCGGGACAGGGCCAGGAACCGGAGGAGCAGCAGGCGCGGGAGGAACAACAGGAGCAGACACATGATCAGGAACAGGAGCAACCCCCTCCTGAACAGGCCCAGATATATGAGGCGCTACATACTCCGGCGGAACAACCGGCGCAGACACATGCTCAGCAGCCAACCCATCCGAAGCAGGCGCAGGAGCAGGAACTGGAGCCGGAGCCTGAGCAGGAGCAGGAACTGGAGCAGACACATGCTCAGATGGAGGCGCATCATGCCCGCCCACACCACCACTCAAGTCAACAGGCTTGAAATCATGCGCAATACCAGGAGACTGGTGGACATGGCTACCCTTATTCGGATCAGCAATATGACGGCCCAGCGCCGACTTCATACTTTGCACATCACGCTCACCACCGGTCTTAATCTTTATCTTTAAGAAGCCTCCACCCAGTAGAGTACCCACCAGCCTCCCAGCCTGCTGAGCAACAGGAGAGTTACCGAAATACTTCTCCTGGAGCATAGTTACCGCTTGGGGAATGACAATGCTACCGGTAGCATCAATGCTCAGCGCTTGCAAGGTCTCAACAGTCTTAAAAACCTTCAAATCCTTACCACTGATACCCAGAATGACAGCATTCTTAGCAGCAGCATCAGCAGCACCAACACCGCCAACAAAAATACCCGCCACCTGCACATACGCATTAGCCACATCATATGACTGCTGATCCCCACCAAAAGCCCAATCCCTCATTGGATTAAAAGCCAAAGAATCCGCATCACCACTATGAGCTAACTTAACCTTATCTCCACCCTCAACAGCCTCAGATGCGCTAAAAGGCAAATCAGCTACCGCTGCTGCCACCACTAAAGGAGCAGCAGGCCCTGCAAACTCACAAAGGAATATGGCAGCAAGGTCAATGGCTACTCCCACACCTCCATTTATTAGCTGCAGGATTCCTTCATTCCTTCTGCTTTCGACCGCTTCGTCGTGCTGCCAGGCTTTAGCTCTAGCCTGCCAGTCAGCATCCGCCTCCTGCAAGACTGGAGCATAATCCTTCACATACTGCTGAGAGCCCACAAGCCTATCCACCACAGGCTTAAACTCCTCAAGCGCAGCCACCGACCCCGGCTGATAGCCCACACCACCAGTAGGATGCGCCGAAAGCCGACCCAGCAAAACCTCTAACACATGACAAAACTCATCCAAGTCAGCCACCGAACGCTGCGAAGCCGACTCATGCGCCTGAACCTTATCCAAGGTATCAACAACAAGAGCGAGACTGGCACCCAAACTCCTATCAGCAGCAGCCACCGAAGGCACCGGCACATCCAGCAAATCCGCCACACCCATCAACGCGCGCTGCACACCATCAGACAAATCCTGAGCCTGATGACGAAAACCACCCACCTGATTACTAACCCTACTTAAAGTCCCATCCTCCAGATGAAAAGACTTAGCCGCATCAATCGCAAAATACCCATGATCATAGAGACCGGCACGAGTCAAAGCCTCCCGCAGCAAAGACACCATAGCCTGCAAAACCGACCCATGCACCTCAGCAAAATACGCCTTCACACTCTCAGCCGTGGCACCAGTAAACCCCTCCAAGGACGACAAGGAATCCACACCACCACCAATAGCCGACACCGCTTTCTCCACCTGCTGGTAATAAGAACTCACCGAGGACAACAAACGGTCAATGTCCTCACCATACACAATAAAACTCAATGCTCCACCACCTTTCGAATTAACCGCAACATAAACGGACACAAAGCAACAGGAATCAACAAAGCCTCCACAGCGAGACCCAAAAACCGCTTATCCTGATGCAAGGCAATCACCGACACCACACACAAGACACCCGCCAACCACAAGGCCACACGAGACAACCACTTACTCACAACCAACACCCGATTAGAAGGATGCAAAGCCGCCCACAAAGCCAACACCGAAAACACCACAATCACCACAGCCATAAGCAGATAATCAACACCCAAAAGCCACCACGAAGGTATACCCGAAGTGAAACTACCATTCGGATCAACAGCCACCATCATCTCAGACGCCCACATCAAGACCACAGCAATCGGCGGAAACGCTAAACCCGAAGCAGTGAGCATACACACCGCACGCCGGTACATACCAGGACCATCCCAGCCAGCCTGCGGCAAACCAGGATCCACCGCCACATCCACACGACCAGTCAACCAAAACACCCCAACCGCAGCCAACAACAGCAACAACTCCGTCACCAACTCAAGCACACTCGCCCTCCCCACCCACAACAGCAACGAACGCACCACCAACACCACCGCCAACACCATCACCACCGGACACCACACACGCCCCAACCGCAACCGCCGCGGCGAACTACAAAACGCAATATACCAACACACCACCGCAAGCACAAGAAAACCAAGCCCCTGAACCATCGACGTAGCATCATCATGCGGATCAGCAAGCAACGGCTGACCCATACTCAACGCAGCCGCATAACCACACACCACCGAAACAGCAGACAAACCCACCACCTGAGCATGATTAAACACATCCAACCGAGCCCGCAACTCACCCTCAGGCAACCCACTACACGCATACCCACCCAAATCAGGATGACCCCACAAATTCACCATCACCACTCCTTCCACTCACACCAGTACAACCAGCAACCACACACCACTACTGACCATCCTGCGCAATACGCTCATCAGTCTCCTGAATCGTCTCCACAGCCTTGTCCAGCGTTTGAATATCCCGCCGCAAAAAATCACCATACTGGGCCACCAACCGCGAAATCCTACCCATCTGATGATGAAACTCAGCAATCGTCGGAGCCTGACTCCCCCTCGTATCCACCTGCCCGCTTCTCGGCAGGGACGTCGAAGCCCCCTCCAAAGTGCTGCTGACCTCTGTGACGCTTTGCTCCTGAACCTTAATTTCGGCCATCGCTCTCCTCCTTATCTTCCTGCTCACCTGCGCCTTGTGACATGTGTCCCTCAGTCTCAGTAGGCACACCCTTCGGCATGTGAACCCCTTCAAGTTCCGCACTCATGGCCTGCACGTAATCGCTGTCGGCCTGATCGGTAAACCCACGATGAAAGAGTGCAGTAATGGAGTCAGCATTAAAGTAGACAACCTTGTCGCCAATCAACCCTTGCGGATACAGGCAGCCCCCGTAGTCAAAGTACCGGGGACCAGACTCGAACTGCAAGGCCACAGCACGCGCAATAATCATGACCTTGAAGTCAAACTCTTTCACCTGGCAGATACTGCCCAAGGGCACAAACTCGGTATGTTCCATCTTGTTCTCCTTCTCTATTCTTGTAAATCTTGAGTGGTATCCATGAGCACTTTCACCTTGCGTGGAGCGCCCTCAGTAATTAGGTAGCCGTAAGGAGCCTTGGCCTTGGGGTCAATCTTTTCGCCCAAACCGTACACCGTTACCAGCTTCACCTGAGTGTCAGCCCCCATGCCCAGCCACAAACCACTGTGGTCAGAAGACTGGCGGGCAAACCAGTCCTCCGAGTTGTACAGAACATCATTGGCAGTGTCAACCAGCAGGAAGCAAATCTTGTCCTGCCTGCGCAAGTCGCGCAACAGATTCTTGAAAGCTTCCACCGAATTGCTCGCCCCCCTGGCCATGAGTAAAGAGATGCCCGTCACGACCACTAGCTGCTGGCGGGTCAAATCTGCTTTTCTGGCGCCCAAGGCACTGAACCAGTCCAGGGCCTCAGTGTCGTCCGCAGTCTGATACTCGCAGCACGAGGGCAGCTGCTCGCACAAGTGCGCAGCGTCGATAAAGGACAGTTGACAATCCCAGTGAGCAGCCGCAAATGGCAGCAGACTTTCTACGAACATCCTCAACTCGCGGGGGTTGGTGGTAACCACCCTGTTGATAAGGTTGCTGTCGAAGTCAAACCCAGCTAGCTGTAAGTTATCCTCATACACACCAAAGGGAACAGGTACAGCAGGGGTACTCCTGCCCTGCAGGTACTGGGCATCCACCACATCGGGCATGAGCTGCACATCCTGAGCCCCGCCGCTCGTACTCTCTGCTGCTAGCTGTTGGCACTGCTCACTCGCGTACGTGAACTCGTCTGCATCTCTGCCCAAAATTTGAGCGCCCTGGAAGACGAACAGCTCCTCCCCAAACTTCACTAGCCCACGGGCATAGCCGCTGGGAGGCACCATGTTGTGCATGGACCCGAACACATCCATGTAAGCGCTTCGATCACTCAGCCCGCAGGCAAAGTTCTGCTTAAAGTTCGTTTTTAAGCGCATATGAACATCATTGGGCGATCCGGCCACTAAGACCACATAAATTCCCACCCTCAATCCGTCACGCGAAATCTGTAGCAGCTGCTGTTCAAGGCTTTCATAGAGCTCCTCAAACACCGCAATACCATTCACGAGCAGGAGAACAGAGGGCATATCATCGTGCTCAACCACATACCTGGAGTATGAACCACCGTAGGACGATAGTTTCCGGCGACGATCGACCATCTGCTGGACCAACATGTGGAGCAGCCTCGCCATTTTCTCATCCTCACCTGCGCAAGCCACGTCTCCCATCTGCGGCGCTGGCAAGAAGGCTTTGAGGGTTTCCGAGCCGAAGTCGAGCGCATATATGTTGCAGTCCTTGGCACAGTGTGTCCTCACCAGATCAAACAGTATGGCAGCAAGGACTGATTCCACCCCAGAATCGGGACCACCATAAAATATGGCGTTACCTTCCTGGCTCAACGGCAGGGTGAGTATGTGCTGTTGCTGCCGAGCTGGGTCATCGACTACACCAACAATCGGGTTGAGCTCGAAAGCCCTAGCGGGGGCACTTTCATCGGCCTTCTGCCTCAGCTCTTCCACTTTCAACAGTGCAGGTACGGGGTCCAACCAGAGTTGTCGGGCCTGCAAGTGCTCCTTAGCAGCCACATCGTGGATGTGCTGGAGAACAGCGACCAGTTCCGAAACTGTCAAGTCCGTCAGGGTCACACTTGGCCGAGCTTTAGCCGATGAGAGCGCACGACCCGTGTCTGAGACCAGCACTACCGCATTGTCAACAGCCGGAGCATACTGCGCCTTGGGGGTGTACTTCCCACCAGCATATGCCGCCTGCCCCAGCGCAAACAGCTCATTGTAGCCCACGAGCATATAAAAACGGCCAGCCTGGGTGAGCTCCGCAGCATCGGGCCGCTTGAGGAGCTCCTTAGAGTCCGCCTCGTCAGAGACTTTCAAACTAATTTTGAACTTAGAATTTGACCAAATTTGCTCATTGACCACGCCAGAAGGTTTTTGCGTGGCGAGCACCAGGTGCACCCCTAGAGACCTGCCGATACGGGCGGCCGAAATCAGCTCGTTCATGAAGTCAGGCTCTTGGGCCTTCAGCTCCGCAAACTCGTCTGCCACAATAAACAAGTGCGGGCAAGCCTCATGGACTTTGCCCTCCCTGTAGAGCTGGAGGTAACGATAAATGTCTACATTGTCGCCCCCAGCCACTTCGCGCGCCTCGTTGAAGAGCGCCTGGCGACGCTTGAGCTCACTTTGAATAGACACCATGCTGCGCTTGATAGCAGAACCATCCAAGTTCGTGATTGTTCCCGCCAGGTGGGGCAACTTGCCACGGCTGTTGTCAAAAGCTCCGGCTAGGCCACCACCCTTATAGTCGATTAAAACAAAAGCGGCCTCTTCGGGCGAAAACTCTATACACATGGAAAGTATCCAAGTGATAATGAACTCCGACTTTCCCGATCCAGTAGTGCCGGCTATCAGTCCGTGCGGTCCATGGAAGCTCTCATGCAGGTTGAGGTAGAAGGGCTCCCCCTGGGGTGTCACGCCCACCCGTGCAGCCAAGGTCTCAGCAGCCTTAGCCTCCTGCCAGCGAGCCCTCACATTGAGCTGCTCCACATTGCCCGCCTCATACATGTCGAGGAAGCTTAGGGTATCTGGGAGTGAGCTGGTCGACGCTGCCAGGTCTAGGTGAACCGTTGCCAGGGCATGGGAGAAGGAGACACAAGTGGCCTCATCTGCGTATGCGTCTGCCACAAACTCCTGCCCTCGACCGCTGACATCGTCCACGTCAAAGAGCTTGCCCTGTCCCTTGCCCAATTCAATAATTGCCGTACACTGTTTCGGCAGATCTTTGCGCTCAACGCTCTGGCAGACCAGCGTAAAACCGTCGACCGGGTTTCGGGCCAAGTCCTGGATAAAATCAGCCTTGTCCATGAGTTCTTTGGAGCTGCAAATAATCACAAAATGAGGCAGGGCCACCTTGGCATTCTGACCTTCTTGGCCGCGGCGCTCCTCCACAATCCGCCCTAACTGCAAGCCTAGCTCAGAGGCAGCCGATAAGTTAGTAGCTAGGAAGCGACCCTGCTTGTCGTTGGTAAACAGATGCGGAAGGGAGCGGGCCCAGCTCCACTGCTCGCTGTCCTGCTCGTCGTGCAAGAGTACAAGTTTGACGTCCTCGTAGGAGTGCAAACTCGCAATTTGCACTACGAGACCGTCCAAAAAAGTACGAGTCTCTTCCAAAGGACCGCTCAATCCCACTATCTGATGCTTACGCATGTTCACCGAGATGGGCGCGTCAACGATGTCTTTAGGCTCCCTGGCCAGCTGGTAAACTACCTGCGACAAATCGTCTTTCTCTATAGAAAAATGCTCATCGGGGTATGTAATGTCTGCCGCCATGGGCATGGTGCCAAGCCCCAGGCGCAACTCGAGAAAATCATCGTGGGCACTCGTGCGGTCCATCATGCGAGGGTCGTGCTGGAGCACCCGGTGGGCACAGTCCTCGGTAGTAATACGATTTTCTTCGAGAATCGTTTTTTGCTGCGCTGCCTCAGTAGCTATCTGCTTACGAATCTGGTCGAGATACTCAGCGTAGCGCTGACGGCGAATGCGATTGTCTACCAGCATCTGCCGGTTTTCAATTCTCGTGCTCAACACCGGCCATAGCACGCTGCCCACAATCATGCTGGCAGCCATCACCATCATGGGCATAGACGACACCAGGGAACCGCCTGACCGCTGGCTCTGCATGAGCATGAACGCGCCAGACGCTATCGCTCCCAAGACCATAACTAAGGATGGCCCAATTTTCATAGCCACTGACGTCTTGTCGGGCTCATGCGCTTCGGGCGGCGGATCAACGGTGACAGCGAACGGTTCAACTGATTTTTTGAAGCGCGGTGCTGGGTAAAAGTAGTCTGCCTCATCTCCCCCATCCGCTGTATCCAGGCTCTCCTGGTCGGCTTCAGGTTCGGGCTCCCGGTACGCTTGGAAGATGCCTTCGGAATGAACAGTGAGACCCTGTGGCTCGTTGTAAGAGATGAACCGGTTGCCTATCGTGATAATCAAGCCCAAGACTTCTATGCAGTCGCCAGGGCTGAGCTCGCAAGAGGTTTGAGGGGCTATCCTATGGCCGTTCACAAAACTGCCATTCGAGGAGCCCAAATCCATGATGGCAAACTCTTGATGGGCAAACGTAAGTTGAGCATGTGCATCTGAAACGTAGGGAGAATCATAAGAAAAAGTGCTCTCGCTCGAACGTCCAATAGTCACCACTGCATCGGTAGAGAAACCCGCGATGTGAAAACTAGTATCCCCCCGACCTCCGCTGCGAGCAATGAGCGAGAGCCCCGACGAGCCGTCAGTTAACTCAAAGGAGCAGTCGCCGTCGGTGGAAAGCGTGGCCTGGCCAATGCTCTGACCCCCTTGGTCGCTCATGTGTACGCCCTTGACCGGCGAGAGCACCCACTCTCCCTCTCGGGCCTCCACGAAAGCATACCGGCGATGCGAGCCCCCATCGGACGACTCTATCCAGTGCATGCCCGCGGGCTTATCTGGCAGGGAGAGCGTAGCAATTCTCCCCTCATTGAGCATGGTCAGTAGCATACTCACTCCTCAATTCTATGCGTTTACGAATACGACAGAGCAGGTCTCGGTGGAGGGCAAGTTTCGACCTCCACCGAGACCGGCAGTGCAACTAGCCCCTGAATCCGCTGGCGATAGCCGCATCGGTGTCTTCCAAGGTCTGCGCTGTGGTGTCGAGAGCTTTCGCGATCTCCGTGATCAGATCTTGCGCCTTGACGAAGCCAGGACGCAGCTCCTGATAGCGCTGAGCGTAAGACTGACTTGAAGCGCCTTCCCACTCAGTTTGTAGCTGGCTCAGCAAACCATCCATATCGCGAATGACTCCCTGAACGTTACCGGACTCTTCGCGATACTTGCCAGCTCTGATTCGCATAGTTTCCGGCGTAATCCTAATTTGACCTGCCATTTTTATTACCTTTCTACTCGGTTTTCCCTGCTGATGAGCAGGGGAACCTTCGCACCACCCTGGTGCAAATCTGTTGAGCTGGCCCGGGGCTCGAAGCGGGCGGGCCGCTTTTTATCTCATGAACACATTCCTCCTGTAGGCCACCTTCCTGTGGTGGCGGATGGACAGAACGGTCGCAAGCATTATGAGGGCCAGGAGGACGATGCTGGCAGCAATTCCCGGCAGGAGTAGGCCTTGAGCCATGTAGTAAGCCCACCGGCTGGAGGTGACCACCACTGCCGTGTACGAGACCCTGCTGGTGTTGCCCGCCTTGTCGACTACGGTCAGGTCAATGTCGTGAGCCTGCCCGTCGGCCAGCAGCCGGTAAGTCATGGGCTCGAGCGTCTGACTCTCCTGCCAGGAACCCACTGTCTGCCCGTCGATACGCAGCTGCACGCTGGCTACCGCCAAATCGTCCTTGGCATTCACCACCAGCTGCCGCACTGGCTGGTAGACCACCAGATGGTCGCGTAAGCCCACCACCGAAGCCGAAGGCGGCACCCGGTCTACAGCAAAGTTGACTTCGGCAGTGCCCTTGCGCTCGTGATCCTTGCCAGCCATGGTGTTCTGGGAGAGGTTGCCGGCCAGGTCAGTCGAAGTCATTCGCAACCGGTAGTAGCCCTCGTCCGCAAAGAGCTGGGAGGGGAAAACGTAGTCTGTCTTCTGCCAGCCCGTGTCGTCGGCGTTGACTGCTTGGTAGTCGCTGCCAGGGTTCACTGAGCGTACAGCCGCGTCGTGTACCACTTCAACGTGCGACTTGTCGGTCTGCAAACCACTCACGTTAATCTCGGAGACCTTCACCACGGGAGGCTTGTGGACGTACTCGCCCAGAAGAGCGCGAGTGCCCTCGTCAATCACGTAGTTTGACCCGAACCGGTTCAGGGAAAAGACTACTTGACTCTCCGCCTTGTTGCCCGCTTTGTCTTCTATGGTGGCCTTTAAGGTGTACACATCGTCGTTATCTACCGTGTGTTCCAGGTCCGGCAGGGAAATGCTGCGGGTGTTGGTGCCCTTCTGCTCCTGGGCTTTGAGGTAGACCGAGTGCCGCTCCTTCTTCGGCTCCTCCTTCGCAGCCCCACCCTCCTTCTGGGCCTTCTGCCCGTAGGGGTCGCGCGTTCTGGTGAGCTCGTACTGGGCTAGGGCCGGCTCAAAGTTCGTGTCGGCAAACTCAATATGGGGCGTAACCTTGCCCGCGTAGGCCGTCTTATCGGCCACCTGGCTGATCCTTACCTGAGGCTTAGTCAGATCGACCACGAACTCTGGCTCCTGAACCTCTTGCGCGGTGTTGCCCGCCAGGTCGGTGGCTTGAATCAGCAGCTTGTAGTGCAGCTCCTGGCCGAAGCTCACCGTGGATCCGTGCTCATAGCGCTTACCGGTGTCCGCCCAAGCTGAAGGCGCAGGAGAGCCGACCGGGGCCCCACCCGCATCGGTGGCCGTCACTATGATTGAGGATTCACCGGGGCTGAAGTTGCGCTCCAGCTCGGTCACGCTGGCCAGGCGGGGAGCATTGTAGTAGCTGCCGCTGGAAGCCTTGTTATTGTCGAAGGAGAGGTTCAAGAAAGGCTTGACCGTGTCGATTGTGAAGTCAGAACGGTAGGCGGGAGCCGAGTGCCCTGCCTGGTCGGTAAAGCTAGTCTGCAGGCTCCAGTCGGCATCGTGGTCGCAGGCCACGTCTGCCAGCCAAGTCTTACCGTCACCGCTGGGATTCTTGAAATCTTTCGCCAGCACTGTCCGCTCGGAGCCGTCAGCCACAGTCGTGACCACCACCCGGCGCTCATCGTTGGCCTGCACAAAGTCAAAGCTGGTAGACACCAGGCTCACATGCGCAGCACGATTCGCCTTGTAATACTTGCCATTGCGCACGCTGTTGTTGTCGTAGGTCACGTCAATGCTGGGAGCCTGCTTGCTGATGGCTATGCCGCCGATGCCCTGGGGCAGGTTGGAAGCAGCTTTGAGGTCCAGGGGGCTGACATGTTGCCGGCCTGGTCCTTAATCGTGAAGTGGGAGCCAGCCAGCTCAAGGCGGGAAGAATCCTGGCCAAAGACCAGTTCAATCCCACCCTGGCGGCTGGTGGGTTTATTGGACTGGCCAGGTTCCAACTTGCTCCACTTGCCCTCGAAGTCCACGCTGGCATCGTTGACCCCAGAGAGTTTGTCCCAACTGCGAGCCGTAATGGTCTCACTGTCGGGCGCAAAGACCCAACCCCACTGCTGGGGGCCGGTCAGGGCGTAGTGCAAGTCGGCAATCTGTGGGCCCGTGTAGTCCACACCGAAGGACTGCTCCGCCTGAACCTCCTGCCCGTTGATCAGCTGGTAGTGCAATTGGAGGGCGTACTTGCCCTGGGCGCTGCGGCCCTGTGCGTCGGCTGAGGAAACTGGCAGCTGATAGGTGTAAGTCCAGTCGTCGGAGTCTGGCAGCCGGGTAAAGTTCATCAAGTTCACCTGAGCCAGGTCGCTAGAATCCGCCTGGTCACTGTCGGTCAAACTGGCGAGTAGGGGGCCGCATTACTGCCCAGGATCCGCCGGTTAACGTCGAAGGAAGGATCATTCACCCGCAGGTTGACCGTGAGCGAACCCCGGTGGTAAAAACTCGCGCCGCCGGGCCCCAGGTGGTCTTCGCTGGCCGGATTGCCAGGGGCATCCTCCAGCCGGAGCTCAACCTGGGCCTTAGCTTTCGGGCCCTGCACGAGGAGCAGCTGGTAGGCTTTGCCCGAGTACTTGCTCCACAGGTACTCGCTCAGGCTGTTGCCAGCTTGGTCTTTGGCGGAAATCATCATCTGCTCAGTTGGGTACACGCCGTCTTCCGCAAAAGTCACCTGAGCAGCGGCTTGGGTGTCCTTCAAGGCCACCGTCACGCTCTGCCCCTGGGGAGCGTTCGGACTGCCGGCGATTGCTGCCCGAGCATCCTTGAGATTGTCGTAGCGCACATAGGTCAGGTTGACGCTCTGCCAGTCAACCCCCGAAGTCCCGGCCTGGTCGCCTTGGCCTGCCTGAACTGGAGGGCAGTTGGAGGAGCAGCCTCGGACCTCGGCCAGACTGAGCTCAACCTGGGACTGGCTCCCTGCGGCAGGCTGTCCGTCAGCTGCCGGGTGGGTGGCCAGCACAGTAGTGCCATCGTCGAGCCGAACGAGATGCGTTCTCTTGAGTTCAGCATTGGCCTGATCTGAGAGCCCCACCGCCGGACCGCTGTAGTCAATGCCCAAGGTTTGGTCAGCGCTCACGCTGGCACCGCCAGCAGCCGTATAGGAGAAATGCAGCTGGTATGCGCCTTCTATAGGGCGGCCCTGCGAGTCCCCGGGAGCACTGGGAAGCGTATAGGTGGCAGTCCACAGGTCAGGCTGCCCGGACTGGTCGGGCTGGGTCAACTGGCAGATGTCGCTGGTAAAGGTCTGCTGGTCGTCGCTAGCTACTCCGCCGACCCTGCCCTCTATAGTCGGGCAAGCCCCACCCTGGTCCCCCTTTGACAGGGCAAACCAGTGGTCGTTCACGCTCACCTTCACCTGAACCGAACCCCGGTGGTAAAAGGCTGAGCCCCCGGGCCCCAGGTGGTCTTGGCTCGCTGGGTTGCCAGCTTGGTCGCGCACATCCAGCTGGGCAGTCGGCTGGTAGTCGGCTCCCACCACCAGCACATAGTCATACTTGGGCTGATCGGCCGCAGTCCACACCTGCGATTGGTTCAGCGTATTGCCCGCCCGGTCTTTGGCCGTCAGCGCCAGGCTCGAAATCTGGTAGAGGCCGCTCTCGTGGAAGGTCACGTCGGCAGTGCCTGGGCCCGCATTTTCGTTCAAGCTGACGCTTTCTTGCCGTCCAGGCCGGCCTTGCTTGAGCTGTTCAACCGTGTCGAAGCGCACATAAGACAGCTTGCTCTTGGCCCAGTCGATGCCGGAGCTACCGGGCTGGTCGCCAGCGCCATTGAAGACAGGGCAGGTAGGGCCGCAGCCTCCCAAGCGGTCTTGTAGGTGGAACTGATAGTGGGCCTGTCTGGAGGGGTCCTGCGGGTCTTGGAAGGTAATCAAGCCAGTCTTGTTGGGCAGCAAAGGCAGCTTGTTGTGGTCCAGTACCTGCTGAGCTGTGGCATCTGCTACCTGCATTACGGGAGGGGTGTCGTCCACC
The DNA here is from genome assembly GCA_033127725.1 of Bombiscardovia nodaiensis. Taxonomy (NCBI): domain Bacteria; kingdom Bacillati; phylum Actinomycetota; class Actinomycetes; order Bifidobacteriales; family Bifidobacteriaceae; genus Bombiscardovia; species Bombiscardovia nodaiensis. The sequence goes on along the minus strand of AP026798.1, from coordinate 806,961 downwards.
ACTACGTACGCCAGGAGGGTGGAAGTAGGCAGGGTGACCATGCCTGGGTTGTCGAAGCTGAGCGTGTAGTGCAAGGTATATGCATCTTGGGCGGGAAGGCTGGCTCTCGCCTGGCTGCCAGTAATCTGACCGGGCCCTTGGGCGGTGGCAGTTGACTCATTACTGGCTATGGTTGCCGCAGTCTCGTAGTGCATTTGGGGAGCGAAATCCGCCAGCGTGGTCAAAAGTGTGCTGTCTTTCTGGGCAAACTGAGGCGAGACGCTGCCAGAAGCTGCCTGCACATACGAGGGCTGGGCCTGCGAGGAGGAGCAGGGACCAGCAACTCCCCCTTGCTGGCAGGCCGGAGAACCGGTCAGCTGGAAGTCGAGCGAGCTAGGGATGTCGTACAATTTGAGCAGACTTATCAGTGGGTGCCCATCCGGCAACGTACTGGCCAGGAAAGGCTCCACGGTGTCGAGCGCCTGGCTCAAGCCCTTGTTGCCAGCCTTGTCGGCCACCAGGATCTTGAGGAGGCTCAAGTTGACGCTACCGACAGCACTGCGCGGCAGGTTCAGGGCATCGACGTTCAGTCGAATCCAGTAGTGGTCTGCATCCACCTTGTGGGCAGGCAAGACATACTCCTGACCAGCGTAGGCAACTCCCACCCGGTCAAGGTCAACGCCGCTCTCACTTTCAACCACCTTGAATTGCAGGTCGATACCGTCTCGACTGGCCCTGAGAACGCTGCGAGAGACGGAGTGCGCCTTGTTGGCTATGTCGAGAGCGTCCACGTCGAGCGGGGTATTGCTGTCGGGCGCGTAGACGGTCAGGTCGCTGATTTCGGGAGCAGCATAGTCAGCCACCACCGGGATTTTCACAATCTGGTCTTGGAGGAATGTCTGCCCGCCCACATTCAGCTCAGAGCCTAACTTGACGTAGATGTAGCCGGGGCTTGGATCTCCCTGGTTGATGCGGGTAAGGGTGGCAGAGAGCGCAGTCGTCTGCGGTAGAGGAGACTGACCAACCAGGTTAGTCAGGTCTTGCAGGCTGGTGGAAACCGCGTACTTGCCCGCTACAGGGTCCTGACTCCTCCTGGTCAGGCACTGCTCCCGGCTGGTCACTTGAGTGTCCCTTACGCACACGGTCAGCGAGGCGTTCGGGCGGGCGGCATCCTGCCAGAATCGCAGCTGGTCACTGTCCCCATCCGGTTTGGTCCAGTCTCCCGAAAAGTAAGCGTGGTCTTTGGTCTGGGAACCCCTATAGATCAGCAAGCTCTTCGCCAGCTCGCCGCCCTCCACATACGGTGCCACCTCAGGGGGTGTGCGCAAGAGAGGGGAAGAAAAGCCCTGCGTTTGCGCTTGCGCTTGAGCTTGCGCTGGCTCTTGAGCCTGCCCACTGCCGGCCTGCCCGTCCTGAGCCGAAGCCTGAGACGCTGCCAGAGCAGCCAGGGTGAGGACCGCCAGGACTAGCACCGATAGGCCTGTCAGTAGCAGGTAGCGCCAGCGGGTATGTAAAGTTGTACGTGACATAGTCATTCATCTGCCTTTCTTGGCCTGTAAGAGTGTCGTCCCGCTCTCAGTACCCTCTGTTGCTTCTGCTGTCTCTGCTGTCTCTGCTGCTTCTGTTACTTCTGCTGTCTCTGCGGTCTCTGCTACTTCTGTTGCCTGCCCTTGGTCCGGTCGATGGGTGTCAGCCGAATTGAGGGTTGTTGTTTCACTTTCAGTCTTTGCTGGGCGCTCTCCTGGGGAAGGAGCTTGGCTCTGCTTCGAGCGCTCGCCCAGTAGCGAAGTACCCTCCTCCTGGCCTTCAGACCCGCCAGCAGTAGGCCCACTGCCCACCACCGGCTTGGTTGTCGCTGCCACAAGCAAGGTGGTACCCAAATCGCTCTCGTTCTTGCCCGTTTGGGGGTTCTTTGCGGAATCGACCCCGCCAGTGCCACCACCCCGCAGGCTGAGCTCGCTGCCGTCAACCTCCGCCGGTACTTGCAGGTTTGAGCGCCGATCCGCTTGCTCGTAGTCCAAGGCCCAGCGGCCCCTGGACTTTTGCAGCTCCTGAATCTTGCGCTGAGCCGTCTTGCCGGTCAGCGTGTTGTGCACCTGCCTGATGTGCAAGGCAAAATACAGGAGGACCGCCGCACAGGCAAAGACTACGGCCAGGGAGAAGAAGACGACTGCCATGATTCGAAATGTGCCGGCCATCACTGACCACCTCCATTGCCATTAATATCTACAAAAGCCTCTTCCACAGCCTTTTCGGCCGCAGGTACCGCTTGCAGGGCCGCTTGCCGGGAATTTTGCAAGGCCACAGTGGTGGGATGCACTTGAGATGCCAGGGCCTGAGCCTTACTCGTTAAAGCTGTCAGGTCAGACTTGGGCACGCCATCGGCCCGGAACTTGCGGGGGTAAGTGCGCAGGGCTTCCAAGGTCAGTGTCACCACCGAAAGGCGCATCACGTCATTCTTGCTGTCAGAGAGGCTATCGATGAATTGATCGAGATCGTGCAAGTAAGGAGCGTATTTACCGGTGTCCGAACCCTCGTTGATGAGCGGCACAATCGAAATATTAAAATCCGCAATCGTGGCATAGAGGCGGGCGAGCTTGCGGTCAGGAAAATCGCGCTGGCTGGCCTCTTTCATCCAACTCGAAGCCGCCCTCATCCGAGCATATTGCAGCTGGACCGGCGAGCGCTCAGCCCCCTCCTGCTCGCCGCCATAGTAGTAGTACCAGTACAACTTGCCAATGTCGAACGAGAGCGCCCCCCAGCTGCTGGCATCGCTTCGAATATCGTCCGAATGGTCGGCCAGGAGCTGCTGGAGCTGCCCCTCCTCCCGCTTGTCGAAGAGCGAATCGCTCCGGTAGCGGCTGATGAGAGCCTGGTAGGGTTCGGTGCTTTTAGGCCTGAGCGAGGCAGCCTTAGCGTAGTGCCGTTCTGCCAGCTGGTCGTCAGTTGTCTGCTGGGCCAATTGCATCTGATGGCCGTAGTCGGAGTTCAAGGTCAGCCCCTCGGCCAGCACAGCGCTACCGCCGCCGAGAGCGCAGACAACGGCCAAGGCGCACACCGAGCAAAACGCCACCCACCTGCGCTTCAGGGAGCGAGTGTGGGCGGAGTCTTTGAGACTGTAGTGCTCCAGGGCATAGGCAAACTCGGCGCAAGTCCTATACCGCTGGTCAGGACTGCGCTGCATGGCCTTGAGCAGAATAGCTTCCAAGCTCGCCGAAGCCGCGGGTTTTACCTGACGCAGAGGAGGCACCTGGTACGGCTGACCTTCGATAATCTGACCGGTGAGCATCACATAGAGGACCGCGGCCAGACCGTAGACGTCCGTGCGAGCATCAGCACGACCTTGTTCGTCATACTGCTCGGGGGCCGCAAAACCCGGAGTACCCAGCTGCGGTTCGTAGTCTTTGGGCAAGGGACCTTCGGCGGGCGGCATAGGGCAGGCAATGCCGAAGTCGATGATACGGGCCTGGCCTTCCGGGGTCACCATCACATTGGAGGGCTTCATATCTCGGTAGACAATCGGCGGCTGGCGGTTATGAAGGTAGTCCAGAGCATCGCAGAGCTGCACTCCCCAGCTCACCACACTGGCCTCCGACTGGGCGCCCTCGCTATCCAGCAGCTTCTGTAAGGTCTGCCCCTCTATATAGTCCATAACGATATAAAGGCTGCCACCCTCCTCAATCAGGTCAACAATGCGCGGAATAGCCGGGTGGTCAAAGGATTTAATCAGATTGGCCTCCGCCACCAGACTCTTGACAATCACTTCGCTGTGTGCACGGTCGGCAATATGTCGTATCTCCTTAAGGGCCCACTGCTTATTGAGCGTAGTGTCCATGGCAAGATAAACCGTGGACATGCCACCAGAGCCGATCTGCGCCAAAACCTGGTACCTGCTGCCCACCACATTGCCGAGTTTCACCATGATGCTCCCCACCATTGGTAGCTATCAGGTGACTCCCCAGTCGTTCAGGCTTCATTGCCCTGATCTGTAGCTCTTCCAACTGTTCCGACAACTCAAAGGCACTGCCTCTACGCAATACCTCTTACCACCAAGTGTAACAACAATGTGGAAGAACCGCACTCATTTTTTATAGCCCTGGGCGCATAGGGCAGATATGAACTCGATACCACAAATACGAATGTTTCTGGCTGGCTCGCCGCCCTCGGCAGGCTGACGAGCCAGCAGACCATTTCACTCGCTAGACTCGTCGCCCCCTACGGGCTTGTCTAGCTGTTCAAAGGCCGACAAGGGTTCGAAAGACATCTCGTCTAAGGAACTTTCTGGAGCCGCTAGAGGTTGCTGCGGCTGCGAGTCCTGCTGGGTAGAGCGTTCATCCCCGTCATTACTCTGGTCAGGAGTACCGTCCTGGTCAAGACCAGCGCTTCGCTCGGGAGCATCTGTCTGCTCCTCCTCGGACTCGCTCTCCACCAAATCCGCAATACGCTGTGCAGATTGGGCGCGTTCAGCAGCTTCCTGCTCCTCTTGAGCCTGCAGGGCTATGTCACGCTCTACGGCGCTCAAGAGTCCATGAATAAAAGCAGGCGAATCAGATTCACTCAAGCTTTTTGCCAGGGAGATAGCTTCGTCGATAGCTACCTTACTGGGCACTTCTGGATTGTAGAGCATCTCCCAAACGGCAATACGGAGAATATTGCGGTCTACCACGGCCATCCGGCTCAACGGCCAGCGAGTGGAATGCTCATCAATCGTCTGATTGATGGTTGAATAATGATCGGCAACGCCTTGCACCAGGTCAATGGCGTATTGCGGCAGGGGCGTTTGAGCACCCGGATGAGCTATGCGCTCCTGGAGCAGGGAAGCAATATCCTGCCCCTTTTCGTCTGCCTCGTACAGGGTGTTCAGCGCCCGCTTGCGAGCTGTGGAACGTGCCATGAAGTATTTAGGCCTCTCCCCCAGCTCTCAGTTCTCGCGGCCCAGGTAGGAACCGTCGCGGGTATCTACCTTGACTTTTTCACCTTCACCAACGAAGAGCGGCACCTGAATCTCAGCGCCCGTTTCCACCGTAGCTGGCTTCGTGCCGGCGTTAGAGCGGTTGCCCTGCACGCCCGGCTCGGTGTGCGTCACCGTCAAAATCACAGAAGCTGGCAGCTCGACGGAGAGCGGCGTTCCATCGTGGAAGGAAATAATGCAGTCAGTGCCCTCGAGCAAGTAGTTTTCCTGCTCTCCGACCAAGGCTGCGGGGATGTTCACCTGCTCGTAGGTGCTCATATCCATGAAGACGAAGGCGTCACCGTCGCGGTAGGAGTACTGCATGGTGCGGTTGTCTACGGTCTCGAAGTCCATCTTCATACCCGCGTTGAAAGTGCGCTCAACAATCTTGCCGCTGAGCACATCCTTAATCGTGGTGCGCACGAAAGCAGGCCCCTTGCCCGGCTTCACATGCTGGAACTTGATGACCGCCCAGAGCTTGCCATCCAAATTGATTACTGAACCATTCTTAATATCATTCGAAGTCTGCGCCACGTTTACCACCTATTCTCTGTTATGACTCGCATATATCATCGCTAGCTTGGGCCAGATTACTGTCCAGAAAACGGCCGCTAGGATTACCCTTGTTATTATGCCACAGCAGGTGAACACACCTGCTCAGGTTCTGCCCACACACGCTCTCACTTGCTTTCACACGACAGAGCCCCGAAACGTTCAAAACGCTTCGGGGCTCTGTGCAAGCCTTAAAGGCTACCTCGTGTAGGGAAAAACTACTCGAGCACCTTGGTGACTCGACCTGAGCCGACCGTGTGGCCGCCTTCACGAACTGCGAAGGTCAGGCCTTCCTCCATGGCGACGGGCTGAATCAGCTCGACGGTGAAGGTGGCGTGGTCGCCAGGCTGAACCATCTCGACACCCTCCGGCAGGGTGATAACGCCGGTGACGTCGGTGGTGCGGAAGTAGAACTGAGGACGGTAGTTGGAGAAGAATGGCGAGTGGCGTCCACCCTCATCCTTGGTCAACACGTAGACCTCGCCCTCGAACTTGTGGTGAGGAGTCACGGAGCCGGGAGCAGCCACAACCTGGCCACGCTCGACATCTTCACGGCCAATACCACGCAGCAAGAGACCGGTGTTGTCGCCAGCCTCGGCCTCATCCATCTGCTTGTGGAAGGTCTCGATGGAGGTGACGGTGGTGGTCTGCGTGTCGCGGATACCGACGATCTCAACGTTGGAGTTGACGGGCAGCTTGCCACGCTCAACACGGCCGGTCACCACGGTGCCACGGCCGGAGATGGTGAAGACATCCTCGATAGGCATCAAGAAGGGCTTATCCAGGTCGTGAACAGGAGTCGGGATGTAATCGTCGACAGCATCCATCAGATCCTTGACAGTCTGAACCCACTTGTCGTGATCGGGAGCATCGTCATGCAGAGCGCCGTAAGCAGAAGTGCGGATGACTGGGCAATCGCGGTCGAAACCGTTCTCGTCCAGCAAATCACGGACCTCTTCTTCGACGAGCTCAATGAGCTCGTCGTCGTCGACCATATCGCACTTGTTCAGAGCGACGAGGATCTTCGGCACGCCTACCTGGCGGGCGAGCAGAACGTGCTCGCGGGTCTGAGCCATGGGGCCATCGGTGGCGGCAACCACGAGGATTGCACCATCCATCTGAGCGGCGCCAGTGATCATGTTCTTCACGAAGTCGGCGTGGCCTGGGCAGTCAACGTGCGCATAGTGGCGCTTCTCGGTCTGGTACTCAATGTGAGCAATGTTGATCGTGATGCCACGGGTCTTCTCTTCGGGAGCCGCGTCAATCTGATCGAAGTCATACTCGGGGTTGATATCCGGGTACTCGTCATGCAGTACCTTGGAGATGGCCGCAGTCAGGGTTGTCTTGCCGTGATCCACGTGGCCGATAGTACCGATGTTAACGTGCGGCTTAGTCCGCTCGTACTTTTCCTTTGCCATTGTGTTTTGTCCTCCTGGACGTCTCGTAGTTTGCCTGTGCGAACCACGCACAAGACACTCGCTACATATTACTGGGTAATTGGGATCTTCGCCACTTATGCCCTCCGCCCAGTCAGCGTTACAAAGTGTAACGCTGACTTGAGACAGATTACCAGCTTATATTGAGCTGACGGCATGTTTCGCGTGGCTCACTCGCCGCGCTGGGCCTTGATGATTTCATCGCTGACGGTCTTGGGGACCTCAGCATACGAATCCATCTGCATGGTGAACATGGCGCGACCCTGGGTCTTGGAACGCAAGTCGCCGATGTATCCGAACATCTCGGACAGCGGCACCTTGGCGTCAATGACCTTGACGCCGGTAGCGTCGGTCATAGACTGGATCGAACCACGACGGGAGTTAATGTCACCCATCACGTCGCCCATGTACTCTTCTGGCGTGCGCACTTCCACGGCCATAATAGGCTCGAGAATCACCGGCTTGGCCTTAGGAGCTGCCTCCTTAAAGCACATGGAACCGGCAATCTTGAAGGCCATTTCCGAAGAATCGACCTCGTGAATCTGACCGTCAGTCACCGTCGCCTTCACGCCGACCACCGGGAATCCTGCAAGAATGCCGGACTCCATAGCTTCACGGACACCAGCATCGATGGAAGGAATGAACTCCTTGGTGATGTGTCCGCCGGTGACCTTGTTCTCGAACTCGTAGGTCTCGCCGGACTCGGTGTCCAGGGGCTCGAAGTTCATCAGGACCTTTGCGAACTGGCCGGAACCACCCGTCTGCTTCTTGTGGGTGTACTCCTGGTTCATAACGGCCTTACGGATGGTCTCGCGGTAAGCCACCTGAGGCTTGCCCACGTTGCAATCAACGTGGAACTCGCGGCGCATACGGTCAACCAGAATGTCGAGCTGGAGCTCGCCCATGCCGGAGATCAGGGTCTGGCCGGACTCTTCGTCGGTCTTGACCTGGAAGGTGGGGTCCTCTTCAGAGAGCTTCTGCAGGGCGATACCCATCTTCTCCTGATCGGCCTTGGTCTTAGGCTCTACGGCCAGCTGGATCACAGGATCCGGGAAGGTCATAGATTCCAGAGCGATAGGCTCCTTCTCGTCGCACAAGGTGTCGCCGGTGGTGACGTTCTTCAAACCAACGAAGGCGTAAATGTTGCCTGCGATGGCGTCGTCGACCGGGTTCTCCTTGTTGGAGTGCATCTGGAAGAGCTTACCAATGCGCTCTTTCTTGCCCTTGGTGGAGTCCAAAACGGAATCGCCCTGGGTCACCTTGCCGGAGTAGACGCGCACGTAGATGAGCTTGCCGTAGAAGGGGTGAGTTGCCACCTTGAAGGCCAGTGCAGAGAAGGGCTCGTCGATGCTCGGCTTGCGGTCGATTTCGACGGACTCGTCACCCACCTTGTAACCCTTGATAGCGGGCACATCCTCGGGGCTGGGCAGGTAATCCACCACAGCGTCGAGCATGGGCTGCACGCCCTTGTCCTTAAAGGCAGAGCCGCAGAAGACCGGGAAGGCTTCCTGGGCCACAGTGAGCTTACGGACGGCTGCACGAATCTCGGGCTCGGAAATCTCTTCGCCGCCCAAGTACTTCTCCAAGAGGGACTCGTCGGACTCGGCCACAGCTTCAATCAGCTGGGTGCGGTAGTCCTCGGCCTTCTCCTTGAGGTCGTCAGGAATCTCAATGGTGTCGTAGTGAGCACCGAGGTCCTGTCCGTCCTTCCAGTAGTAGGCCACCATGCGAACCAGGTCAACCACGCCACGGAAGTCGTTCTCAGCGCCGATGGGCAGCTGCATAACGAGCGGCTTAACGCCGAGCTTGTCTTTGATGGTGTCGACAGAGTAGTAGAAGTTGGCACCCAGCTTGTCCATCTTGTTGATGAAGCAGATGCGGGGCACGCCATACTTGTCTGCCTGCCGCCAGACGGTCTCGGACTGAGGCTCAACGCCTTCCTTACCGTCGAAGACTGCTACAGCACCGTCGAGCACACGCAAGGAGCGCTCCACCTCGGCCGTGAAGTCAACGTGGCCGGGGGTGTCGATGATGTTGATCTGATAGCGATCATCGGGGTCGTGAGACTGGCGGTTCCAGAAGGCGGTGATAGCGGCAGACGTAATGGTGATGCCGCGCTCCTTCTCCTGATCCATCCAATCCATGGTCGAAGCGCCGTCGTGGGTTTCGCCAATCTTGTAGTTGACGCCGGTGTAGTACAGAATACGCTCGGTCGTCGTTGTCTTGCCGGCATCGATGTGGGCCATGATGCCGATGTTGCGGACCTTGGTCAGGTCTGTAAGCACGTCTTGTGCCATAATTCTCTATTCTCGCTCTCTTAATTACCAGCGATAATGAGCGAAGGCCTTGTTGGCCTCTGCCATCTTGTGCGTATCTTCACGCTTCTTGACCGAGGCACCCAAGCCGTTGGAGGCATCGAGAATCTCGTTGGCCAGGCGCTCAGCCATAGTCTTCTCACGACGGGCGCGGCTGTAGTCAGTCAGCCAGCGCAGAGAGAGGGTGTTGGCGCGGTTGGGCTTAACTTCCACAGGCACCTGGTAGGTGGCGCCACCGACACGGCGGGAGCGAACCTCCAGGGAGGGGCGGATGTTGTCCAGGGCGCGCTTCAAAACGGCGACTGGCTCCTGCTCGGTCTTGGTCTTGACCTGCTCCAGAGCCGTGTAGACGATGTCCTCGGCGATGGACTTCTTACCATCGAGGAGGATCTTGTTAATCAGCTGCGCTACAACTGTCGAACCGTAAATCGGGTCGGGTAGCAGCTGGTGCTTCTTAGCTGGTCCTTTACGTGACATGCTTACTTAGCCTTCTTTGCTCCGTACAGGGAACGACCCTGCTTGCGATCCTTGACACCCTGCGTATCGAGCGCGCCGCGCACGATGTGGTAGCGCACGCCAGGCAAATCCTTGACACGGCCGCCGCGCACGAGCACAATGGAGTGCTCCTGCAGGTTGTGGCCCTCGCCAGGAATGTAGGCGGAGACCTCAACGCCAGAGCTCAGGCGCACACGGGCGACCTTACGCAGTGCCGAATTCGGCTTCTTAGGGGTGGTGGTGTACACACGGGTGCAAACGCCGCGGCGAAGCGGGCTGCCCTTCAAGGCCAGAGTCTTGGACTTACGCGTCTTGGCCTTGCGTCCTTTACGGACGAGCTGTTCAATTGTTGGCAACTGATTCTCTCCGATTCTTAATCCAACATATTCATATTCCGTCGTTCGTGAAGCCGCCACACTGCAACCCACTCACCGACACACTCACACGGAGAGTAAAAGCCACAGTCCACCGGCTCGATGGCCCGCAATCCTCCTGCCGCCGCATTACTGCCGCGCAATCAAACGGATTGTCAGGATATCCCAGCGCCCACCCCTGTCACATAAGGCATGCCGCTGGCACACACATTCTTTAAATATACCACACCCCCTGCCCAGCTCCCAGAAGGAGGTGGTACAGATGCATAGCTTGGAATGAAATCTCCTGCTCAGCGACGAACAAGCTGGGCAAGAATGTAGTCACGCAGTACGACGGCATGGTTGACGTGGGGGTCTTTGGCGGCGTAGAGCAGGGTGATTCGGGGGTGCTGGCGGGCTAGCTTGCACAGGAGCTCCACCGGCTCTGGGTTATCGTCAAGCTCGGACCGGTAGCGCTGGGCGAAGGCTTCGTAGGTGGTCGGGTCGTGCCCCCACCACTTGCGCAGGGCCGGGCTGGGAGCAATCGGCTTGAGCCATAGGTCCAGCGCCGCCTTCTGCTTAGACAGTCCCCGGGGCCAAAGGCGATCCACCAGCACCCGGTAGCCGTCGCTCGCGTCCGCCGCCTCATACACGCGCTTCATCCGTATATCTGCCGTGCCCGTCATGCTCTATTCGCCTCCAGCCGTTATTGTAGGCGGAAGAAGCCTGCAAGTACAGGCTCTTATGCACGCGGCTGCGCAAGTATAGCTGCAAGCTAGCGCCTTCGTAGTTAAGCATATGCAGGCGGGAAGTTGGACAATTGGGACACCTGACGACAGATGCATCATGCGGGCCAGGCTGCAAAAGCACGACATGCAATATTTGCTCTATTTTTCTACTCTTCTCTGCTCTCAGGTCTTGCCTGCCGCAAAACCCTCGCCTACACCACTGTTTATGAGCACAGTTGCAAGGCAAGGGCGCAAATCTGGACGCAATCTACGCCTGTGGTTCCCCACTCAGCCAGGGGCATGGGCCATGGCACTGTTACCTGCAATTGGCGGTTTTTTCCTGCTGGGTCCCTCCTGGCGCGGAGGCCTTCTCCTGCTGGCTTGGGCCCTTTGCTACTGCGCACAATTCACCATCGGCCGCTGGTTCTTCTCCCATAGGGCCCGGCGATATGCTGCTCCTGCTGCGATCTATGGTCTCGCCACACTCGCAGTCGGCATAGTGCTCCTGCTCTCGGCTCCCGCACTCTTACGCTGGGTTCCCATCTACCTGATTCTAGGAGCCTTATCTTTCCTGGCTGCCAACCTGCACCAGGAGCGCAGCCTGTGGGGCAATGCAGTAGTAGTACTTGCGGCCAGCGGTATATGCCTCCTTGCCAGTTCCCTGGGCGGCATCTTTGCCAACAACCTCCAAGTCAGCTCTCCAGGCAAATCTTTGGTCTGCCAAACTGACTACGCGGTTTACTGCTGGGCCGACGGCTGGCTACCAGCCCAAGTCATCCCCCAAGTAGGACTCGCTGGCGCTGCTATCTTTGCGCTGGCCGAATTTGGGTCAGTCTTATTCGTTAAAACCATGATCCGCGAGCGCGGCAGCCACCCCTACTACTATCTTTCCGTAGGTTGGAACATTGTCCTAGTTGGGCTCGCGCTTTTTACCAGTCATGCGCTGGGATACTGGCCTGCAGCTGTGGCGGTCATTTTACTGGCTCGCGCAGTTCTCATCCCGGTCTTGGCTCCCAAACGCACTCCGATCATTTATATTGGCCTGGAAGAATGCCTCGCCTCGCTGCTGGTGTTGGCCGCCGTGCTCTCGCTCGCTCCCCTGGCCATACCTCTTGCGCCGATAGTAGATTGAGCCCTATGACGCACGTAGAACACGGATTTGGGCCGGTTTGGAATCGGGAGAGCCGGGTGCTGGTACTGGGCTCCATGCCAAGCCCCAAGTCACGGCAGGCGGGCTTCTATTTTATGAACCCTCACAACCGATTCTGGCCTGTGATGGAGGCGCTGTTTGATAGGCAGATTGGGCCCAGCATCGCCGAGCGTCGCTCTTTCCTCCTGGAGACGGGCCTGGCGCTGTGGGACGTGATTGCCTCCTGCGACATCCAAGGAGCGCAGGACGCGAGTATTCGCAATGCCCTGGCCAACGACCTGCGGCCTCTGCTGAGCGCTAGTGCGATTGGGCATGTGTTCGTTTCTGGTGCGACCGCCACCAGGCTCTACCGGCAGTTGATTCAGCCGCAGCTCAACGAAGCGGGACTCGCCGTGCCCATGACGCCGCTGCCGTCCACCAGTCCAGCCAACGCGCGCATGAGTCTAGAGGCGCTGCGCCAGGCCTACCGGCCAATCATGCTAGCCTTAGAGGATTGAGGTAAGAGAGCGGACGGGCTCGACGCGCTCTGCTGAACGGAGGGATGCGAGATGGACGAAAATCTTGACTGGGAGCAGCTGCCACGGGCGGAATTTGCTTTCCCCGGCCCCCTGCGCGAGACCCTAGTCGAAGCAATTTTAGCGGGCAGAAAGACCACCACCACTTCCCTGCTAGCCGAGTGCGAGCAGGAGGGCGACTACATTCCTACTGCTGGCGAGCGCGACGTGCTCATTGACTCGCGCGAGCAGCCTGTCGCCGTCCTAGAGAACACTGAGGTGCGGATTGTGCGCCTGGGCGACGTGGATTTGCGGCATGTCATTGACGAGGGCGAGGGCGACAAGAGCATTGCGAGCTGGAGGGCCAAACACGAGGCCTTCTGGAAGACGCCGGAAATGCAGGCTGAACTCAACGACCCCAACTTCACCATCGACGACGACACGATGCTGGTGCTCGAGCGTTTCCGCATCATTGCACGCCTGAACCCAGACGAGTAAAAATAGGCTCCCTAAAAATGCGCCACATCGGCGTGCTATGTCAAGGCATAGTGTAGAGTAGTCATCTGTTGCACGAACTTCGTATGCAGTTCGCCGCACATGGTGGCTATAGCTCAGTCGGTAGAGCACCTGATTGTGGTTCAGGAGGTCGCGCGTTCGAACCGCGTTAGCCACCCCACCTCAAACCCCTACTCCCCCAACGGATTAGGGCTTCAACTTTCCACTCTATCGCAAACCAAAGAACAAAAACTGCGACCCCATTGCGACACCATAATTTCCAAAACCAAATCCACAAACGTCACACTGGCCGCTACAGTACTTTCTCTGCAGCTTAATCTTCCGACAATGCTGCACTAAGAGTCACAAATATTGAATTTATTCTTTTCCTCAGATATACCTCTTTTCATACCGCTAGCACACAGTAGATCAGTAAAAGAACCGATAATTTCAAAAGAGGATTTTCTCACAGCACGTGTTTGGTTATTCTGCAATCAAACGCGCATGATTTGCTTTGCTTACAGGTATGTAATACTATATTAAATATCATATTACATAGATTATTGCTCAAGGACATATAATGATAAACAGTAAGGAAATGTCAGTAATAACTGCTCGGATCAGCTACGAACTGGATGAAGCCATAGAACGCTTTGCTGAACAGACAAAATCTACGAAATCGGAGATCATTAACAGTGCTCTCAAAAAATATCTTTTCGAACAGTCGGGAATTAAACACTCGCCAAATCATGAAGATAATTTCAACGATATTGATTGGGCCAATTTCAAGCCTATTTATACGCTAAGCGACGATGCACGCCGTATTCTGATACTTCTTGAACAAATTGCTGCAAATACGGCCTCTGATGAAGATGATCAGAAACAACACACATTTGCTAGCGAAGCTTTGGTAAAAGGATATAGCAGTGAATATGAAGAAGTTCTCCCAGGTATTTTCCCTGAAGTACCCAATGAAATATGCGATGAAGCTCACGATATTATGTCCATGTTCCAAGACCTTTTAACTAGCTACAACAATCTATCTAAAGATGAGAAAACCTCTGTCCCTGACATGAACGAACATATGATTCATTGCCAAGGATTTGACTTTAACGACCCAAGTGAATTGCGCTTGTTCGACTTTCTTAGATTTATGAGAGAAAAAGACCGCTGGAGCATTCCTTACGATGACATGATCGAGCACTCAGACAGAGGCAACTCGCACCAGCGACAACTTAGTCAATACAGAAATATGCTAAAAAAGCATAAGTTCATCAGGCAACATATACTCGACTACTCAGCTAGCCTATCGCGAGATGAAATTATTCAAATCACAAATTTGTAAAGCATTCCAAGACGCTGACAGAACAATCTTGCCCCCGCTCTTCAACCTCATGGGAACGAATATAAACAAACAACAATGCAATGTTTCTGAAGACGCTTCCCACTCAGTTCTTCTTTTAGAATAATTCGTAAGACTCATCACTTCATAGACACGAATATCTATGAAGTTAAAAATAAAAGGAGACTCTTTCTTGCCCTATAATCAGCTAATAATTCTCGGCAATGGTTTTGACCTTCAGTGTGGTTTGAAATCCAGCTTTACTGATTTCATGAAAACGCGGAAAGCAAAAGTTGATAAAATCATAGCCACTTTACAAAATTCAACCGTCTTCCGTGACACAACAATTACCGAACATGATGGACAAATTTTTCATGGTAACGCATTCCAATACTGGCTTCGGAAAGAAAAACTGACAGTTTGGGATTTTATCCTCGATGAAGATAAACAGCAAAGGACATGGTATGACATTGAGAAATGCATAAGAATATGGGTGGATTACCGTCTAGTTCCAGAGAACGCTCGCCAAAAACCCCATATACAGCAAATTTGTTCAGATTTTGAATCTAACTCTGCAGGCAAGGACTTAACTCCGGCACACTCTATACCAGCGAAAGACGTTGTATCGGTTTTTGCTTGCGATTTTTACAATTGGGACGGGAAGCCAGACACGCTCCTAAACATCCTGCTAGCTGAGCTTTATCGTTATGAAGAAGAGTTTGCAGCTTACATGTCTAATCAAATCAAAGCATCACCTGACTACCAGACCACGGCCACAAATCTGGTACTGCACCTAGCCAACGATCAAATGCCGCAACCTGTTCTCAAACTCAACGCTAGTATGAGGGAGTTCCTAGAAAATCCGCGATCAACTAATATACTGGATTTCAACTATACGGATCCTTTAATGGAGGATTGGGAGCACAGACCGGTCGTCCTCAATATCCATGGCTTGGCAAGTGAGAAAAACATTATTTTCGGAATGGATGGAACATGGTTGAGTCCTGACCGGCAATGCTATGTGAACATGGTCAGGTTCACTAAAACATACCGTCTAATGGCGTTGAGCGGTGTTAATCATGAATCATTGGTTCAACCATATTCGCCGAATTCCCATGGAACAAGTGTTATCAAGTTCTTTGGCCACTCGCTGGGCGATGCCGACTATTCATACTTCCAGGCTATCTTCGACGAAGTAAACCTGTATGAAAGTGATACTCACCTGATTTTCTACTATAACCAGCACCGTGAGGGAGGAGAAAACGCACAGGAAGACATGTTCGAGAAAGTCAATAAGCTTATCACCACCTACGGCGAAACCCTGGACAACAGTGATCACGGCAAGAATTTGCTGCACAAACTTCTGCTAGAGGGGAGGTTAGTCATCAAGCAGGCTCCTTTAGAACCCACCAATGAATATTATGTGAACCTTTAAATAAATATCTATACATATGCGTCATATGATTGATCGCGCAAAACTCCTTCATTGTGGACTCGTACCTGTGTTTGAGCAGTCGTGCGCTCGAATCGCGCTAACCGACTCACCTCAACCCAACCCCCCCATCCAACCGATTAATCGTTACCTATTTTGCAAAAAGGGTGCATTACACTGGATTTGTATACCCATTTAAGACCCCTTTCTTCCAATTCTATTAGTAGTTGAGCTTCTGCATTGGATTTTACGGGGCTACTACTCTCAACCATTCGTAGGTGTAGATTGATTTAAGCGGTCGAGTTTTTGTTCTAGGGCGTCTAGCTTTTTGCTGACTGCTTCTACCTGGTCTTGGGTGATTTCGGTGGCTCGCTTTTCGTCAGCGCTCACCTCGTCTACAATCCATGAGGCGAGCGTGGCTGTGATTACGCCAATCAGAGCGATGCCCGCGACCATCAGCGCTACTGCCAGCAGCCTTCCGGTGACGGTGACCGGAGTGTAGTCACCATAGCCGACCGTCGTAATAGTGACAAAGGCCCACCACAAGGCCTTGCCGAAACTGGTAATCCGTGCCCCAGGCGCAAAGCGCTCAGCATCCAGAATCGCCAGCGAACCAATCAGTACCAGCATCACGACCGAAGCCACCACGTACATCACTATGCGCCCGCGCAAGGCCATGCCGCCCGTGCGGTGCAGGGCATTCAAGGCCGTCAGCACGCGCAGAACCCGCAAAGGACGAACCATAGGCAAGAGCACAACGGCCAAATCAAACAAATGCTTCTTGAACCATTCCCACTTGTGCGGCGCCAGAATCATGGAAATGACGTAGTCTGCCGCAAAGACCACCCACAGGGCATTCATCACCCAATCAGCAGCCGCATACCAAGCCCCCTGCGGCTGCGCTAGTATCTGCCAGGCATACACGCCGATAAACAACAGAGACAGCGCCGTCAGCGGCCACTCAGTAATATTTTCCCACTTTTCAAGTTTCACATTTTTGATACTACAACCACAACGGGCAAAGCACGGAAATCTGCATAATTCCGTATGTCTCATCGAAGAAGCTGTGTCTAGTGCCTCTAGACTTATCCGCTGGGCGTACGAAATGTATGCGTTTGCTGGTAGACAAAGGTAATAGAGTGAACAGTTATAGGCCCGTAATAGGGTAAAACTGATGCAGTGGGCTGGTTGGCGAAGGGCCTGCAAGCGGTAACGGATTGGGCGAATTGCGAAGGAGGATTAGGATGCCTCGCGTGGGAGACAATCGTCCTCAGCCGGTCAGGAGGATTAGCCCGGACGGGCAGACGCGCGTGTTTGAAAGCCTGAGCGCTGCAGCCAAGTACATGCGCGAGTCTGGCGAAGCACCGAAGGCAACTTCTGCTGCTCTCGGAGTCACTATCTCCAAACGGCGAAGCCATCAATCCTACGGGTACACATGGGCTTATGCTGGGTCACCCACCCCTATACCCACCCACATCATCCACATGGTGGAAGTTACCGGCCAGAGTGTGCATGTGTTTACGAACACCGTCAATGCGGCACACTACCTGCAAGATAGCGGCATTGCGCCAAATGCCCGGGCCGACAATATAGAAAAAGCTGCTAGCAAAGTAGGTAAAATAGCCTATGGCTATAGGTGGGTGTGGGGCGAATCATACGAACTCTTGCCCCTCGAAAAACTCGGGCCCATTGCCCAATTCACCTATGACGGCGAAAAAGTAGCCGTATACCGCAGCGCAGTTGAAGCAGCCCGAGCCTTACGCCAGTCCGATGAAACGCCGATGGCCAAGCCGAGGCACATCATGCAGGCAATCGCGCGAGGAGAAAACCCGAAAGCAACGCGAGCAAAGTTCCAATCGCTCGGCTACGTTTGGCACTGGGCTGATCCAAACGAGCCAGACGCGCAAGCCACCATGCAGGGCGGTCCACAGGTCAGGGGAAACTATCAGTCTTTGCAAGTCGAATGTATTAACAGCAAAGACGAAGTCATCGCAGTATACGCCAACACCAAAGCTGCGGCACAAGCCATCCATAGCGAACGCCCCGAGGTAAAAGTGAAAACAGCAGATAGCTCTATATGCTTAGCCTGCCAAAGGCGACACCTCTATATATATGGCTACCGTTGGCGATTCGCGCAGGACGCTCATCTGCCCACGGTGGAGGACAGGCGGCATATATCCATCAACGAAGAAGCAGTAGACCGTATTGCTCCCGACGGCACCCTGGAAACATTTGCTAGCGCCACGGAAGCTGCAAGGCATCTGTTCAAGACCGGAGAAGCCCCAAAAGCGAGCCCTTCTTTCATTACCAACGTGATCCACGGGCGCGGCCGAACTGCATACGGCTATGTGTGGACTATGCACGGGCAGCCGCCTGCAGATCCACTCCCCCTGACCCGCTACCCATCGGCACATCCGAAAACCCGTCATACCGGCCCAGTAGAGCGTATTCTGCCAGACGGTCAGGTCATCCGCTACGAGAGCATCATCGAAGCCGTGCGAGAAATGATGCGCAGCGGTGAATTTCCGAAAGCATCTTCTCCCCGCATTTCGGCTGTCTGCTTGGGTAAGTTCAAAAGGGCTTACGGGTCTCAGTGGCGATATGTAGGCTCAGACACCGGAAAAGGCAATACATATAGGGAAAGCAGCGAGTAGGGTCTGCTTCCACTCTGCCGGCTACCGGAACCATATAGGCTTTGACTTCTATGCAGTTTCGGGATTTCATCAGTGCTGATTTTGCCCCTTACGCAGCTCTGTTCGCTCTGTTCGCTTTCGGTGCGCTCCCCCACTTGCGATGGGCCCAGCGGGCGAGCGGCAAGGTCAGGCAGGCGATGGCGAATATGGCGGCGCTGAGCCAGGTGGCCGTGTAGACGAAGGCTCCCCAGCCGTGCTGCCAGGCGTTGGAATCGTTGACTATGGTGATTCGGCCCTGGCTCTTGTCGAAGCTGGCCGTGGCCTTACTACTGAGATTGCGAAGGGCTAAGATCTGCCCGTCTTGGCCAACGGTCAAGCTCATTTTCGCGCCGAAGGCCTCCTGACCAGTCAGTTCAATGTGTTGGTCGAGCATGTATTCGCCTTGGGGCAACTGGCCCAAGGCCGCGAACGAAAAGGGCATGGAGCTGTTGGCGCTCAAATCTATGGCAGCCGCTTGCTCGTCGCTGCCAACCTCCTGCCAAGTCCCCGATTGAGGCGAAAAAGCGAGCAGCTGGCCCTTGCTCGAGTGCACGGTGACATAGCTGGGAGGGCTCTGCCGCAAGTCCTGCGAAGAGCTGGAGAGCACGCCGCTCGCTACAGTAACGGCTAAGGGTCGGGCGTATGATACTCCGCCCGGGCTCGGAGCGGAGGAAACTTGGAGGGAAAGTCCTTCTCTAGCCTCCGAAACAGATAGAGGCAGATTTACATCGATGTACAGCGTGCACCTGCCGCTGTCTAGCAGGTCACTCACATCAACGCTGACGCTGCCGTTTTCCCCAGGAGTCAGGGATTTGTCCACGGAGCGCTTCGGGCCCTGACCACCCTGAGTGCCGCGTTCAAGCCGAATGTGCGCCTTGATACTCCCCAGATTGCCAGCAGCAGCTGCGCGCTGAAGGGCAGGCGAGGCGATAGTGTACCTCAAGGCGGTGCGGTCGTCTCCCAGGGGGATATAGTCGGTAATCTCCAGGCGCGAGCTAGCAGACTTGGCACCCCCCTGGCCAGGAGTTTGTGCCATTAAGACCGCTTGTGCCAGGCTGGAGCACACCCAGCCAGCCCCGTCGTCAGCAGCGGACGCGCCCGCAAAATCTGGCATGACGTAGGCGTGACCCAACTCATCAACATCATCCTTGCCCGTAGGCTGCCTGGCACCGGTTTCCGCCACCATTGGCCCGCCAGCCTTGTCGAGAATCAGGTAAGCCCCGGCCGCAAGCTTGACCCGAACCTGACTGCCCTTACCCTTAAGCGCGCTCACCGTCGGGGTAATAGAGTAATTTTCGTAGACTTCCTTGAAAAATACTCGGTTGATTTCCTTCATGGCATCCCGGTAGCGCACCCGTTCGCTCTGCCGGTCGCAGGTGGATTGAGGCCGCACGAAATTATCGCTCATCAGCCAGCCGAGCGACCGCTGACCGGCTTGCTTTCGGGTCTGTGCCCTCAGCGCCGAGAAGTCAATGCTCTTGCCCCTTGCCCCGTAAAAAACGGTAGTCAGCGCGTCGCCAACTTGCTCATTCGCCACCTGCACAGACGGATACATTTTGCCCTTATTCATGCTGCCGTATTGGTAGCGACCAATCTGAATCAGGTCGAATTGGTGCCCACTCAAGTCCTCGCCCGGAGCTGCGTGAATAGTAAGAGGCAGGACGGGTGCGGACCCCACGGCAGTGGCATCGGTCACCGCATCGTTGCGGCGAGCGTCTGCTAGGGGCATGGTGAGGACCAAGAGCACAATCAGAGCCGCAAGCACTAGTGTGGCTACCAGTGCGAGCGCAATTTTCCAAGGTCTGCGGCCTTCTGCCGGGCGGCTGCTGTCTGAGTGAGGGAGTGCTGGAGGCATGGTCACACTCTCACATTCATCAAGGTACCGCAGAATAGGAGCAGGGCCGCTTCGGCGAGGATAATCAGCGCCGCCAGCCACTGCCAGGCACCCGACCATTGCTTACGTATGCATTCATCCACAATCCGCAGGTCTCTGGGCAGCATGTAGAGCGAAAGAGCCAGCAATACCAGAGCAGCCTTAGCTGAACGTTGAGACCCAGGATGGGCTACGTCAATGAACCGGTAGGCCATAAGGGCCAGTATGACCAGTGTGCAGAAGGAGCCGAGTTTGTTCAGGATCTCTAAGCCCCGGTATCCCCTGCTAGCGGCCACCATTACACCGGCCCGGACCAGGGCCCATGCCAGCAGAGCCAAGGCCAGCAGCCATCGAACCGCCATCACCGACCAGGGATAGAGCGTGATGGAGTCCACGCTCAGGAGCGGGAGGGAGCCTGGCTGGCGGCTGTTCTCGTAAAAAATCGGTATGGCAAGGCTGACGCTGAAGGAGGCTCCTAGCCAGATGACAACGTATGCAATCAGTGCGTCCAGCAGGGTGGTTCTGCGCGAAAACTGCGGGATAATGCAGCAGGCAAGGAAGGCAAGGGGGAAGGTGAGAAAGAAAACGAACGGCGGATCCCAGTAGGTCTGCCCCAGATCCTTGTAGATACCAAAAGGCTCCCCCAGCCACATATTCATGCCACTGAGGACCAGGTGCCTCCTGTCGAAATTAAGCTGAGCGCCAGCACTGAGCGCAAATATCGCGGTCAATACCAGGAATCGCCAAACCAACCCGGAGCGAGTGAAGACCGAAGTCTGCCCGGCTTGACGGCTGCTGCGGTCCTGAGCCTGCTCGTCCCTGTCGTGCGGCAGCTGCAACAAGAGCTGCCCGAAGGTGGAGTATACGATTCTCATCGTTCTTACCTCCCCTACTGTCGTGCAACTGGCAGCCTGTCCCCATGTGATTGTTCGCATCGGCTGATGATGAGCGCTCCACCAGTATATCCTGCACAGTTCCCCCTACGCCCGCGCCTGTGCCTGGACCTTGCAGCCAACGAAAGCGTGGAAGCACTCTCCCCTAGTGCAGCACAGCAGCGCACGTACGCCAGTTATTACGCCTTGCACATAGGCCACACCCCGCCAATGCCAGCGGCTGCCAAAGTTGATAGGCTAGAGCTAAGACAGGTAGAAGAAGCAGTTGCCGCATTCAGGGCATAGTAGGAGAAAAGAGGCGAGTGCGATGGAGCAGATGAACGGGGTAAACGAGCAGCCGCAGGCAGAGGAGCCGGCAGGCAGCAAGAGCACAATCTCAGGTTGGAAGATAGCCCTAGCCGCCGCGCTGGCGCTGGTTATCGGTCTCGCAGCCGGTTGGGGCATCAGTGCTGCGACCCATACAGGCGTGAAGGATTCTCACGAATACCGGCAGCTGGAGCGCGAATACACGCAGACCAAGAGCGAGTTGAAAAGCACCCGGCGCAGCTTAGACGACACCAAGGATGCCTTGAAAGACGCGCAGGACAACTTGAAGGACGAGCGCAAGCAGAATATTCACGACCAGCACGATCAGGACAGAGCTGACCAAAAGGCTGCCAAAGATGCCGCCAAACAGGCAGAGAAAGAGCAAAAAGAGCAGCGCAGGGCCGCCGAGCACGCTGAGCGCAACCAGCAGAGCCCAGCACCCACCAACCCCGACGGTTCCCCGCTGCCCACCGCGGCCGGAGGGACCTTCTGCACCACCGAGGGCGCGCAAGCCCTCTCCGACCGCAGCCAGTACCGAATCCTCACTTGCAAAATGGCTTCCGACGGCCACTTGCGCTGGAAGGACTGAGCTGCCGCACAGGGCCAGCGTTTACCCAGGCTGATATGGTGAATTCGTAAAGATGGTTAGGGGCAGTGGAACAGCCACGCCGTATATACGAAGGATGGGCCGATGAAGGCTTGGGGTAAGAAGTTCGCGCACTCGCAGGCAGACGATGGGCAAGTTGCACCGGCAGCCGACTTTGAGCAGGGGCAGACGCAAATACTGCCGCAGGGAGTAGGGGCGGGAGCGGGCCCTGTAGGCGCGAATGTGAACTTGAGCAGTTCATCACCCCAAGAATTTCCTACCCAAACCATGCCGCCCGTAACGGAGAATCTGGGGGCGCAGACCGGCCAATCAGCTCCATCGGGAATGCCGCCAAGCATGCCCGCAGTGCCCGCACATGGAGCGGGGAACGGTTCTGGGCCGAATAGGCCGGGCCATCAGAGCGCTCAAACAGCGAAGAAAGTGCCTTGGAAGTCGATTCTGGCAGTGCTTCTCGCACTCATTATTGGCATTATTATAGGTCACAGCGGCTCTACTGATCCCAAACAATCCAGCGAGTACAAGAAGCTCGACGGGCAGTATTCACAGGTGAGCGACGAGCTCAAGTCCATCCAAAAAGACTTGAAGTCCACTAAGTCAAAGCTCAGCGACGCCGAGAAAAACTCGAAGGAGACCAAAGACAAGGCCGACAAGTGGGACAAGGAGCAGGCTGACAAGAAGTCCGCCGAAAAGGCCGCCGCAGACAAGAAAGCGCAGGAGGATAAAGCCGCCGCCGAGGCTGAAGCCGCTCAGCAGGCTCAAGCACAACAGCAAGCCCAGCAGCAAGCACAAGCCCAGCAACAGCAGCAACAGCAACAGCAACAGGCCCAACAGCAAGCGCAACAACAGCAAGCTCCTCAGCCCCCAGCGCAGCCCCAGCCCCAAACTCCATCCGAGCCCCTGACACGCTCACAAAACACAGTCCACAGAGGGGCCTTTTGCTCTCCAGCAGGTTCCACCGGACCCTCAGACCAAAACGGAGCAACCCTGACCTGCCGCACCGCCAAAGACGGTCGCCTGCGCTGGATGAACTAAACCGTCGCTAGGCAGGCTCAAAGCTAAACGAAACTGAGACCAGACAAACCCAAAGCCGTCAGGCTCAAAGCCGTCAGGCTCAAAGCCGTCAGGCTCAAAGCCGGACAAACTCAAGTCCGAACAAGCCCAAAACTGAACAAACTCAAAGCTAGAGGAACTCAAAGCTAGACGAACTCTAGACTGAACGAACTCTAACCTGAACGAAATTATGGCTAGGCGAACTAACGACGGAACGAAGCCGAAGCTGAACGAACTGAGAGAAGGGCAGAAAACATGAAAATCGGCATGAGAAAGCCA
Source organism: Bombiscardovia nodaiensis (assembly GCA_033127725.1). NCBI lineage: Bacteria > Bacillati > Actinomycetota > Actinomycetes > Bifidobacteriales > Bifidobacteriaceae > Bombiscardovia > Bombiscardovia nodaiensis. The sequence goes on along the minus strand of AP026798.1, from coordinate 783,559 downwards.
AGCCTGAAACGCTCCATCAGCGCCCGCACCACCGGTAAGCTCAAGCGAGAAGTCAAAAAGGCCGTCATCCCCGGCTACGGCAGAAGAGGAATGGGCTGGGTAAAAAACCCAAAGAAAGCCGCGCGCAACGCCGTCTACCGCCGCACCACATTCAGCATCTGGGACCTCTTCAAGTAACCACAAGCTGCCGCCGAGTAAACACATCCGATCAATTTGGCGGCAGCCCATTTCTACCCAATATTTGCAAACCCTCCGCCAGCAATGCTAGAGTAACCCTAGAAAATAGGGATTCGTGTCAAGCGCGCCTGCGGTTGGGGAACAGCAAGCCTGCGGTTAGACACCCAAACACTTTTACCGGTGCCTGAGGGTACCGTATACGGCTTGAGGAGTGCAATTATGCGACGGTTTCGCACAGTAAGCGCCATACTGGCGCTTATCTCCATGAGTGTCCTGGGGGGGGGGTCCACCAGTTCACTGACCCATCCCACTCCAGCACACGCTGACGAAACCTCCAACCACTTCCGCCTCAACCCCACCTCCGGCCCAGCCGCCGGAGGAACATCTCTCACTATCACACCTACCACAGTGGGTGGTGTGAAGTTTACCAAAATTAGTTCTAATACTCACCACACCCTCTCAATTGGCGACGACGGGAACGCATACGCGTGGGGTAACAACGAAAACGGTGAACTCGGAGACAACACACTCACCCGCCGACTAACCCCCATACGAGTTACCACACCAGCAGGCATTAAATTCACTCAAGTCAGCGCAGCAGGCTGGGGCCACTTCTCACTCGCTATAGGCACCGACGGCAACATCTACTCATGGGGGCGCAACACCGAAGGCGAACTCGGCCTAGGAGATACCACAGATAGGCGCATCCCCACCAAAATAGCCCTACCAACAGGAGTCAACCGATTCACCAGCATTGCAACAGGACAGAGCGCAGCCTTCGCACTCGCCGATAACGGCAAAATCTACAGCTGGGGCAGCGGTAGTATTAGTGGAGCGTATGGCGCTCCTGGACAGTTAGGAGTAGGTGATTACAATAACCGCCTGACTCCTACACCAGTAGTAGGCATCCCATCCAACGTGAGGGTTAAAAGTATCAGCTCCCTGTGGACATCAACTATGGCGTTAGGAAATGACGGCAGAATCTACAGCTGGGGAACCAACGACAGCGGGCAGCTGGGTGTAGGCGATACCACAAACCGTAGTTCAGCCGTGGCAGTAAACCCGCCAACCGGATACCAGTTCACCAGTATTACAATGGGAGCCGAGTTTGCTAGCGCTACAGCAAGCGACGGCAACCTATACCGCTGGGGAAGCAGACAATATGGCTGCATTGGAGACGGCATAGTAGGCGGCTCTGTGCTGTCGCCTATCCGTGTCACGGTTAGCCTGCCCGGAGGTGCCAGCATCAAAAGCATGGTATCCGGCGGATCGCACACGCTCGTATTAGCTACAGACGGTAAAGCCTACTCCTGGGGCGACAACCGTATGGGCCAACTCGGCAACACCACCGGACTTGGCACATACAGCGCAAGCCCAGTCCAGGTCACCACGCCAGCCGGTGTCACCTTCATCAGTGTCACAGCAGGCGGTTGGAACTCCTTCGCTATCGGCAGCGACGGTAACACCTACGCATGGGGCATGAACTGGGACGGAGCCCTCGGCGACTGCCGACCACCAGACATACCAAACAGCGGATCCTATGCCACTTTCCCTGATCCAGCCCGTGTCGGTGGTGTTATCAACATCACGAAAGTCACTATTGGCGGTCGGGTCACATCTGGTAGTGTGAATGCGGTTTCTGGTATCTGGTCTGGTGTTACGTTGCCTCATGCTCCTGGGGACGTGGATGTAGTGGTGGAGTGGACTCTGAACGGTAGCCCGCAGCCGAGTGAGACGCTCAAGTACCGGTATTTAGACACGTTCACTGTCAGTTTCAACCTTGACGGAGCGCCTGGCAGTCCGCCCGTCACGCAGAGCGTGCTAGAGGGGTCGAAAGCAACGTGGCCGACCACACCCACATGGGGTGGTAAGTTGTTTACTGGCTGGTATGTGGATGGGAAACCATACACATTCAACGAGCCCGTCACTCGTTCGATTACTTTGACCGCGCACTGGGAGCAATACACGTTCTCACTCAACCCCAGCTCAGGAAGCACCGCAGGCGGCACCACGGTCGCTATCACTCCCAACCCGAAGCAGTCAGCTATTCAGTTCAGTCAAATATCCGTGGGCTGGTACCACACCCTGGGCTTAGGTTCAGACGGTCGCATCTACGCTTGGGGTAGAAACGATGCAGGCCAATTAGGTGACAACACCACTGATAACCATGTCGTGCCCATGGTCGTAAAGAACACGCCAACCGGAGTGAAATACCGGCAAGTCGTAGCAGGCCCTAACACCTCTTTTGCCTTGGGTAGTGATAACCGTTGGTACGCGTGGGGAGCCAACACTAGCGGACAGCTCGGCAACGGCAATACCACCAACCAACTCACTCCCGTTGCCATCAGCATGCCCGCCGGAGTAAACACGTACACGCAGGTCAGCCCGGGAGAAAACCACACCCTCGCTCTAGGTGACGACGGTACCGCCTACGCTTGGGGCTCCAACACTAGCGGCCAGCTCGGTAACAATACGACCGTTAACAGCCTCAGTCCGGTGAAAGTGCAGATTCCAGCTGGTGTATTCCATTTCACCAGCCTGTCCGCCGGATCCAGTCACTCAATCGCTATCGGCGATAATGGGCTGGCTTACGCGTGGGGTTCCAACCAGTACGGGCAACTCGGCAGTGTACTCATCACTGTTGGTGATAAAAGCCTCGTACCAGTAGAAGTCCAGCTGCCCGTGGGAGTGAGTAAGTTTAAGCAAGCCACTGCTAGCGCTAACTGGTCTATCAGTATCGGTGATAACGGGCGTATTATCACCTGGGGCTACAACACTCAAAACCAGCTCGGCAACGGCAATGCCAACAACCAAGCCCTACCAGCCGAAGCATTGCTCCCCACTGGCCTCACCTTCACCACGGTCACCCCGAAAGCCAACAGCGTCATGACCATCGCCAACAATGGCAGCATCTACGCCTGGGGCATGAACACTAGTGGCCAACTAGGTAACAGTAATCAAACCAACCAACCCAACCCGATCGTCGTCAACCCTAAGCCTGGCACCACGTTCGCGCAGCTGCACACCGCTTACAATCACACCATCGGTATTGACACTGCTGGCAACATCTACGCCTGGGGCGACAACTCCTCCGGCCAACTCGGAGACAACCAAGGCGGCTCCCCCGGCAACCATAGCCTCACACCCGTCAGCCTGATACCCGTGCGCTTGAACATCACCGGCGTCACCGTAGACAATCAAACCCCTCAAACCGGACCCACCTACGACCCAGGCGACGGCACCTGGAAGATCACCACCCGCCCCCACGCGGAAGGCACCGTCCCCGTCTCCATCGCCTGGAGCCTAGCAGGAGTACAACAAACCAACTACCCCCTCACCTACACCTACGGCACCTCCCGCACCCTCCCCGCAGCCGGAACCATCCCCCTCCACCGGATAAGCGGCAGCACCCTACTCGCCCTCAGTGTCATCACGGCAGTATCTCTCGCAGGCCACCAACTATCAAAGGCCCGCAAACGCAAGCAAGGCCAGCACTCACCCCGCCCAAACCACTCAAACCGAAGCTAGGTACTCGGCTCGCACCCAAGCCAGCCGTCAAGGCCGGAGCAAAGTATCCAATGCCCCGGCCACGCTCGACGGAGTGAAGCACGCGAGCCTGCGATGCGAAAGCGAGCTGTTGGTGGGGTTGATTGTGAAGCAATAAGAAGTTCCCCTTGCTGAACAACCAACCCCACCAACAGCGCCCCCAGCACCCAACACAGTCTCAAAACCCAGCACAGCCGAAAACCCAAAGCCAAGCAAAATCCACACCCAAACAAGTAGCGAAATACAGTACAAGAACAAAAGAAAAAGCCAAACAAAGGCTCAGCAAACAATCAAGGATCAATCCAACTCCAAATCAGCAGAGTGCCAGAATCAAATTGGTAGTCAAAAGTACGCCTCAATATCGAAGCTCAATCCAGCATCAGAGTAAAACTCGGCAGCGAAGCCCTACCAAGTATCGGAACACAATCAAGCACCAAAGCGCAAACCAACATCGGTATGAAGCTTGTCTGAACTCGGTAGGGGCTAAAGCTGTCTGGCCCGATTTTTTGCCACATTCGTAAGGCTGAGGAGAGCCTAGGGCGGGCGAAGACTAGCATGTGAGACGATGCCGCGTGTATGGGGCAGCGGGCGGATAGAATAGCCAGCATAGGTACGTCGCTATCCAGGCCGGGAGCCATGTCGCTTCCTCGTCAAGTCTCCAGGAAGGAGTCGCAATGCTGAACTTTGTCAACGATTACTCGGAGGGGGCCTGCCCGGAGGTCTTGCAGCGCTTGGTAGAGACCAATATGGAGCAGCTTCCTGGCTACGGCACGGATAAGTACACGCGCTCGGCTCAGGCGAAGATTGCGCAGGCCTGCGGTAAGCCCGACGCTCAGGTGTTCTTCATCTCCGGCGGCACGCAGACCAATCAGATTGTGATTTCCACGGTTCTGCAGCAGTATCAGGGCGTGGTAGCGGCGGACACTGGCCATGTGAATGTGCACGAGGCGGGTGCGATTGAGGCGGGCGACCATAAGGTGCTGAGCATTCCCGGCGTGGACGGCAAGCTGCCTGCTCCGGCTCTGCGCGAGTATTTGGAGACGTTCTGGGCGGATGAGAACCACGAGCAGATGGTGTTCCCTGGCATGGTGTACATCTCTTGGTCCACCGAATACGGCACGCTCTACTCGAAGGCTGAGTTGGAGGAGCTGCACAACATTTGCCGGGAGTATGAGATTCCGCTCTACATTGACGGCGCGCGTATGGGGTATGGCTTGGTGGCTCCTGGCGCGGACGTGACCCTGCCAGATATTGCGAACTTAGCTGACATTTTCTATATTGGCGGAACCAAGGTCGGTGCCCTGTGCGGCGAGGCGGTGGTCTTCCCCAAGGGCGATGCGCCTCAGTATTTCTCCACGCTCATTAAGCGCAGGGGCGGGCTGCTGGCCAAGGGGCGCCTGCTGGGCGTGCAGTTTGACACGCTGTTTACCGATGGCCTCTACACTCGCATCAGCCACCAGGCTATCGACACGGCTCAGGTGATTCGTAAGGCCTTGCAGAACAAGGGCTACGAGTTCTATATTGACTCCCCCACCAACTTGACGTTCGTGGTGCTGGAGAACCAGCGGATGGCTGAGCTCAAGCAGAAGGTCAATTTTGACTTCTGGGAGCGCAAGGATGCCAGCCATACCGTGGTCCGTTTTGCAACTTCTTGGGCTACGAAGATGGAGGATGCGCAGGCTTTGGCCGATTTGCTCTAAGCCGCGATTGTGCTTACGAAGGCCGCTCCCCCAAGGATTTCAGCTTCGAGGGAGCGGCTTTTGCATACTCTTCTGCTCTGGCAAATACAGGCTAACGGCGAATTGACCGGGGTTTGTCGCCAGTTCCATAGAGCCGCCGAGCGCTTTGACCAGCCCTCGCACAATATTCAAGCCCAGCCCGGAGCTCTCCATGCCTTCGGAAAGGCTGATCTGCGGCTGGCTGGTGGAGAATCGCTCGGCTAGCTCTTGGGCGCTCACGAAGGGCTGCTTGGTCTGGTTGCTCAAGGTGAGTTCGATTCGGCCGTCCTGCAGGCGCTGCAGGACGGCTTGAGCGCTGGTGCTGGCGTATTTGAGCCAGTTGCCAATGAGGTTTTGCACGATTCTGTGGAGGAGGGTTTCGTCGCTGGTCAGCACGATTCCGGGTTCGATGCTGGGCTCTACGGCGACCCCCTTGGCGCTCAGCTGGTCGAATACGGTGAAGAGGTCGTCTTGCAGGAGTTTGGAGAGGTTGACCCGGCTCAGGGCTAGGGCCTGGCCTTTCTCTTGCATGAGGGTAAAGTCCATCAGATAGCGCAGGTAGTAGTCCACGGAGTCCAGGCTGGAAGCGGCTTTTGCACTGGCGGTCGTAAGCTCGCCTTGGGCCCCCTCCCCCATGAGCTGCACGTATCCGCGGGCTACGGTGAGCGGCGTTTTGATGTCGTGGGTGAGGTTGGTGAGCATCTGTCGTAGGCGTAGTTCTTGACTGAATTGCTGCTGCTGCAGGCGCCTGGTTTGGTCCAGGTTGGCGTTGATTGCGGCCGCGAGCCGTCTGCTGTCGCACAGGGAGGTGGAGGCGGTGACGCTGGCATTAGTATCTTTGCGGTTGATGTAGTCCAGGTCGCGGGTCATGCGGCGCAGGTCGGCTATGAGCATGGCCAGCCATCCGGCTAGTAGGCAGACCGCGATGATGAGAACAATAATCAGAAGTACCGCCTCAAACAAGCCGCACCCCGATTCCCCAGACCGACACGATGTAGCGCTGCTGCCCGGCTGCCTCGTTCAGGCTGGTGCGCAAGTTGCTCAGGTGAACGTTGAGCGTGTTTTCGGCGTTCATGTAGGGCTGCTCCCAGACCGCTTCGTAGAGGCTGGCCTTGTCGAAGACTTGGTGGGGGCGCTTGAGCATCAGGGCCAGCAGGGCGAACTCTTTTTTGGGCAGGCTCAGCTCCTGCTCCCCCACCCACACCCTGCGCGAGGCCGGATCTAAGCGGAGTTCCTCGCATTGCAGGAGCTCAGCGGCTGCGGGCCCCGATGCTTGCCCGGTCCGCAGCTGCACTTGGATGCGAGCGCGCAGTTCGTCGATGTCGAAGGGCTTGGTCAGGTAGTCGTTGGCGCCTTTGTTGAGCAGGGCAACGGTCCGGCTCTTGTCTTGCACGGCGGTCAGCACGATGACGGGCACCGCGGAAACTTTGCGAATCCAGCCTAGGACGCTCTCGCCGGTTACTCCCGGCAGCATGAGGTCTAGCAGCACCAGGTCGGGCTCGGCTTCGTTGAAGCGCGCGATGGCTTCGGAGCCGCTCAGGGCTTGAATGAGCTGGTAGTCTGGGCTCAGCACGTCTCGTAAGAGGTCTTGTATGTCTTGGTGGTCTTCCACAACTAGGATTGTTGCCATGGGCTTCCCTTCCGCGCTCGGCCTCCATAGGCATTCTATCTTGCGCGCGCCGCCCAGCTCGCGTGGGGCCACAAAACTTTAGATTTTCTTAAGACTTTCTTGAAGATTTACTTTATAAGTATCCCATAGGCTGGGGCTATCGACTTGAGAAAGGAAACTCGCATGGACAGCATAGCGCTCGACATCCGCGATGTGAGCAAACGCTTTGGGAAGTTCCAGGCTCTGAGCCACGTCAATCTTGCGGTGCGCAGGGGCGACATCTACGGCCTGATTGGCGAAAATGGGGCGGGCAAGACCACGCTTATGCGGCTCATTACCGCTCTTTCGCCCTTGCAGTCAGGCTCAATCAGCCTGCTGGGCGAGCCGGTGGGTTCTGGCCAGCGGGCTCTCAGCCGCACTGGTGCCATTATTGAGAGCCCTGCCGCTTTTAGCAAGTTGAGCGTGGAGGAAAACCTGAAACTGTGCGCCATCCAGCACGGTCTTTCGGGCTCTTCGGACATTGAGGAAGCTATTTCTTTTGTGGGCTTGGAGGCCAAGCGCAAGGCTAAGGCTAAGCATCTTTCTCTGGGCCAGCGGCAGAGGCTGGGCTTGGCTATGGCGATTCTTCACCACCCGGATTTTCTGATTTTGGACGAGCCAATCAACGGCCTGGATCCCACCGGCATTATGGAGTTTCGGCGGCTCTTGCAGGAGCTCAACGAGCGCAGGCAGACCACTATTCTCATTTCTAGCCATATTTTGAGCGAGCTCTACCAGGTTTCCACCCGTTTCGGCATTATTCACAAGGGGCGGGTCGTCCAGGAGCTCACCCGCGCCGAGCTGGATGCAGCCAACCGTTCGGGCCTCTTGGTGGAGGTGGACCAAGCGCCGCTGGCCGCGCAGATTTTGGACCAGGCGGGCATAGGGCCTTTCGATGTGAACGATGATCACCACCTGCTGATTCGCTCGCAGGAGGTGGATCCCGCTCAGGTGAACGTTCTGCTGGTGCGGGGCGGTGTCATGGTTTCTGACGTGTCTAGGCAGGAGGGCTCACTGGAGCAGTATTACTTGAATCTTATGGCTCAGCAGCAGGTTATGGACGAGGAGGGGCAGCGATGATGAATCAGATGAGGGCCGATTTTTACCGGCAGACGCGCACGCTGGGCATGTATCTGGTGCTGGCCTGCACGCTCGCTTTGAGCATTTTGGTGACGGTCTACCAGCAGGTGGGCGGTGTGATGGTCACCGACAGAAGTATGACTGATTTGATGGGAGAAATAGCTAATTCGCAGTGGTCGGTCGTAACTGGCGTTAAAGCCTTGACCATGTCGGCCAGCCTGCTGCTCTATATCTACATAGCCTTGTTCGTGATCGTGATTGGCTACGAGTTCTCGCAAAAAACCTACAAAAATACGCTGATTTCAGGCATTTCTCGCATTCAGTTTATCGGGGCCAAGTATGCGGTGCTGCTGGTGGATATGCTGGTCCTGTGCGCCATCTACTACGCCGCGTCTATACTGACTGGCCTGACCATGGGCCGGAGCCTGGGCGAAAGCTGGGGCGCCCTGCTGGCGGACGCTGCGATGATGACGCTGACCATCGCCTTCTTCATGTCGGTAGTGCTCAGCCTGGCTATCATCATTCTCGTGGCGACCGGTTCAACGATCATACCTGCCATATTCGTAGTGGTCTGGCCCATTGCAGTGGCTTCGCTGGCGGTTTTCGCCCACTGGTCTTGGCTCAAGTACATGGACTTCTTAACCGTTGGGCAAAACGTGTCCCTCTCCATTATCACGACCAACGAGCTCTGGCCCTACATCGGCGTCTCCCTAGCCGTGCTAGCAGTCACCATCGCCGGTTCCGCCCTCATCATGCGCCAAAAGGAGTTGTGAAGTAGTCTTATCAAAATCTGCAGGGGTGCTGCATGAGCTTTCACGCAGCACCCCTGTTTGTGGCATAACTAGTGAAAAGACTAGTTGCCAGAAGAACGCCGCAGCACATACGCCCCAGGGTTTGCGGGGTTACGCCTAGGTAGGAGGCGAAGGAGGTGAACTGGGGGCCTGCGGAGGTGTCTTTGGGGTTGGAACCGGTGAAGGCTAGGGTGGTGGCACCTGAGGCAGCGGCCGAGGTAATGCCGGTCATGGTGTCTTCTATGGCCACGCAAGAGGCCATCTGAGCGGGTTCTACGCCTACAATCTTGGCAGCGTGTAGGTAGGGCGCGGGGTCGGGCTTCATAGGCAGGCCGTCGTCACCGCAGGTAAAGCCAATAAAGGCTCCAGCGGGCGCCTGCTCCACTACGGCCTGCGCAATGTAGCGCGGCGAGGACGTGACCAGGACCGAGGGAACACCAGCCTTCTTCAGGGCTTCCAAAAGCTCGACGGCCCCCTCAATCCAAGGCATCTGCTCCTGCTCCCGGCGGGCCACTCCGGCGATAATTTCCTGCTCGACTTGCTCAGCGGGCACATCTACGCCTCGCTCACAGATAGCCTTGGCCACCCGGATGACCGGCGAACCCGAAAACTCCCAGCCCAGCTTTTCGCTCCACTGGCCGCCGTGGCTGCGGGCCACCTCCACCTCGCTGGCGTGCCAGTAAGGCTCAGAGTCAATCAAAGTGCCGTCCATGTCCCAAAAGACGGCGGTGGGTAGGGTCTGCGTCTGCTGTTCTTGCTGTGTCATGCTAGCCATGGTAAAGGAAGCCATAGCCTAGAGGCACTCACACCGCATTGTTGTAGATTTGGTCTTGGAGGTCCTTGCGGGCGGATTCGAACTTGGTGATTTGACCTAGGAGCTCAAATTTTTCGGGGCCGTCTGGCAGGCGGTTCATCCGACGCTTGGTTGAGGCAATCTTGCGCATGTAGCCCGCATCGAGGAGCCTGACCAGGAGCTCGGTGGCGTACTGCTTTTCATCGGCCGTAGCAGCTCTCAGTTGCGTCGCCGCGGCACTCTGAGCCGGGGTCTGGCCCTCCCCTGCAGCTGTCTGGGATCCAGGACCTATCTGGCTGCCCACTGTTTGCGCAGGCTGGTCGCTCTCGGGCAGGGGCAGGGGCATGACGGCCAGCTCATTGATGGCGGACTGGAGCATGGGACCGGCGGCTTTAGTCAGGTTGTGCATCCACAGCCCCTGGGGAACATCCCCACCTGGCAATCCCCCAGCAGCCTGCACGGCCTGAAAAAGGGAGCGGAAGATGGGCGTATCAAAGTTGCTGTCGTCCAGCTGGTCAAAAAACGTGCGGTCGATGGCACGAGGAATCTGGATGAGCAAGCCGAAGAACTGCTGCTCGCAGATGAAAATCGTGTCGTCAATATGGTAGTAGCCCTGGCGGCGGGCATCGTCCACCTGCAGGTCGCGGCGCAGGGATGGGTCCTCGTAGGGGTTCCCCTTCGGCTTGCGCTGGTCCCGGGGTTCGTAGGCGTGGCGGCGGGGGGCGTAGGCGTCCTCGTTGTGCACTTGCAGGCTGCGCCGGGCCTGCCGCACCTCTTGCGTCAATACGTCTAAATCCACGCCGATGCGCCGGGCGGTTTTGCGGGTATACATGCCCACCAGGGAGCGGTCGCGGATTTGCGCGATGACCGGCGCCACGGCCTTGACGGCCCCCATCTGGCCAGTCGTGTACTGGGTGTCGAACATGTCCACGGCAGTATCGATCACGAAGTCGTACAAGGGGGTGGCGTGCTCAACGAGCGAGCGCACAGCCTCGTCCCCGTGCTTGATGCGCAGGTCGCAGGGGTCCAGATTGTCTTGGGCCACAGCCACGAAGGTCTGCGTCAAGAAGCTGCCGTCGAGCGAAAAGGCGTGCAGGGCGGCTTTCTGCCCGGCCGCGTCGCCATCGAAGGTGAAGACCACGCGCGAACCCTGGGCTGGCCCGACCAGCTGAATGCCGCCCAGAGCGTCGTCCGAGATGAGTCGGCGGATAATCTTGGCGTGCTCCTCACCGAAGGCCGTGCCGCAGGTGGCTACAGCGGTGTCCACGCCAGCCAGGTGGCAGGCCATCACATCTGTGTAGCCTTCAACGATGACCACCTGCCGTTTCTCTGCTATGGCTTTCTTCGCTAAATCCAGGCCGTAGAGCACCTGCGTCTTGTGGTAGAGGGCCGTGTCGGGTGTGTTCAAATACTTGGCGGGGATATTGTCGTCCTCGTAGAGCCTGCGGCCGCCGAAGCCCAGGGTGCGCCCAGCCGAGTCGCGGATGGGCCAGGTAGCCCGGCCGCGGAAGTAGTCGTAGACCCCACGCGGACCCTGCCTGGCGACGCCAGCATCCATCATCTCCTGGTGGGTAAAGCCCTTGGAAGCCAAGTAGCGCACCAAATTATCCCAACCCCGGGGGCGTAGCCGCAGCCAAAGTGGGCGCAGTCAGCCTGAGAAAAATTGCGGCCGCCCAGGAGTTTTCGAGCTGCCAGAGCCTCTTTGGTCATAATTTGGGAGACAAAGTAGCGCTGGGCCTCCTCGTTGACCTCCAAGAGCCGGGAACGCCGGGAACCCTGCCGATTTGAGGGGCGGGCGTTGTCGTAGTGGAGCTCGATGTGGTACTTGTCGGCCAGGAGCTCAATCGCGTCGCCGAATTCAACGTTTTCAGTTTTCTCCACATAGTCAAAGACATCGCCGCCCAGGCCGCAACCGAAGCAGTGCCAGGCGCCCAGGGCCGGACGCACCGAAAAGGACGGCGTTTTCTCATCGTGGAAGGGGCACAAGCCCATGTAGGTGCCAGAGCCGGAAGCCTTGAGTGTAACGGTTGCCGAGACAATGTCGTACAGGTCCGCCGTCGAGCGCACCTTCTCGATGTCTTCCTTTTTAATCATGCCCTGCATATCCACCAGCCTACCTGCGGGCGCGGAAGTTGAGGGCCGCTCAGCCTAGAACGTAAGTGAGAGCGGGCCGGCAGGCTCTTCAGGCGCAGACCAGCGAGTGCAAGGCCATGGCCGAGCCGTCGGTCAAGCTAGCTACCTGATCGACCGCCACCCTCAGACGCTCGTTATCGTTGGACGCGTGCGCCCAGTCCTCCAAGAAGGAATTTTCCAGCACATCTGAAGGACGGGGCGAGTGCTCCATAAGCACGTCTACTAGGTCGGTAATAATCCTGAGCTGCTCGTCGTGGAAGGGCTGGTGCTCACGCGGGGCCATCACAAAATAGACCGAAATGCCCTTGAGGGCCACAATCTCGTAAGAAGTTTCCTCAGGGATAATCACCGAAGCCGAATACCGGGTCAGGGGGCCACTGCCGTAGTGCTCGCGCGTGGCCCGCTCGACCGAGTCTGCAAAACGGCCAATCAAGGCACTAGTCAGATTCTTGAGGAGGGCGAGAGCCTGCCGCGAACCGCTGAAATGCAGGGGCAGAAGGGGCTTGAGACGCTCCAGAGCTGCCAGCAGCAAGTCGGGATCCCACTGGTCGCCGTACCAGGACCGGGCCGAGCGCACCACCGCGTCCATAATACGGGGTCAGCCAGGGCCAGCGGATTAAAAGAACCGCCGACAATGGCATCTTCCACGTCGTGCACCGAGTAGGCGATGTCGTCGGAGAGGTCCATCACCTGGCACTCCATGGGCGTGGTGTTGGCAGGCGCACCCTCCTTGAGCCAGTGGAAGACTTCCTCATCGTCCGGGTAGACGCAGTATTTGAGGCTGCGCTCCCCCTTGGGGTGCTGCCTGGCTTCCGCTAGAGTCCAGGGGTATTTGACGGCTGCGTCGAGCCCAGCCCTGGTTAAGTTCACGCCAGCCGAACGACCGTCGGGGAAGAAGACTTTAGGCTCTAAGCGGGTCAGGAGGCGCATGGTCTGCGCGTTGCCCTCAAAACCGCCAATCGAGGAGGCAATCTCAGCCAGAGCCCGCTCACCGTTGTGACCAAAGGGCGGGTGGCCCAGGTCGTGCGCCAGGCAAGCGCAGTCCACTACATCCGGGTCGCAGCCCAGCATCACGCCTATCTGTCGGCCAATTTGCGCCACTTCCAGCGTGTGGGTCAGGCGGGTGCGGGCAAAGTCGTCGGAGCCTGCCACCAAAATCTGCGTCTTAGCGCCCAAACGGCGCAGGGCCGAGGAATGCACTAGGCGGGCACGGTCACGCTCGAAAGCAGTGCGGGACTGGGACTTGGGGGGTTCAGGAGCCCAACGCTCCTCGTCAGCCTCCTGGTAGCCCTCCGCACTCAAGACCTGTTCGCCATCTGGTGTGGTCATCATAAGGGCCCTCCCCTCGCCGCTGCCTGCCCGCGGGCATAGTCATCCTACTGCTCGACTATAGCCCGAAAAACTAGGCCCCGCAGCTAGGAGTGAGCCGAAGAGGGCCGCTGTTCGCTCAGTCGAGCGAATCGACCACCACAACTTCAGTGGGCACATTGCCTGCTGTAGCCTTGGAATAAGGGCAGAGCTCTTGGGTGCGGTCCACCAGCTTCTGGGCGAGCTCGCGGTCCACGCCCGGCAAATAGACCTCAATCTTGGCCTTGACGCCGAAGGATTCGCCCTGGTCGCCCAGGGAAATATGCGTGCGCACCTTGCTCTGGGCGAGCTTAGTGGCAGCCACGCGCAGCTCCTTGCCAGCCAGGCCCATAGCGCCCTGGAAGCAAGCGCCCCAGCCAATGGCGAAGAGCTGCTCGGGGTTGGTGCCCTGGCCCTTGCCACCCATGGCGACTGGCGTGTCCAAGTCCAGCGAAAGGTCGGGCTCGTGGGAGTCGGCGTGACCGTTGCGGCCACCGGTAATATTTGCTACGGCAGTATATGAAATACTGCTCGGTTCATTTCCTGTATATGTTGTCATATCCCTATCTCAGCACCTTTTGGGCGCGAAAGCAATAGCTATGCTCTCGAAAAATATCAGAAGTGAGCAAGACGACAGTTTACCGAGCCTTAGAGCACGCAATTGGGGTCGAGCAGAGCCAAATCCTCGGCTGGCAGAGTCTGAGGCGCGTGCAGGTAAAGCCTGGGGATACGGTTGCGCAGGCAGACGAAAATTTCGTAGCTGATGGTCCCCGCCGGGCGCGCCCAGTCATCGGCCGTGGGCTCAGCAAACTCCTCGCCCCGGCCCGGTCCGAAGAGCACAACCGTGTCCCCCTCTTGCACACCCATGTCGGACGCCAGCCCTTTTACGTCCAGCACACACTGGTCCATGCAGACCCGGCCCGCCACGCGCACCAGCTTGGGCCCTTGCGCGGTCATCAGCCGCACCGGGCCGCCCAAGTGCTTCTGGCCGGTCGCACCGGCTTGGTCAAAGCCCGAAGCCGAGCGATGAATACCGTCCGCATAGCCTAAAGGCATGATGACCGTAGAAGTGGGGTGTTCGGTCACATAAGTCCGCCCATAGGAGATGCCGTGGCCGGCTGGCAGGTTCTTTACGGTGCCCAGCTGCGCTTGCAGGGTCATAGCTGGCTGCAGGTGGTAGGTGGAAGGCTGGCCCATGGAGGGGTCGGGCTCGTAGCCGTACAAACCGATGCCTGGGCGGGTCAAATCGTAGTGAATCTGCGGGCGGGTCAGGGTAGCTGCCGTATTCGCCAGGTGACGGACGCGCGGCTCCAAGCCTGCCTGCCGCATACGTTCGCTGAACTCTTCAAAGGAGTCAATCTGCGCCTGCGTCGACTCAACGAACTCACTCACCCCTGGCATGTCCGCCACAGCCAGGTGGCTCCACAGGCCCACCAGGTCTATCGAACCATGAGCTGCTGCCTCCTGCAAGGCTTTAAGCGTCTGGTCGAAGGTGTCCGCCGTGAAACCGCCCCGGCCGAAGCCCGTCTCTGCTTCCACATGCACACGAGCGCGGCGGCCCAGGCTGTCGGCGGCCTTCACCACCTGGGCAAGGTCGGCCAGGGAGCCTACCGAGATGTCGATATCGTTGGCCATCAACTCATCCAGGGGCGCCGATTGAGCGTTGTACATCCAGGCCAGAATCCGGCAGCGGTCAACTCCAATGCCAGCGCGACGCAGGGCCAGGGCCTCACGCGGTTGAGCGGAACCCAGCCAGCGAGCGCCGCCAGCCAGGGCTGCGAGCGCCGAAGGAATCAGGCCGTGCCCGTAAGCATCGGCCTTAATGACGCCCATCACCTGCGCGCCCGAACCCGAGGCAGCGACCACCCTCACCAGCTCCTGCATGTTGGATTTGAGCGCCGCCAGGTCTACGATAACTTGCCCGGGGTAGGCGCCCAAGGCGCGCTGATAATTCTGGTAGCCTGTATCCGACGAAAAATCCCAGCTGGGGGCAGCGTTCAAACTCATGCTGCCATTGTGCTCCCGCGGGCCGTTTGACATGCCGGTTGCGTCCAGACCCTGACAGAACCGGCACGAAACAGGCGAGTTGAGACTCAGCGATCGTGCCGCTGGTAGGCCACGCGCGTGGACTCCATCAGCGGGTCGCGGTCATCGTGAACTCCGATGGAGCCGCAGAAGGTGAAGCCCTGGGCTTCCAAGATGTGCTGCATGGCGTAGTTTTTGGGGCCAGTATCCACGCGCACATTGCGGTACTGGCTCATGCACCAGGCCAGCATGTCGGCGGCGGCCCGCTTGCCCAAGCCCGAAGCCGCCATCCGGTGGATGGTCATGTAGGGGTCGTCGTCCAGCCAGGAGCCGTCAATATCTACGTAGGTGGGGTCAATGCCGTCAAAGAGGGAGAATACGCCAATAATGCGCTCGTGCTCCCCCTGCCGCTCGTCCAGCTGCGGGAGCTCAGGACTCGTGCTCGGCGCCTGCGCTTCTTGGGCTGCATCGTCGACCAACAAGTAGGTGTGGCCCTGGCGGATGTCAGCCTCAATCATCTCGGGGAAGGGATATTTGTCTCCCCACTGCCGGGGGTTTCCGGCCTCGGCCATCACCTGGCGGGCCCTGTCAAACAGTGCTTCAATGGCCGCAATGTCTGTCAGCTTCGCGTGACGGATCCAGCGCTGTCCTGGGTTCAAACCCTGCAAATGACACCTCAATTCTTGGGTGAGTTCGTATCTCTGGGTGCCTTCTGGGCCCCGAGATTTGCCGAAGATTGAGTTTAACGGCTGGGGCCCCTGTCTGCGCAAGCCGTCCGCAGTCAGCGAACCCGGGAATAGTTCGGGAGTGTCCACCGATATACTCCCCCGGCGCGTTCCCGGCAGCGCTCGAGCATAAGCGATGTGCCTGGGTTGGTCAGAGTGAACGCTACTGAAACCCCGGTTCTCCGGCGTTAGAGGGGTTGCCTAGACATGAGTGCAGGCAAGTGCCTCGAGGAGAAGCACTTGCCTGCAGTGAAGAATCGCAACTATTTTGCGGGCGAACTCAACCCGCTTGGGCGCTAGGCACCGGCCGAATCAGCCGCGCCAGACGCATCAGACGACTTTGCGCTCGTAGGGGTCGGAGGAGATACCGGCTTCCACAATGTCGTGGCTCCACTGCTTGGCCGAGAAGAGCGAGTGGTCGCGGTAGTTGCCGCAGGAGGTGATTTCGGTGCCGGGCACGTCCTCCCAGGTGGCTTCGTTGGCGATGAACTCCAGGGACTCCTTGAGCGCCTTGGCAATATCCTGCGTGGAGTGGCGGCCCCAGGCCAGCAGGTGGAAGCCCGTGCGGCAGCCGAAGGGCGAGCAGTCGATGTAGCCGGGGATGCGCTCGCGCAGGAGTACGGCAATCGTGTGCTCAATGGTGTGCAATCCCGCTGTGGGAATCGCGTTTTCGTTGGGCTGAACCAGGCGCAGGTCGTAGTTGGAGATGATGTCCCCGTTAGGGCCCTTCTCCTCGTCAATCAAGCGCACATAGGGTGCCTTGACCTTGGTGTGATCCAGCTGAAAACTCTCAACTAACGGTTTTTCTGCCATAATATGTCCTTTCCTTGCTCACTCAGTACTTGCTAATACTCATTCTAGGCGCACCGAAGTATCTCGGGAGCCGCAGGGCGGGGAAAGTACCGCGCTCCCCCGGCACCCGGAAAACACCGGTACGCACTCAGGCAAACTGGCGGATGGCCTCCATGAACTCCTGGCCGTAGAGTTCGAGCTTGTGCTGGCCCACGCCTGACACTTCTAGGAAAGCTTCGTCATCGGTCGGCTTGACCCGGCACATGTCGCGCAGGGACTTGTCGGAGAAGACAATATAGGGCGGCTTGCCAATCTTGCGGGCGATGCCCGTGCGCACCTGCCGCAGGGCCTGGAAGAGGCGCTCGTCCTCCTCGGACACTTCGCCAGCAGTCACCGAATACACCGAAGAGCCCGACCCATACACCTTGCCCGACGCATCCGGGGGCGCTACCGTCAGCCGCTTGCGCTGGACCTGCTTCATCTCATAGTGGAAGTCGGGAGAGACCGTGAGCCCAGCTTTGGGGCCGAACTGCACCAGCGGCAGGCGCCCTTCGGTGATGGTCAGGTAGCCGTCGGAAGCCATCTGGTTGACCACGTCGCGCACCCGGGCTGGACTCACCCCTTCGAGCGCGCCGTAGGAGGGGCAGCGGTCCAGGCCCCGGCTCAAAAGGTCTTGAGACTTGGAACCGGCGAGCACCTGCACAATCTTGCCCGAGCCGAAGCGCTGGCCCACGTCGTGCACGCAGCGGGAGATGGCGCGAGCCAGGTCCGAAACATCAATAGTGGAGAAGGTTGACAGGCAGTTCGAGCAGTTGCCGCAGCCGCGCTGGCCCGACTTTTGGTCTGCGCCTGCCTCCTGGGGGCCATCTGCCGCAGCTGGGGAGACGTCCGCGGCCGCGTGGTCAACTTCCTCGCCGAAGTAGTGGAGCATGTACTCGTGCAGGCAGGAGGTGGTCCGGCAGTAGCCAATCATGGTGTTCAGGAGCCGACGGTGGCCAGCGCGCACGGCCTCAGCCTCCGGGCCGCTCAGGCGGTCGTTGCCCGAATCCAAGTCTAGCAGGCGCCGGCGGGTCACAATGTCGGACTCATTCCATAGGAGGGTGCAGCGGGCCGGTTCTCCGTCTCGCCCGGCTCGGCCCGCCTCCTGGTAGTAGGCTTCGATGGACTCGGGCATATTGTGGTGAATCACATAGCGCACATTGGACTTGTCGATGCCCATGCCGAAAGCATTCGTAGCCACCACAACCTGGACTTCGTCGTTGACAAACTCCGCCTGGGCCTTGTCCCGCTGGTCGGGGCTCAGGCCGCCATGGTAGTTGGTCGCTGTAACGCCGTGGCGGACCAGGGCCTGGGCCAGGGCCTCGGTCTCCTTGCGGGTAGCACAGTAGACAATGCCAGATTCATCCTGGTGGTCCTTGGCGTAGCTGCAGACCCAGGCGTTCTTGGCCTTAGTTTCCAGCTTGACCACGTCGAAAAAGAGGTTGGGCCGGTCGAAGCCCGTCACCGCCAGGTAGGGATCGGACAAGCGCAGCATCTTGACGATGTCGCGCCGCACTTGTTCGGTGGCCGTGGCCGTAAAAGCTGCCACACGCGGACGGGCAGGCAGGCTCTCAATAAAGTCACCGATACCCAGGTAGGCAGGGCGAAAATCCTGCCCCCACTGGGAGACGCAGTGGGCCTCATCCACGGCCAGGAGGGCAATGTTCACCCGCTGGGCAAAATCTAGGAAGCGCGGCGCGTTCAACCGCTCTGGAGCCACATACAGGAGCTTGCACTCCCCCCGCGCGGCCTGGGCCAGGACCATGCCCTGCTCGTCCGGGCTCTGGGTGGAGTTCACAAATCCGGCGCGAATTCCCGCGTCCTCCAGGCTGTCCACCTGGTCGCGCATGAGGGAGACCAGGGGCGAAATCACAATCGTGACGCCGTCCAAAATCGTGGCGGGAATCTGATAGCAGATGGACTTACCGGCGCCCGTGGGCATGACACCCAAGCAGTCCCGGCCGCTCAAAATCGCCTCCACCAGGCCCGCCTGCCCGGGGCGGAAGGATTCGTAGCCAAAGTACTGCTTGAGGGAGGCGAGCGCCTGATCCATGTCTGTCATAGTTTCCCAGTCTATGGCCCCCGAGCCCCAAGCGCACGCTCCCTACGCAATGTGCATAAATGTGGGCGAAATCAGCAGGTGTGGATAAGTGCTAGCTGAGCTGGGAATTATTTCGCAATCCCTCAATTACCACTGCACAGCATGAACCTGCCGGGCGTTTAGAAGGTTCGTGAGAGCAGGACCGGGAACTTTTGCAGAGCTGACACCTCCCGGCGCTGGGTGAGCCAGTAGTTTAGCCACAGGCAGACGCCGCCGATCAGGAGCGTCGAAAGTATCTGCGGCCAGGCCGAAAAGACAACTAAATCATCCCAGATGTATCCGCCGTCTAGGTCAGTCTGAACAGAATAAATCAGTTCACCACGGATAAAACCCTGAACTAAATTCTGTCCACGGGCAAAATGCGGATCATACGAAGAACACCAACCCACCAGTATGAAACCAATGACAACTATGCCTGCAGTCATCCAAGGCTTGAGATAGGCCAGCACTGCCCCTATCAATTCACCCAGTGCCACACAGACCAGAAGCAGCAGGAGAGTATTCCAGAACATCAGCAGATAGTTGGGGTTGCAGGCATATTGGGTAAGGTCTTCGAAGTGGTCAGAAACGTGAACGCCCCCGAATACGTTGTAGGGCATACTGGCGAACAAGACGGACCCGAAGGAAGGCTTGAAGCTGGTGCCCTTCAGCAATCCAGCATCGCTCAAAATCGTGAGGACGGTGACTACCAGCGACAAGCACAGGGCAAATGCGGCATCACTGAGCGCCTGCGTGCACACAATTACCTTTCGCGTTACCGCGTTACTGACCAGTGTTCTGAACGTGACCCAAGACAGGGCAAGGCATATCAGAAGGACAATGAAGTCTTCGTTAAAGCCAAAGCGCGCAAAAACATAGTCGTCAAAGAAGTCTCTGCTCCAGTCCAAACTCATGCGAATCTGGCGGATGACCATAGGAATCGCATATATCCCAAACCAGCAGGCAAAGACCACGAAGCGAGCAAAGAGCTGCAAGCGCAGGGCCGCCCAGGTCTGCGGGCGTAGGGAGCGCACGTGGCATCCAGACAAATACTGCGAGGCTTTCATAGCTGCTCACCTTCCGTAGTAGCAACGAAGTACGACTGCAAATCTAGGGGCTGGGCCAGCAATCCCGCAGGCAGCTCCTCCGGCATGGGCCCGCTGACACCCACCTGCACCAGCTGGCCCAGCGAGGTCCGGCTGAGCACCCGGCGGCCGTTGGACTTGATGAAGAGCTCCACCTGCTCGGGTTTGCCCAGGAGCGAGAATCCTAAGTGCGGCAGGTCCTCCAGGTCGAAGGACTGCACCATGCTCCCGTGGTCGATGATGTAGGCGCGGGCAAGCAGGGGCTCAATTTCGTTCATGATGTGCGTGGAGAGGAGGTAGGTGCGCTCCCGCTGCTCGTAAGTGCGCAGGATATAGCGGTAGATGAGCTCGCGGCCGGCAGCATCCACGCCGCTAGTAATCTCGTCGAAGAGCACGTAGTCAACCGGCAGGCACAAGGCGAGAGTGGCCTTGACCTCCTGCCGCTGCCCCTGAGACAGCGAGGAAAACCGGCGCTCAGTGCTCAGACCAAAATCTTTCAGCATCTGCTCGGCAAGTTCGCCGTCAAACCCACCATAGAGCGCCTCGGCCGTGTGGAAGGCTTGCCCTACCCGCCCCCAGGAGGAATAGGGCCAGGAGCTGTCCGCCAGGTAGATGCGCGCCAGGCCCGGCCCGTTCTCACTCAAGGGCTGGCCGTCGATGAGCATCATGCCACTGTCAGCCTTCAAGCGGTTGGCAATCAGGTTGAGGAGCGTCGTTTTGCCCGCCCCGTTGCGCCCGAAGAGGCCGTAGATAATGCCGGGATCCAGCTCCATGCTCACCCGGTCGATGGCTGGGCGCTTGTCGAATATTTTGTACAGATTAGTAATAGTGATGCTCATCGGTAGCTCCTCTCCAGAGCTTTGCTGAGCTCGTCCAGGGAAATGCCCAGGAGCCTGGCTTGGCGGGCGAGCGCGGGCAGCTCCTCGTCGAGCAAGAGCCGCGCCTGCACCCGCTGGGCCCGCTTGCGAGCGCCCGTGGCAACGAACATGCCCAACCCCCGTCGCTTTTCTAGGAGCCCCTGGTCCACCAGGAGGTTCATCCCCTTGAGCACAGTCGCAGGATTGACCTTGTAGACCGTTGAAATCTCAGTTGTAGAGGGCACTCGCTCACCTTCGTCAATCTGCCCGGCAGCTATAGATTCGCTCAACTGCTGCGCCACCTGACGAAAGATGGGCGTGCTGCCAGAAAAATCGAATTGCATATCTGCTGCCTTGCCAGTTCAGGAAGATAGGCCCGCTTGACTTCACTGGAGCGAACCCATCTTGACTTACTTAGTTAGTTACTTATGTAACTAACTATAGGACCAAAGACTCAGATGCGCAAATCAGTGCCGTGAGGGGCTGCTTTACAAGGAAGCGGCGGCGATGAGGGAGCGCGTATAGGCGCTGGCGGGAGTAGCGAGAACGCTGCCCGTGGGCCCTTCCTCCACCAGGCGGCCGTCGCCCAGGACCAAGATGCGGTCTGCCATGTGCTGCACCACGCCCAAATCGTGCGAAATCATCAGTAGGGCCATGTCCGGCCTGGCCTGGCGGATGGAGCGGAAGGTGTCCAGCAGATTCAAGCGAGCCGACACATCTAAGGAGGACATGGGCTCGTCGGCCACCAGGAGTCGGGGGTTGGTCACGATGGCCCGCGCAACCGCAATGCGCTGGGCCTGGCCGCCCGAACAGTCAGCCGGGAATCGGCCTGCAAATCGCTCAGGGTCCAAGCCCACCTGCTCCAGGGCCACCAGTGAGCGGGCGCGAATGTCCTGCGCAGACAGACCCAAGCGCCGGGCCTGAATGCGCAGGGGCTCGCTGACCGAGCGCAGGGCGGGCCAACGGGGATCCAGAGAGGCGAACGGATTTTGAAAAATCAGGCCAGCTTCCAGCCGCTCAGCCCGGTAGCCAGGGCTGTTGGGACCGCTCACTGGCTTACCGTCGTAGGTGACTGAGCCAGAAGAACAGGGCTCTAGTCCCAGCAGGACGCGCGCCAGGGTGGACTTGCCAGAGCCTGAACCACCTACTAGAGCCAGACAACTGCCAGCCTCCAGGCAAACTGAGACATGGTCCAAGGCGAGCTGGCGCTGGCTGCCCTTGCCAAAGAATTTACTGATGTCCTGCCCTTGCAGGAGTGGGGTTGAAGCGCTCATTGGTCCACCTGTTCTGACTCGCCCGCCTGCAAGGTCAAGGCATGAGCCGCTTTGACCAGCTGCCGGGTCAAGGACTGCTGAGGGTCTTTCAGCAGGCTCTGCGTCGGGCCGCCCTCCACTATGCGGCCCTCTTCCAGCACATACGAGGTCTGGCAGACCCGAGACAATACCGTAAAGTCATGGGTTACAAAGAGCAGCGAAGCGCCCGAAAGGTCGACCAGCCGCCGCAGGAGGTCCAGAATCTGGCGCTGGGTCAGCGAATCCAAAGCTGTCGTCGGCTCGTCGGCAATAATCAGTTTAGGAGCTGTGACCAGAGCCGTTGCAATAGCCACCCGCTGCTGCTGGCCGCCCGAAAGCTGCGAGGGATACTTCCGGGCCAAGTCCGCCCCCAAGCCCACGCTCTCCAACATAGCTGCCACCCGCTCATCTCTATCCTGCCGGCTCAGCTGGTAGTGCAGGCGCAGGGGCAGCGCCACCTGCTGGGCCACTGTCAGGACCGGGTTCAGGGAGGAGCCCGGGTTTTGAAAAACAGTACCGATGTACGAGCCGCGGACGAAAGCCATGGCCTCCTCCCCCAGGCCCACCAGCTCCTGGCCGAAGAGCTGAATGGAACCGGACGTGCGCGCTCCAGGCGGCAGCAGGGCGAGCAGGGCTTTGGTAATCATCGACTTGCCCGAGCCAGAAGGGCCGATGAGCCCCACGCGTTCGCCGTCACGCACATCCAGATTGACCCCATGAACGAGCTCCTGACCGCCCAGGCTCACGCTCAAATTGTGGATTTGTAAGCTCATACAGCCACCGTCCTCAAGGCTGAGTTGGAAGCCGGGTCGATAGCGTCGCGCAAGGCATCGCCCAGCAAGTTCAGGGCCACCACTACTAGGGTCACGACCAGGCCCGGCCAGACCACCGTGAGCGGGTAGACGTTGACCAATTTAATCGACGTAGTCAGCGAGTGCCCCCAGGAGGGCAGCCCCGACGGCACGCCCACGCCCAAGTAGGTCAGCCCGGACTCCGCCAGGACAGACGTGCCTGCCGACAGGGAGAGCTGCACAGCCATGGGAGCGGCGATGTTGGGCAAAATATGGCTGGTCAGCAGGCGCCAACCCGAGGCGCCAGAAGCCAGGGCGGCCTGAGTGTAGTCGGCGCTGGCAGCCAGCAGGGCCTGGGGCCTGACCACTCGCGCCAGGTTGAGCCCATATCCCAGGCCGCAGGCCAGCACAATGACCGCCACCGACGCGCCCATGGGCACCGCCAGAATCAGTGCAATAAGCACCGTTGGGATCGAAATGAGCGCGTCCACCAGCACAATCGAACTCGAAGCCACGGCACTTGAGCGCGAAACCGTGGCAGCCACCAGCAGGGTGCCCAGAGCGAGCGCAAAAGCCACAGTGAGCAGGCAGATAGCCAGGTTAGTAGCCGAGCCAGCCAGGAGCCAGCTCAACACATCCGCACCCGTGCCGTCGGTGCCCAGCAGGTGGGCGCGCGAGGGAGTCTGCCAAACGTGGTAGCCGTCGGTGGACCACAGAGGCTGCGGGGTCCAAACCAGCGAAAGCAGGGATACCAGCACCCACAAGACCATCACCGAGAGCGCAAAACGGCCCTCGCCCTTTGACCAGAGCGAGCGGAGCACCAGGCGAGCCCACCGCCCGGCCCGAGACCATCGACTGGGAACTTGGGCAGTCGTATCAGGTGTATTCATGCTCAGGCCTCCCCCGCGCTCGTGGACGCTTTGAGCCGCGGGTCAAGCGCCCGGTGCAGCAAATCCACCAGGAGCCCTACGGCCAAGAAGAAGGCGGCCAGCATGAAGAGCTCGCTCTGCACGGCAATTAAATCACGATTACCCAGGTCGGTTACGAGCCCGGAACCTAGGCCCGGCAAGGCAAACAAGTTCTCCACAACCATCGCTCCGGTGATCATCTCAGCAAAAGTCAAACCCACCACGGAAACCAGCTGCGGTAGGGCCAGGCGCAGTCCCACGCGAGTCAGAGCTCGGTTGCGGGTCATGCCGCAGGCGCGGGCCAGATCAATCCAGCCAGAGCCCGCCAGCTCACCCAAGGCCGAGCGCGTGTAGCGCATGAGGGAAGCACCCACCAGGATGCCCAGGGTTGCAGCCGGGAGCACCAGCGCAGTCAGGGCCTGACCCGGTTGAGACCAGCCGCCATCAGGGAAGCCTTGGGAGGGGAACAGACCAACTAGACCCACGCCGCGCGCGAAGAGCAAAATCAGCAGGAGACCCCCCAGAGGGCCGGAATGGAGCCGCCGACGATGGAGAGAATGTGGTAAAAGGAGCGCATCCGCGGGCTGGAGACCATCAGGGAGGCGCAGCCCAGCGGTATGCCAATGAGGAGCGCCAGAAGGAGTCCCAGGCTAATCAGTGGGAAGGTGATGGCGGAGCGAGCGGCCACCTGGCTGGCAATAGGACGGCCGGTGAGCATGGACAGGCCGAAGTCACCCCGGAAGAGGCCACCCATCCAGTCAAGATACTGGCGGGGCAAGGGTCGGTTCAGGCCCAGCTGCTGGCGGAGGGCTTCGACGCGCTCGGGCGGCGAATTGAGGCCGGCCATAATGGTTGCGAGGTCGCCAGGCAGTATGCGCAGGGCCGCAAAAATCACCAGAGAGATGCCCAACAGAGTGGCCACAAACAGCAGGAGTCGGCGCAGGAGGAAACGCATACAGCCTCCTATTTTCTCTGCCCGCTGAGCCGGGCAGGCTCGGCTGAGGCACCCGAATCCGACCTGCTGACGCTGGCCGAAGCAGCTGGGCCCGCGCTTGCGCTCTGGCTGCTGGAGCTAGTTCCTGCGTTGTCGGGCGTGTAATAGACGCGCGAGAGCGGCAGGAGCGTCTGGTTGAGCGAGAGGGGGAAGTTGTGCACGCCTACCAGCATGGCCGTCGAAATTTGGTAGTTCAGCAGCCAGTCAGCGGGCGCGTCTTGGGAGACCTGCCTAGCAGCTTGGGCCAAGAGCTTGTTGCTCTCCTGGGAACTAGAAGCCGCCATCGCCTGCTGGTAGAGCTCCCGCACCTTCGGGCTGTCGTAGCCGTAGTAATAGGAGGGATTAGTCCACTGGGCAAAGTCGTGGCTCTCCGAATGATCCACCAGGGAGAGGTCGTAGTCGTGGTTGGTGTAAACGTTTTGCATCCAGGTGGAGAACTCCACCACTTGCACTTGCAGGTCAATGCCAATGGGCTTCAACTGCGAGCGCAACTGGTCGCCCAGCTCAGTGCCATAGGTGTTGGCGTAGGTCAACCTCAGCTGCAAGGGGCGGGCCGGGCTGTAGCCAGCCGCACTCATCAGCTCTTGGGCCTTGCGCTCGTTGCGGGGGTAGAGGCCGGTCAAATCCTCGTAGCCAGGGTCCAGCTTGGGAATCGGACCGCCTAGGGCCAGGTCGGTGCTGCCCCGGGAGGCAATCAGCTGGCCGTGGTCGATAGCATAGCGAATGGCCTGCCGCACCCGCAGGTCGCTCGTCTTGGATCCCTTGCTATTCATGGCAAGCACATATTTGTCGGTGCCCTGCCCAACATGCACCTGGTAGTGAGCGCTGTCGGATTTGAAGGGAGCCGCTAGGGTGGCGGTAATGGGCGCCAGCACCTGAATATCGTGCGAGCGCAGGGCGTTGACTGCTGCGTTGTCGTCGGACATGTAGCGCAGGTAGATGGTCGGCGTCTTGGCTTTGTGCGGCCCCCAGTAGCTTGGGTTGGCCTTGAGCGTCAAAGAGTCGTTGGGCACGAACGCGGCGACGGTATAGGGTCCGGAGCCGATGGCCTGCGATTTGGGATCGTACTTGGCATCTTTGTCGAAAACCAGGCCAGGCCTGCCCGCCAGCACCCACAAGAGGCTGGCATAGGGCGCGCTCAGCTTGAGCTCCACCGTAGCCGGGTCGAGCACCCGGACCGCCTGGAAATTGCGCACCTGCTCGGCGTCGTGGTATTTGCGGCTCATGAGCTCGCTGATGGACCAGGCCACGTCGTCCGCATCTAGGGTGTCTCCGTTGGAGAACTTCATGCCTGAGTTGAGGTGGAAGGTGTAGGTCTTGCCGTCAGCGCTCACCTGCCAGCTCTTGGCGAGCCCAGGCTGGACCGCGTTGGATTCGTCGCGGGTCACCAACCCCTCGTACACGTTGCCAACCAGCGCCTGGTCCAGAGCCGAGCCCGACTGGTTGCGAATATCCAGATTACTGGGGGCGAGTTTGAGCCCAATGCTCATAGACTGGGCTGGCTGAGCGCTAGCTTGACCGCCGCCCGAAGCAGCCTTGCCAGCTTGGCTCAAGGCCCACAGGGAGCAGACCAGGGCCACGGCGAGCACCAGCGACAGTATTTTCCAGGGCAGAGGGCTGCCTTGCTTGGGCGCTTTCAGATGCTGATTTAAGATTGGATCGGTACTGGGACCAGGCTGCACGGACCCAGCGTATGGTGCTGGGGTCGTCCCGCTGCTGCCAGACACGCCCTCGTTACTACTGCTCATAGGAACCACCTCAACGTCGGTTGGCCGCCATGGGGGTCGACCACCTCCCTTTAGTGTAAACCACAGTAAGCACCTTTGGCGGCAGCTTGGCCGTAGAATGAACTCGTAGGGCAAACGATTGTGCGAGTGGGAGGCTGACATGCTGGTAGCTGTCGACATTGGCAACACCAATACCGTGATTGGGTTCATGACCGGCGAGCAGGTGGCTGCTTCCTACCGCGTGGCCACCCGCCCCGATCAGACGGCCGACGAGTATGGCATGCTGCTGACTGAGTTTTTGCGGATGAGCAAGTTCCGCCCCAGCGACATTTCGGGCGTAATTATCGCCTCTGTCGTGCCCAAAGTTATGCATTCCTTCCGGGCAGCCGTGGTGCATTACTTGGGCTGCGAGCCTATCGTGGTGGGCCCCGGTATCAAAACCGGCATCAACATTCGCTTAGATGACCCCAAATCCCTGGGCGCCGACTGCTTGGCCGACTGCGTGGGTGCCTACGCCAGCTACGGCGGCCCGGTTCTGGTGGCCGACTTTGGCACGGCGACCACCTTTAACTACGTGGACGCCCAAGGCTCTATCCGCTCCGGCCTCATCACCGTCGGCATCAACTCGGGAGCGAAAGCCCTGTGGTCGCAGACCGCGCAGCTGCCGGAAGTGGAAATTACGCAGCCTTCCACCATCTTGACGACCGGCACCAAGGATGCCATGCAAGCCGGCCTCTACTACAATTTTTTGGGCGGCCTGGAGCGCATTATCCTGCAATTTCAGCGGGAGATTGACGCGGACTTCCAAGTCGTCGCCACCGGCGGCCTAGGCCGCATTTTCGCCAGCCAAACCGACCTCATCGACCACTACGACCCCGAACTCATGTTCAAAGGCATGGCCCTCATCTACCAACGCAACCTCGCCCAGCGCTGATCCTCCTTACTGCCAACAAGCACCAGCCCTTGCCTGCTCTGGCATCAATAAAGGCAACAATATCGTTCACTTTGTCAACGATATACGCGAGGTAAAACTCATGGGAAGACCCGTAAAAGGATCTTGAAAGCTCAAGCGGCGAGCCACGAGTTGTAGGGGGTGGGTGAAGTCGTCGTAGGGGCGGGGCTGGACGACTGGGTAGATGTCGTCGCCTAGGATGGGCAGACCCAGAGCGTTCATGTGGACCCGCAGCTGGTGGGTTTTGCCGGTTCGAGGGTGCAGGCGGTAGACCCGGTACTTCCCTGCTGGCACAGGGCTTTGCCCGCCCACCGAGTAGAGCGGACTCGCCCGGTCTATGCAGATAGTGGTCTGTGCGTTGACCTCGCCGGGCACTTCTAAGGCCTGCATGTAGCCTGGATTTTTTTCGATATGTGAGCGACGCAGGAGAGGGAAGGGCGCGGGCGGGTTCAGCCGGGCAATTGTACCCGAAGCTGGGCGGCAGGCAGGCCGGGCCGGAGCCAGACATTCGTATACTTTTTCAACTATATGCTCCTGGAAGAGCATCTGATAGGCGCCCCGAGCTCGGGGGTCGCGCACAAAAACCAAGATTCCAGCCGTGGCCCGGTCCAAGCGGTGGGCAGGCGTAATCTGCGGCTCTCCCAGGCGCTCCCGCAGGCGCATCAGAGCCGAGCTGCGATACCACATGCCGCGCGGGGTAGTGGGCAAAAAATGCGGCTTGTCCACCACAATAATGCGCTCATCCTCGTAGACGATGCTCAGCTCAAAGGGGATGTCCGGCTCGCTGGTGACCCACCGGTGGCGCTTAGGAGCCATGGGCACTCACTCGACAGTGACCGACTTGGCCAGATTCCTCGGTTTGTCCACGTCCAAGCCCTTATTTTTCGCCATATCCAGGGCGAAGAGCTGGAGGGGCACCACATCCACCAGCGGACTCATGAGCGTGGGGCAAGCGGGCCTGTAAAAGACCACGTCCGCATAGCGCTCGGCATCCGGGTCGCCCTCCTCAGCCACGGCCACCACGAACGCCCCACGGGCCTTGACCTCCTCAATGGCTGAGATGACCTTGTTATGCAGCAAATCCCGCCCGCGAGACGAAGGCACAATCACCACGATCGGCTCCCCCGGCTCCACCAGCGCTATGGGCCCGTGCTTAAGCTCGCCCGCAGCGAAGCCCTCAGTAAAGGTGTAAGCAATTTCCTTGAGCTTTAAGGCACCTTCCATGGCCACCGGGTAGCCCACATGCCGCCCCAGGAAGAGGAAGGACTTGGCATCGACCAGGCTAGTGGCCGCGCGAGCCACCTTTTCAGCCTGCGTGTCGAGTACCCACTGAATTTTCTCCGGCATGACCTTCAAGGAGTCCACAATCTGGTGAATCTCGTCGCGGAACATAGTCCCCTTGACCTGAGCCAGGTAGAGGCCCAAAAGGTAGGCGGCCACAATCTGCGCCACGAACGCCTTGGTGGAGGCCACGGCAATTTCCGGCCCGGCGTGCGTGTAGAGCACGGCGTCAGATTCGCGGGGAATCGTGGAGCCCTGCGTGTTGCAGATAGCGAGCACCTGCGAACCCTGCTCCCGGGCGTGGCGCAGGGCCATGAGCGTATCCATAGTCTCGCCGGACTGGGAGATAGCCACGACCAGCGTGCGTGGGGTCAAAATCGGATCCCGGTAGCGGAACTCATGGGCCAGCTCCACTTCCACTGGAATACGCACCCAGTGCTCAATCGCATACTTGGCCACCAGCCCTGCGTATGAAGCCGTGCCGCAAGCCACGATGATGATTTTGTCAATCTGCCGGAAGGTCTCGGGGTCTATGCGCACTTCGTCCAAATTCAGGTCGCCGTTGGTGTCGAAGCGCCCCAAGAGCGTGTCGGCTACGGCCTGGGGATCTTCATGAATTTCCTTGTCCATGTAGGAGTCCCAGCCGCCTTTTTGCGCGGCAGAAGCGTCCCAGTTGACCGTAAAATGCTTGGAGTCCGTGACAGGGTTGCCCTCGAAATCGGTGACTTCCACGCGCTCACCGCTCACACAGACCGCCTGGTCCTGCCCCAGCTCCATAGCCTCTTTAGTGTAGGCCACGAAAGCAGCCACATCCGAGCCCAGGAAATTCTCCCCGTCTCCTAGCCCAACGACGAGCGGAGAATCGTGCCGGGCGCCGACCACAATATCACTCTGCCGGCAGTCTACGGCCAGAATTGTGAAAGCGCCGGTGAGCATACGGGCGGTGCGGCGGACGGCTTCAAAGAGGTCTGGCGAGCCGGTTTCCTCAATCACCGTGTTCGCAATCTTGCCCAGGAGCTTCGCCACCACTTCGCTGTCGGTGCTGGAAGCAAAGGTGTACCCCTCGGCCTGCAGGTCGAACTTGAGCTGGGCCGCATTCTCCACAATCCCGTTGTGGATGAGCGCAATCTTGCCGTCCTGGCTCAAATGCGGGTGCGCATTCACGTCGGAGGGCTCGCCGTTGGTGGCCCAGCGGGTGTGACCGATGCCCACCGTAGCTGCCGGCATAGGCTGCGCTTCGATGTCGTGCACAAGGTTGCTCAAGCGCCCGGCCTTCTTGCGCCAGGCCACCCGGTCCATCCCCGGGGCAGCCAGGGCCACGCCAGCCGAATCATACCCCCGATATTCGAGCCGTCCGAGCCCCTGCAGGCACACTTCGAGCGGCTTGCCACAGGCTGTTGTCATAGTTGATGCATATCCGACGATTCCACACATGAGTCACCAGTCTAGGCATAAGCCTGCCAAAGTTACGCTCAAAGCGGGTCTTCCTGTCGCAATATTTACAAGAACGAGCAGACACCCAACTTGCGGCAATAGGCTCACACTCTGCACTCCCACCTAGAGCACGGTCTGCAGGAAGGCTTGGAAGCGCGGCGAGTGAGGATGGTCAATAATTTCAGGACCGCCCTGCTCCACTACCAGACCCTCGTCCATAAAGACAATCTGGTTAGCCACCTCGCGCGCAAAGCCCATCTCGTGGGTCACCACTACCATGGTCATCCCCTGAGCGGCCACCTGCTTCATCACACCCAGGACTTCGCCCACCAGCTCAGGGTCCAGGGCGGAAGTGGGCTCATCGAAGAGCATAATTTGAGGGTGCATGGCCAGCGCGCGTGCAATCGCCACCCGCTGCTGCTGGCCGCCGGAGAGCTGGGAGGGATAGTAGTCGAGCCTGTCGCCCAAACCTACGCGATCCAGCTGCTTGACCGCTTCTTCCTGGGCACGCGCCTTAGGCACGCGCGCCACATGAACCGGTGCCTCCATCACGTTGGCCAGAGCAGTCATGTGGGGAAAGAGGTTAAATCGTTGAAAAACCATACCAATTTTAGAACGCTGCTGGGCGATAGCCTTCTCGTCCAAGCGTTGCAAAACCGGCCCGTTCGCGCCCTCTAGACGCTTGTAGCCCGTCAACTCACCGCCCACATAAATATCGCCCGCCGTGCGCTCCTCCAACTGGTTAATCAGCCGCAAGAGTGTCGATTTACCCGACCCGGAAGGGCCTAGGATGGCTGTCACTGTGCCCGGCTCTACCTCCAGATTGATGCCCCGCAGCACATGAAGATTGCCGAAGGCCTTGTGAACCCCTTGAACCACGATTGCGGCCTGGTTCCTGGATTCCTGCCCGCTATCCTGCTCCGCCATAGCTCTCCCTTTCCCTCGCTCCGCCGCGCTCATGCGTTCAATCCTGCCAGCATCACTTGATTTACTTTGTCAACTTTCTGCTTGTCTGAGCTGTCTGCGCTCGTGGCGCTGCTGCTAGGCTTGTCGGAACCCACTAGTGGGCGCGAATCAAAGCCCTTGCCGTAATGCTTCTCCAACTGGGCCTGAACGACCATCAGCACGGAAGTAATGACCAGGTACCAGATGCAGGCCACAATGAGCAGAGGAATGGTCTTATAAATGCGGTTGGCGATGGCATTCGTGGCGAACTGGAGCTCCAGGGTGAAGGGCACGGCCAGGGCCAGCGAAGTGGTCTTGAGCATACCGATGGTCTCGTTGCCAGTAGGCGGCACAATAATGCGCATGGCCTGGGGCAAAATAATGCGCCGCATAATCATCGAGCGCGGCATACCCAGGGCCTGCGCGGCCTCGGTCTGCCCGGGGTCCACGGCCTCAATCCCAGCGCGCACAATCTCCGACAGGTAGGCTGCCTCGTTGAGCGCCAGACCCAAAATCGTAGCAATCGTGGCATTGAGCACGTCTTTCGTGTCGATGGAGAAGAACTCCGGCCCAAAGGGAATGCCGATAGCTAGCTTGGGAATCAGCACCGCGAACAGGCCCCAGAACACCAGCTGCGTGTAAACAGGGGTGCCACGGAAGAACCAGATAAAGAACCAGGAGACCCAGCGTAGAACGGGGTTGGTGGACTTGCGCATCACCGCCAGCACAATCGCCAGGGCGGTGGCCAGCACCATGGAGTAGACCGTCAGGAGCAAGGTCCACTTAATGCCGTCCAGCACATGCTCATTAAAGAGGTACTTCCACACCGTGGGCCAGTCAAAGTTCGGGTTCGTAACCAGCCCGTGCGCCAGCATCGCCACAAAAATCGCCACGATCACGGCCGCCACGATAGGCCCTGGCTTCCTGACCGGGCGCGCGTGAATGCGCCCTGGTATATTTAGCTCGTCGTCCTGTCGGTGTCCAAACATCTGCATCCCCTGCTTTCTTGCTACCCTCTACTGCTGCCCTACTCGTCTTGCTCTCAAACTGCTTAAGTGCTGGCTGTTTACTGCTGACTGCTTAGCGCTTACTGCTTAATGCTTACTGCTTAATGCTTACTGCTTAGCGCTTACCACAATTCTTCCCGCAGGCCCTGCCAACTTGCTGGGCATCTGCCCGCTGACTAGATAGCCTTGCGTCAGCGGCCAGCACGCCAGCGAGCGGACCCACCTTCGAGCCCGCTCACCTGCACCAAGAGCGCGTCGATCAGTCCGCCACTTCGGGGTTGATCTCAGCCTTGTCAATCATGCCAGACTGCACGCCCCAGTGCTCCATAATCTTGCCGTAGGTGCCATCGTCAATGAGCTTTTGCATAGCCTTCTGCATGGCGTTGGTCATCTGCTGGTCGCCCTTCTTGATGGCGATGCCCTGCAAGACCACGTCTGAGTCCTTGCCCAGCTGCTCCAACTTGCCCTCGGTCTGCTTGATGGCGTAGCCGGTCACCTGGGAGTCCGCGTAGAACACGTCAATCTTGCCGGTCATCACAGCCGTAGCCGCATCAGTCTGCAGCTTGTAGGACTGCACTTCAATGTCCTTCTTGCCCTGGGCCTTGCAATCCTTGGCGAGTTTGTCGGCGTCCTGCTCTTCCATGGTGCCAGTCTGTACACCAATCTTGGAGCCGCACAGGTCGCTATCCTTAAGCTTCTTCGGGTTGCCCTTCTGCACGGCAAAAGCTGTGCCGGCCTTGAAGGAAGAGACGAAATCGACGGCCTGCTCACGCTCCTTGGTGATGGTGAAGGAGGAGATACCAGCGTCGTACTTGCTACCAATGGCTGGAATGATGGCATCAAAGGCGGCCGAAGCCATCTCGGGTTTCAATCCGATAACCTGAGCAATGGCATTGGAAAGATCCACATCGAAGCCCATCGGGGTCTTGCCGTCCTCGCCCACGAATTCGCCGGGCGCGTAAGTGGTCTCCATGCCCACGGTGAACTTGCCGTCCTCAGAGACAGACTTGGGCACGAGGGCAGCAATGGCATCGTCCTTCTTAATGCCCGACACATCGTAGGCAGACGGATGCGAGTTCGACGAACTCGACGAGCTGTCCTTGCTGCCGCTAGTTTTGTCAGGTTCGTCTGTGGTGCCGCAAGCCCCCAAGCTCGCCAAGACCACTACGCTGATTGCCGCTGCCGCTAGCGCTTTCATGGACTTCATATTCGTATCCTCTCTCTACCACGATGGACTTGTCTTTCCAGCTGCTTGAGCTACTTCAACCCCCTGCTGCTGTGATTGCCTGAGTACTATTATGCACTTATTTGCATGAGTATGCACTCTGAAATCCAAAATGTATTGTTATGCATCGAGCACTACCACCCATAAATCGGCTTCATTCCAAGGGTTTTAACCTCTTCAAGTATCGAAGAAATGCTCTATCTTCGGCGTGTCGCGAATGTATAAATACGGAGATGAG
Organism: Bombiscardovia nodaiensis; assembly: GCA_033127725.1. Classification (NCBI taxonomy): domain Bacteria; kingdom Bacillati; phylum Actinomycetota; class Actinomycetes; order Bifidobacteriales; family Bifidobacteriaceae; genus Bombiscardovia; species Bombiscardovia nodaiensis. The sequence continues at coordinate 749,929 of AP026798.1, read as the reverse complement.
ACTAGGAGGCTACAAAAATGCCCCCAACTCTACTGAGCTGGGGGCATGCAAACCATTGCTGCCGCTTGGCTAGTTATGCAGATTCTTGTAGCGCATGGCCCGCTGAGCCTCGCGCTTGTCCTGCTCTTCTCGCAGACTCTGCCGCTTGTCGTACTCATGCTTGCCCCGAGCCAGGGCAATACCAGCCTTGACCCGACCGTCCTTAAAGTAAAGGCTGAGCGGCACAATCGTGTAGCCCTTGGCCTCGATTTGCCGACTGAGCTTCTCAATTTGTTTGGCGTGCAGCAGAAGCTTGCGCTTGCGCTTGGGCGCGTGATTGTTCCAGGTACCGTTCAAGTACTCAGGTATGTTCGCCCCCTCCAGCCACACTTCTCCAGAGCGGTCAATCGAGACGTACGCCTCCGCCAGCGAAGCCCTGCCCTCCCGCAAAGACTTCACCTCAGTGCCGCTCAAAGCAATACCGGCCTCGTACTGGTCTTCAATCGTGTAGTCATGCCGCGCCCGCCGGTTTTGGGCGATCAGCTTGGTACCTTCTTCTTTAGCCACAGCAATCCCCCTTTCCTAGGCAGCTTGCGCTGTTACACCTGCCTACTAGCATAGCCCAAGGCAGCCAGATTCACCGAACAGCAAAGGCGCCACCCGCTCACGAGCAGCGCCTTGCACACCAACATCGAACGTTACGGTAATCCGCCACACCCACTAGCAGATTCGCACGCCAAATAAACCGTACGGATCAGTAGTGAACATACTGGAAGGAACTGGCATTTTGAATGACTTCCGGGTAGGGGAAAGTTGGGAAGCCCGTGCCGCCTTCCGAGACCAGCACTGAACCATCTCCGTTGACACGCTCCACCACGGCCACATGCCCGTACTGGGGGTCAGCGTACCAGTTGGTCACGCGCTGCCCGCGAGCGAATACCATGACAGCACCCACATGAGGCGTGTTGTTGACCAAATACCCCATACTGCGTCCACTATTCGCCCAGTCAGCACCGTTACCCATATAGGAGCCCACAGGCAAACCTAGCTGAGAGCGGCGAATGTAGGCCCACAGAGTGCAGTTCCTGGCCGGATAAGCGGAACCACCGACCGAGTTACCAGTTGGATGCCCGTAGCAGGAGCCCGAACCTTCTGGGCAGGAGCCGGGAACGGCATAATCCATGCCGGAAGCAGAGCCACCGCCGACCGGAGCGGCCGGAGCGGGAGCGGCCACAGGGGCCGGATTTGAGGGCGCAGTGCCCACCTGTTGGGCACCACCAGCGTGAGGATCGTAGGCAGCAGCCTTGGAAGCTGCTTCTGCGGCCGCCATCGCGTCTATTTCAGACTTCATGGCGACAATATCTGCAGCCTCTTGAGCACTCTGCGAGCTGAGAGAGCCCTTTTGGGATTCCAACTCTTGGCGGGCCTTGGCACCCTGGTCTCGCAAGGCCTGCAGCTGGGATTGCTTGGCCTGAGCATCTTCAGCCGCCTTCTGAGCACTGGCTTCTTCTTGGTCTGCCTGCTTTTTCAGGGTAGCTATCTGCTGCTCGATAGCCTCCAAGCGGTCCTTACGATTCATGGACGTACTCATGGTGCTAGCCGCGTCGCTAGCCGCATTGGCCTGGCTGCGCGTCAGAGCCGCGTCAGACTGCATCTTATCCACGAACTCTTGCGTAGACGTTGACTTCGTCACTACATCCATCACCGTAGTGGCCTGCGAACCGTGGAAGCTCTTGCGGGCCATCTGCGCCACAGCATCCTTAGCGTCGTCATACTCCGCGCCGGTCTGTTTGATTTTCTCTTGAAGAGCATCCCTGTCTTTACGAGCCGCCTCCAGACGAGCATTGGTCGCCTGCACCTGACTCTTGGCCTGGTCTAATTGCTGCTGTGACTGCGTCAAAGCCTGCTGGGCCGCTGGAATCTCATTTGAATTCAGATTGTCGAGAGCCTCAATCTGCTGGGCCAACTGTGAATTTACACCCGCGAGCTGCTTTTTGAGGGCCTCATTATCATTAATCTTTTGCTGATATTGACTCCACGTCACTGCCTGCGCCGGCTGGCTGTCTACCACTACACTCGTCACCGTAGCTGCCATGAGCGCACAGCATGTCAAAGCGAAGCCCATACCGGCTTGCAATCGCTTCATCCGTCTCACCAGAAACAACCTTTCCATACGTCCGTAAAGCCATATTGTAGGCTATAGAACTGAAAGCACGACCGACACTCACAGGACTTACACGGCTAGCGTATCGTGCCCCTCACCTGCTACCTGACCCATGCCTAGGCTCACACTTTCAAATACCGCCGGAGCGAGACCGTGGAAGCCAGGGCCGAAAGCGCCATAGCTCCCACAATTAAGGCAGGTGCCATCAGCCAAACAGTGGTCTGATTAATATACGGCATCCACTGCACGGTTTGAGCCAGCCAGTCGGTGATAAACACTTTCACAATGGCGCTTAAAGCTGCTACTGAGAGCACCGAACCCAAGAGCGAGGCGACCATACCCTCCATAATAAATGGAAGCCGAATAGTCCAGTTGGAAGCACCAACTAGGCGCATAATCTCAGTCTCATTTTTGCGCGAAGCCGCACTCAAACGGATGGTGGTACCCGTGAGCAGAATAGCCACCAGCACCATCACGGCCGCCAGCACCACCGTCACGACCGTGGCCCGGTTCAAAATGTTGAAGACGGGATCGAAAATCTCCCGCTGATCCTGAACTTCCTCCACACCGTCACGCCCAGTGAGCACCTCATTGACCACCTGATACTTCGTCGGGTCCTTCAACTTCAAACGGAGAGAGTCCTGCATATCGGCGGCAGTTAGGGTCCGGCCCTGATAGGAGCCATTGGGATACTGCTTCAAGAAAGTGTTCTTGTAAAAGTCCTCCCGGCTCTCGTAGGAAATCTTGGAAACAGCCTGGCCAAGCTCAGAGTGAATCGTATCTTCCAAGCCTGCAATTTGAGCCTGCGAAGGTGCCTTGCCCGCAGCGCAAGAAGCCGCTTGACTGGCCCCATCTGGACACAGCCACACCACCACTTCTACCTGGGAATACCAGTCGCCCTTGGCCTTGGCAATCTGGGCTTGCATGAGCCCAGAAGCACCGATAAAAATGAAAGAAATGAAGGTCACCAGCATGACCGACAGAATCATAGAACCGTTGTGCTTAAGGCTGTCCCAGGTACCGGACAGAATGAACCGCAATCTCATTGTTCACGCTCCTGCGACTGGGCATTGGTATTGGTATTGGTATTGGTATTGGTATTGGTATTGGTATTGGTATTGGTATTGGTATTGGTATTGGTATTGGTGGCAGTTCCGCCCTGCCCAGCCTCATCCTGGCCAGGTGTCTGCTCAATTGACTCGGACTCCAAATCGAGGTGAAGCCCCTTGCCCCAAGTCAGCGTCTCTTCCACGGAGCTAAACACCTCTCCATAGCGGCCCGTACGCCCTGCGTGCACAGAGGAAGCCAAGCGAGCGATTCCTTCATTGCTAAACTCGCCACCCGCTACTGGCGTTTGAGCAGCTGCCGGCGCAGTAAGGCTCGCCTTACCCAACGCCTGTTGCGCTTTAGCCTCCACCTCGGCATCGGGGAAGAACTTCGCTGAATCATATAAGCCGTGGCGCTCGTCGCGCATAATCTTGCCCCCGTGCAGCTCCACCACGCGCTTACGCATCGAATTCACAATTTCCTCGTTGTGGGTGGCCATCACAATCGTGGTACCAGTGCGATTGATGGCATCCAGCACTTCCATAATGCCCAGAGACGTAGTGGGATCCAAGTTGCCTGTGGGCTCATCGGCCAGCAGAATGCCGGGGTGGTTCACATAGGCCCTGGCTAGGGCTACTCGCTGGGCTTCACCACCCGAAAGCTCCCGGGGATAGTTGTTTTCTTTACCGGTCAGGCCCACCGTTTTCAGCACCTGGGGCACCATGGTTTTGATAGTGGACCGGCGGGCGCCAATCACCTCAAGGGTAAAAGCCACGTTCTGCCAGACCGTTTTATTGGTCAGCAGCTTGTAATCCTGGAAAACAAAGCCAATAGAACGGCGGTAGAGGGGAATCTGCCGGCTCTTCAGACGCCTCAGATCGTTGCCAGCCACACGTATCTCGCCCTCCGTGGCCTCCTCTTCGCGCAGTAGGAGACGCAGCAAGGTCGTTTTGCCGGACCCCGAGGCTCCCACGAGGAAGACAAACTCGCCACGCTCTACCTCAAGATTGATGCGGTCCAGAGCAGGACGCGTTCCCTTGGGATACACCTTGGTCACGTCTTCAAGTGAAATCAGCGCCATACCCTCTCCATTCCTTGCCAGATTCAAAGCCCTACGATACCTGAGTTCTCTGAAAAGCTAGGGAGCTTTTACTCGCTTTCACCCAGAAGCGTCACGCTTACCCCTTCAAGCTCGCTATATGCCGCTATTGTAGCCTACAGCGTGCCGTCCAGCTTTTTACTTTCCCTCTTGCTCGGCCTGCTCCTGCCGACGCTGCTGGTGCCGCCAGCGAATACCAGCCTCGATAAAGGCGTCGATATCACCGTCGAACACGGACTGCGTCTGAGAAGTCTCGTAGCCGGTGCGCAAATCCTTGACCATCTGGTAGGGGTGGAGCACATACGAGCGCATCTGGTCGCCCCAGGAAGCCTTGATGTCTCCCGCAAGCTCCTTCTTCTTCTTCGCCTCTTCCTCGTGGCGCATGACCAAGAGGCGGGACTGAAGGACGGCCATGGCCGCGGCACGGTTCTGAATCTGGCTGCGCTCATCCTGCATGGTCACCACGATGTTCGTGGGCAAATGGGTAATGCGCACGGCCGAATACGTTGTATTCACTCCCTGGCCGCCAGGACCGGAAGAGCAGTAGGTATCCACTCGAATGTCCGAGTCGGGAATGTCGATGTGGTCGGTAGGCTCTACTAGCGGAATCACCTCGACGGCCGCGAAGGAGGTCTGCCTGCGACCCTGGTTGTCGAAGGGCGAGATACGCACCAGGCGATGGGTGCCGCCTTCCACCGATAAGCGGCCGTAGGCGTAGGGAGCGTTGACCTGGAAGGTGGCTGACTTAATGCCAGCCTCTTCGGCGTATGAAGTATCCATCACCTTGGTCTGGTAACCGTGGCGCTCGGCCCAGCGCAGGTACATGCGCATCAGCATTTGCGCCCAGTCAGCCGCATCCACGCCGCCAGCACCCGAACGTATAGTCACCACGGCCGGTCGCTCATCGTACTCGCCATCCAGGAGGGTCTGAATCTCCATATCAGCCAAATCTTTGCCGATCGATTCAACTTCCTGCTGCGCTTCCACCAGCGTGTCGTGGTCGTTTTCCTCGCGCCCCATCTCCTCCAAGGTCTGCACGTCATCCAATCGACTCTTGGCCGATTCCAGTTTGCGCAACTGGGACTGCAGGGCGGAGAGCCGGCTCGTCACCTGCTGGGCATGCTCCTGGTCGTCCCAAAGTCCGGGGGCGCTAGCTTCCTGCTCAAGCTCGGCCACGCGCGAGCGCATAGCATCTACATCCAGCGCTTTTTCAATCATCGTGTACTTGGCCTGAGCCGCGCTCAAGGCTTGGGAAAAATCAAATTCTGCCATTATGCTGTCCTCTGCCTACTCTGTATTGGGATTGTCTCCTGTGCCCGCGCAGGGCCTTATCCCCTAGGTCAAAGGTCGTGATTGCTGGCTGTAGTACCGTTCTGAATGTAGATGCTCATAGTCCTTCTAGCATAGCGAGAGCCGGCCCCAAAGCTCGGAACCGGCTCTTGCGCGTCTCTCCCCTACGGAGGCTTATTCGTCGCGCGCGGTGAGAATAATCGGATCGCCTTCAGTGATGGCTATGGTGTGCTCGGAATGGGCACCCCTCGAACCGTCAGCAGAGCGCAGGGTCCAACCATCCTTGGGATCCTGGTAAATTTCGTCAGTACCGGCCATAAACCAAGGCTCGATAGCAATGACCAGACCTGGACGCAGCTTAAAGCCGTGGTGGGCCGCGCCGTCGTTGGGAACGAGTGGATCGCCGTGCATCACATGACCCACGCCGTGACCGCCAAACTCTACATTGACGCTGTACCCCTGCTCGTGAGCCACATCGCCGACAGCTGCCGAAATATCGCCCAAACGATTGCCCGACCTGGCCTGCGCAATGCCGGCCTTGAGCGCTTCCTCAGTAGTCTTAATCAGGCGCAAATCCTCAGGATCAGCGTGATCGCCAACTACCAAGCTAATGGCTGAATCGCCGACCCACCCATCAACATTAATAGCCAAGTCCATGGAGAGCAGGTCACCCTCCTTCAAGGCATAGTCAAAGGGCACACCGTGCAAAACCGCGTCGTTGACCGACAGGCAAATGTAATGGCGGAAGGGCCCCGTACCAAAGTCGGGCGCATAGTCCACGTAACAGGATGTTGCTCCCTTGCGCGACTCAATTTGGCGCTTAACAAAATCGTCCAACTCCAGCAGGTTGACGCCCGGCTTAGCCATGGTGCGCAGGCTCTTCAAAATTGAGCCAACGAACTTACCGGCAGGCTTCATCTGCTCTACTTCTTGCTTGGTTTTAATCTCTATCACTGCTGCCTATTCCTTTCACGCCACACTATGTACTCACTCTATGGCTTTGTCCTGACCGCTTGGACCCACCTGAAAGCTACTTGCCAAAGGTGAAAGCGCGGATCAGCGAAGTAATACCAAGCACTACGAGCGCACAGCCGCCGAAGATGACAAGAATCACCGTAGAGCTCAAGGGGCTGATGAGTATGAAAATACCAGCAATAATCGAAATAACTGCACTAAAAATGGCCCAACCACTGTTGGGCACGGCCCAAGATTCAGCCAGCGTCATCACGCCTTCCATAATCCAGCCCAAGCCCACAATCAGGGTCACGAGGACCAGCAGAGTGGAAGCGGACAGCGCAGTATTCTTAACAATCACCACACCACCGACAGCCAGCAGAATACCCACGAGAATGCCCAGGGCGCGCCAGCCGCCCGGCATTCCCTGCGCCACGATTGAGGTGATGAGACGAACCAAGCCCGAAATAATGAAATATATGCCCAGGGCAATCGTGAACACAATGAGCGTTTTACCGGGCACGATGAGAAGCGCTGCACCAATAATGAGTGCAGCCGCGCCCACAATACCGAACACGGCGCGCACGAGATTTACCGACTTAGTCGACAAATCTTCGACGATTAAGCGGAAAGGGTCACGCACAGGCCCTGGCCCCGGTTGCCCTTGCTGGTAGCCATTATTGGGCTGGTACTGATTGTTGGGAGTATTCTGACCGCCCTGATATTGATATTGGTTATTGTAGCCGCCCTGATATTGGTTCTGCCCCTGGTTGCCCTGGTCGGAAGCCCCATATTGCTGATTGTTTGGATCACTCATAACCTCTACCCTTCTGTTCAACAGCACTACTTGGTGCTCAGTCTATGCCTTATTGAAGCTCTTCGCTCGCAATTACGCGCAAGGACTGTAAGCAAACACACATCTGCCACGCTCATACTCGTCCAAACGGCCCGGTCTATCTGCCTATGTCTGTCCTTTATCTTGCGGGCGACTGGACCCAGGGTTAGGCTTGAACAGTATGGATACCACACAACTCAAGTCCGGCCTTGACCCGGCATCGTTTTCTTCCGTCATTCAACCGCAGGACGACCTCTTCCGCTATGTGAACGGTCCCTGGATTGACACCTACACCCTGCCCGCCGACCGCTCCCGCTTCGGATCCTTCGACCAGCTGGCCGAAGATGCCGAGGGGCAGATTCGTGACATCTTAGAGGACCAGGACTCCCCCGCCCGCAAGTCAGCCGCCATCTACCGCAGCTTCCTGAACACCGAAGCCATCGAAAAAGCGGGCATAAGCCCTATCCGCCCCCAGCTGGAGCGCATTGACCAGGTTGAGAGTAAGGCACAGCTCACTGAAACCCTCGGGGCCTTAAGTCCCTCTGGCTCTCCTGACCTCTTCGAGATGGGTGTCTACGGCGATCCAGGCAACCCTGAGTTCAACGTGATTCACATCGCGCAAGGCGGCATCGGACTGCCCGATGAGGCCTACTACCGCGAGGATCACTATGAGCCCATCCGCCAAGCCTATGTCGCTATGGTCGCGCAGATGCTCCAACTGGGCGGGTACGCCCACAATGAAGAAGAGGCGCGCGAGCAGGCCGAGCGGTTCATGACCTTCGAAACAAAGCTAGCCGCCCAGCACTGGGACAATGTCGCCACCCGTGATGAAGACAAGACCTACAACCCCACCTCCTTCGAAGCCCTCAAGGCCTCGCTTACCCACTTCGACATTGAGGCCTGGATTACCGCCTGGCAGCAAGCTTACGAGTCCACCCCATCGGCCCAAGCCCAGCCAGTTGATCTGCGGCAGGCGCTCGAACACACGATCGTCCACGAGCCCAGTTTTTTGGAAGGTCTAGACGCGCTCTGGCAGGCCAGCGACCTTGAAGACCTCAAGCTCTGGGCCCGAGTTCACACCATCGTGGGCCAGGCCTCTTACCTGAGCCACAACTTCGACCAAGCAAGCTTTGACTTTTACGGCAAGGTCCTTTCTGGCACCACGCAGATGCGCGACCGTTGGAAGCGCGCCGTCTCCCTGGTCAATGGCGTGTGCGGCGAAGAAGTGGGCATGGAGTACGTCAAGCGTCACTTCCCCGAGTCCTCCAAGACCCGCATGGAGGAGCTGGTCACCAACTTGATCAAGGCTTACCACGCCTCAATCTCCTCCTCTGACTGGCTGGGTGAGGCTACCAAGCGCAAGGCTCTGGACAAGCTAGCCAAGTTCGAACCCAAGATTGGATACACCAGCAAATGGCGCGATTACGCCGCTCTGCAGGTGTCGGAGCAGGCCAGCCTGGTGGAGAACATGCGAGCCGCCGCCCTCTACGAAACCGGCTATCAGTTCGCCAAGGTGGGTAAGCAAGTGGACAAGGACGAGTGGCTGATGAACCCGCAGACGGTCAATGCCTACTATGAGCCATCGCTGAACGTCATCGTCTTCCCCGCCGCAATTTTGCAGCCTCCCTTCTTCAATGCCCAGGCCGACGACGCTGCCAACTACGGCGGAATTGGCGCGGTTATCGGCCACGAAATCGGCCATGGGTTCGACGACCAGGGCAGCAAGTACGACGGTGACGGCCGCCTGAACGACTGGTGGACCGAACAAGATCGCAAGAACTTCGAAGAGCGCACCGGCAAGCTCATCGCCCAGTACAACAGCTTCGTTCCCCAGCAGCTGGCCGACAAGTATGCTGACACGCCCGGCAAGGCTCCCCACGTTAACGGTGCATTGACCATTGGTGAGAACATTGGTGATTTGGGAGGCGTCAATATTGCCTTGAAAGCCTATGCATTCGCCCTGCAAGAGCAGGCTGGGCAGCCGCAAGATGCCACCCCGGAAGGCATTTCGAAGGCTCTGGCCTCAGCTCCGCAAATGGACGGTTTCACCGGCTTGCAGCGCTTCTTCCTAGCCTACGCCTCTATCTGGCGTACCAAGCAGCGCAACGAGCTGGCCGAGCAGTACCTGCAGATTGATCCACATGCACCTGCAGAGTTCCGCACCAACGGCATCGTCTCCAATGTCGACAAGTTCTACGAAGCTTTCCAGGTGAGCGACCAGAACCGCATGTGGCGGGCACCTGAAGAGCGCGTGAGCATCTGGTAGTCGTGAACCGCTAGCAGGCAGTCCTTAGAAGGCATCTGAGACCATCTCAGGTGCCTTCTGCTTATTCAACGAACCTTGCTTTGCGCCTCCTTCAACCGAGCCATTGCTGGCCGCATCATCTGCCTGATCCACTGGAACGAACGGATCGGGCGGAGTATCGCTGCTGAGCACCTGCGCACCCGACTGCGTACCCTCACCCTTGTCCCAAGGTTCCGGCCCGTTACCCGGTGAAGCAGCGTATCCCGGCTCGCTTGCGTACCCAGCCCCAGAGCCGCTGGGGCTCGCGCCTGTTTTTACCCGCTGAAAGTGCGAAACTCCCATGGTCATATCGTGGCCAATGCTCTCTGCTGTCAACAGGAGAGAAGAGCGCTGGGCACCGTCCTTCGTCCACTCCTGGGTCGATACGGAGCCCGTCACGAGCACGGGATCGCCTTTGTGGACCGACTGCAAGACGTTCGTCGCCAAGTTTTTGAAGGCCCGTACCGTCATCCAAGTTGTCGGAAAATCGCGCCAGGCCCCCGTTTTCGTATCGTAATAGCCGTCCGTAGAACCCAGCCGGAAGGTACAGACCGGCGTCGAACCCTCCTGGCCTATGTTCACTGGATCTTTTCCCACAAATCCTGCAACCGTCATTCTCGCTTGATGCATTGCCATCGCATTACCGCCTATTCTGTTCAAGTGCGTTTCATCCCATAACCGCGCTTCGCTTTGCAAGCGTGGACTGCAAGGCTTTGAGCTGGTCGACGGGCGGCGTCAGCAAGAAGGAAGAAACATAACGCTACCAGTCTCATGCAGCTCTAAGCCTTGCGGTAGTTCCTATCATGCGCTCATGTGGGAGGCGAGCGAAAGCTGAACAGACAATGTGGTCGAATGTGCCCCCTGCTCGCAAAATGTGGATAAGTCCACACCCTTGCCCCTTCCGCCAGTCACCTGGGCCGCATAGACTGGTTTGCAGAAGCATTCTCACGAGAGGACGAGCATGGCGTACACGTTTATTTCTTGGAACATCGACTCCCTGAACGCAGCCCTGGCCGGCTCCAGCGACCGCAGCGCCCTCTCCTTGGCCGTGATTGAGTCCATCGTTCAAGCCTCGCCCGACGTGTTCGCCATCCAGGAAACCAAGCTTAACTCGTCCACCCAGAAAAAGACAGCCATGCTTTTAGGATTGCTGGCCGAGCGCTTCCCCGACTACGAGATTGTCTACAACACTTCTGAGCCCCCGGCGCGCAAGGGCTACGCGGGCACCATGATGCTCTACAAAAAGTCCCTGCCCTCCCCCGATGTGCAGCGCCCCCAGATTGGCGCCCCCGACACCATGGACAGCGAGGGCCGCGTGCTCACTCTGGAGTTCCCTGATTTCTATGTGGTCACGGTCTACACGCCCAACTCCGGCAATGGTCTGGTCCGCCTCAAGGCCCGCGAGGTCTGGGACGACTGCTTCCGCGAGTACCTGCACCAGCTCGACAAGCGTTTGCCGGTTTTTGTGGGCGGCGACTTCAATGTGGCCCACGAGGAAATCGACCTAGCCAACCCCCAATCCAACCACCATTCGGCGGGCTTTACCGACGAGGAGCGCGAGCACTTTACCAAGCTCCTAGACGCCGGCTTCACCGACTCCTTCCGTCTCCTGCACGGCGACGTATCGCCCAACTTTACCGACGACGGCAGCGAGCGCAGTATTTACACCTGGTTCGCCCAGCGCGTCCCCACCGCCAAGGCCCACAACTCCGGCTGGAGAATCGACTACTGGCTGGCCTCCAACCGCGTAGCCTCTTCCATCACCGCCTGCCGCCCCCTAGACACCGGCGAGCGCCAAGACCACCTCCCCCTAGAGCTCCAGTTCAGCTTATAGGCTCGCAGCTCGTTCGGGCGGTGGAGCTTGCGGGCCTGCGGATCAGTCCTGCCCTGGGCTTGCAGGAGCTTTGGCTGCCGGGCGAACGGGTCTGAAGAGTCCGAAACATACGGCAGCGGCCACGAACAAGGTCAACACTACTAGGGTTAGGCCGGTGCCCCTGGCCTGCAGGAGGGCAGCGAAGGCGAGACTGGCTAGGCCGTCTGCCAGGTTGTAGACCGACCCGAGAGCCGCATTCATGGAGGCCTGAATATTGCTGGCGAACGCGGGCCCCACTAGCACATACGAACTCACGAACATCGGTGTCATCGCGGCGCCAAACATGACCGCAGCACACACGGCAACGAGCAAAGCGGGCGTGGACGGCAGGAAAGCCGAGAGCGCGAAGAGCCCCACGGCCGCGAGCATGAGCAGGGATTCAAACTGATACTGACGCGAATCTCGAATCCGCAGGCGCAGGCGGCCAAAAATGAACCCAGCCAAGGTTCCCGACCAGCTGATGAGGCTGAGCAGGACGCCAGACAGGGGCTGGCTGCCAGTCACCTTCTGCGACCAGGCTGGCAGAATGATAGTCAAAGCGCTCATCGTCAGTCCCAAGCAAGCAACCGGCAGCAGGAGCGCCAGGGCATTCGCAAGCACGCCAGGCGCCAACCCAAGACCGAAACGACGCCGCCTAGACCGGCCTTCAGTCCCCTCCTCCGCCTGTTCCTGAGCCTGAATCGGTGTGCGCAGTAGGCTCCTGGTGGCCGTCCCCCGCCGGGAACCCACGGCGATAATCAGCGCATTGCCCACCGCAGCCAGGACCACGCCGAGCACAATAGCCCAATACGGGTCGCTCATAGCCCAAATCAGGGAAGTCAGCAGAGGGGTGAGCGCGAAGGTCAGCTCTTCCAAAACCGAGTCGAGCGCATGGAGGGTTCGGCTGGAGGCTTCGCTGGGAGCCAGCTGGGTCCACAGCTCCCGAATCACCGCCGGGGTAGGCGGCAAAAAGGCAAACCCGAGTGCCAGAAAGAGCGCACTGGCCCAAAAGGGTATGCTGCCCAGGGCCATGGTCTGCGCAGCAATAATCAATAGACCGCCAACCAGCGCCAGGGGCAGCAGGAGCCGGGCCGGGCTCATCCGCGCCAGCAGCCGTGCCTTGAGCGGAGCCGTAATCGCTCCCGCCAGCATAGTGACTGTCGAAACCACGCCCGCCTCCATAAACTGCAAGCGCGACGTGTAGAAGGCCACCAAGCCAAAGGGAATCAGACCCGAAGCTGCCCGGCTGATGTTGGCCGCCAGCAGCATAGGCCCAATGCTCCGGTCCGTCAGCAGACCCCAATAGGTCAGGCCCTCACCCTTCGTCTCCATGCGGGCCTACTTTCCTCGTGAAGCACCAGCGTTGAGCTCAGTCTATCAGCCGGATCATGCCTAACCTTCGTGTCTACACGTATCTGCTGGCCACTAGACGAAACGGTGTGGGCTCCCAGATGAAATTCACGTCTGGGAGCCCACACCGTTTTGTCTGGAGCTCAACCTGTTTAGACTAGAGCAGCAACCCTGTCGGCGATGGCCTGGGCTGCTTGAGCCTCGGGTACTGAGACCGAGTCGGAGCCGTCGCGGCCCCGAATTTCGATGGTGCCGTCGGACATGGTGTCGCGGCCCACAATAGCTACCAGGGGCACGCCGATGAGCTCGGAGTCCTTGAACTTGACTCCTGGAGAAACCTTGGGGCGGTCGTCGTAGATGACCTCTATGCCGCGCTCTTCCAAAGCAGCAACCAGCTGCTCGGCTTTCTCGAAGACCTCAGCCTGCTTGCCGGTGGCCAAGACGTGAACCTGAGCCGGGGCCACAACTGCGGGCCAGGCCAAGCCCTTGTCGTCGTGGTGAGACTCGGCTATGCAAGCCAGCACGCGGGAGACACCGATACCATAGCAGCCCATCCACACGGGCACGGCCTTACCGTTTTGGTCGAGGACCTTCAAGTCCAAGGCCTTAGAATACTTGAGGCCCAGCTGGAAGACCTGACCGATTTCCACGCCGCGCTCGAAGCTCAGGGGGCCAGAGCCATCGGGGCTCATATCGCCCTGACGCACTTCCACCGCCTCAACCATGCCGTCGGCCTTGAAATCGCGCCCGTAGACCGCATGGAATACGTGCATACCCTCTTGGTCGGCACCGGTAATCCACTCAGAGCCTTCGGCCACGTGAGCATCCACTAAGTAGCGCACGGGCTCTTCGATGCCGTCTGCGTCCTGAGCCTGAGGGCCCAACACCATCGGTCCAATATAGCCCTTCACGAACTCGGGGTGAGCCTTCAAATCTTCTTCGGTGGCCTCTTCAATCTCGGCAGGCGCGAAGTGGGCTTCCAAGCGCTTCATATCAACTTGGCGATCGCCCGGCAGACCGATGGCCACAATTTCGCGCCAGGGCTTGTCGTGCTTGTCATCTTCAGCATGCTTGACGGCAATAATCAAGTTCTTCAAGGTGTCGGCCGCAGTCCACTCTTGCCCGTCCTCGCGGGGGTGGAGGGCATTGGCCTGAGCCACTAGAGACTCAATAGTCTTGGAATCTGGCGTATCCAAAGCCTGCATAGCTGGAGTGCTTGAGCAGTCAATGCGCTCGACAGCAGGAGTCGTCAGCGCTTCCACATTCCAAGCCTTGCCCGAAGGTGCCAGCGCAAAAGTGTCTTCGCCAATGGCCAGGGGAGCTAGGAACTCCTCGGATTCAGAGCCGCCCATAGGACCGGAAACCGCGTGGACGATCACATAGTGGACGCCCAGACGCTGGAAAATCCGCTCGTAGGCTGCCCGCTCGTCCTGGTAAGCCTGCTGGAGCCCCTCCTCGTCGATGGTAAAGGAATACGCATCCTTCATAATGAACTCGCGGCCGCGCACCAGGCCTGCCCGCGGGCGGAATTCGTCGCGGTACTTGGTCTGAATCTGGTACAAGGTCACTGGCAGGTCTTTGTATGACGAATACATGTCTTTGACCAGGAGGGTAAACATTTCCTCATGCGTAGGTGCCAGCAGGTAGTCAGCCCCGTGGCGGTCCTTCAGGCGGAAGATGTTGTCGCCATACTCCTCCCAGCGGTGGGTGGCCTCGTAGGGCTCGCGCGGCAGCAGGGCCGGGAAGTGCACTTCCTGAGCGCCAATGCCGTTGATCTCCTGGCGAACAACGGCCTCTACCTTGTTGAGGACGCGAAGGCCGAGCGGCAGCCAAGTCCAAATGCCGGGCGCGGCCTTGCGGATGTAGCCCGCGCGCTGCAAGAGCCGAGCCGAGTCGACATCAGCATCGGCTGGGTCCTCGCGCAAGGTGCGCAAAAAGAGTGTTGACATACGTAATGCAGTGGATTTCATACCCCCCAGAATATGCGCTTTGACCGACAAGAGCGCGTACTGAGCCTCGAAGCAGATCGAAGTTTTAGAAGAGCACGTCTTGGTCGAACTCGTCTTCTGTTTGGCCTACTGACTGCTTGGTGAAGGAGTCGGGACCCTCGTCGGACAGGCGGGAGCAGGCGGCTTGGGAGTTGGCTCGAAGCTGGGAGTCGAGGATGACTGCGTCGGGCGAGACTAGGAAGGCGTGCTCGTTGATGCCGTCTAAATACAACCCATCTAGGGCCTCGACGCGGGAGAGAGCCACGTAGCCCATGCCGGGGGCGAAGGTGCGGCGCAGGTCCATCACGGCCCGGTCCAGAGTCATGCCCTGAGACTTGTGGATCGTAATGGCCCAGGCGCAGCGCAGGGGCACCTGGTTGACCGCAGCCAGCACCGCCTCGCCGTCCATCATCTCCCAGGCGGCGGGCTTCATGGTGACGATGTTGCCGTTCTCAAAGGCCACAATCGGCCAGCCGCCCTTGGTCTGGGGCACAAAGCCCTGGACGGTGCCGATGGAGCCGTTCACATACTGGTGGTCTTGGTCGTTGCGCAGGGCCATCACTGCGGCCCCGGTCTTCAGTTCTAGTTTCTCCGGTGCCAGCATGTTCTTCTTCAGGCGGTCCACCAGCTGGGGGTCGCCCGCCTGCGTGGCCACATATTCGTGGGCCTCCTCCCCTATCTGCGAGAGGCGGAGGTCATTTAAGGTATCAGCCTGCTTGTTGACCGGGAAGAGGTGGACCGCAATTTGCCCGGGCTGGGGCTGGCTGCCAATGCGCCCGGCGAGCACGTCGTGGTCTTCCTGGGTGACGGCACCCTCGCGGATGTCGGTCAAGACGGTCAGGAGCTGGCCGTCGTCCTGGCGGTGCTGCTCGGTCAGGTAGCAGACCACAGGATCCAGCTCCTCCCAAACCAGCGATTCTGTGATGAAACCCTCTGGGTCCTTGCCAGCCTCAGCATAGCGGGCGCGAGACTCCTGAAACTCCGGGCTGGCCGCGATCAGGTCATTGTTGCGGCCCGAGCGCGAGACCGGCGGCAGCTGGAAGAAGTCACCCGAGAGCACAACCTGAATGCCGCCGAAGGGCTCAGGGCTGTGGCGGACCGCCCGGCAGGCCTGGTCCACCATGTCGAAAAGCCAGGCGTGCATCATCGAAACCTCGTCGATCACGAGGATATCTGCGGCGGAAATCTGCCGTCTGCGCCGGGTTTTGATGCGCTTGATGAGATTGTCAGTCATCACCGTGGAAATGCCCACGCCCGACCAGGAGTGAATGGTCTGCCCGTTAATATGTGTGGCGGCAATGCCCGTGGAAGCTGTGACGGCAACCTTAGCACCTCGCTGGCGAGCGCCGGCGATGAACTCGTTGAGCACGTAGGTTTTGCCCGCGCCGGGAGCACCGGTGAGGAAGACATTCGCGCCGGCGTTCAAAATTGTCAGAGCTTCTGATTGCTGCATACTCTTATGCTGCCACGCGCGAGGTACATGCGCCGTTTGCTCACCCGAAGGCTTGAAGAAAGCAGAGCGCAAAGCGAGCAAGAGGGCATCGCGCGCATCTTGCCCACCCCTTCTTGACACTCCCCCGCTACCGTCCGACTACAGACCGCTTCACGCAACCATATAAGCAAAAGGAGGCCACGCCCGTCACCAGGCATGGCCTCCTTCAAATCAAACTGAGCAATAATTACTTACTTGATTTAGTAATCTTTCTTCTCTGGCGTGGAAGCATCCTCCACGGGGTTGCCGTCCTCCTCGTATGAGCGCAAGAGCGACGTGCGCTCCACTTCCTGAGCGCCCACCTGGGCAGCTGCAGCGTCCGGGCCAGGGGCCGGGGCGAAGAACATATTCCGGTAGTAGCGTAGCTCGTCGGCCGACTCGATGATGTCAGCCAAAGCCCTGTGACCGCCGTGCTTGGCGGGCTTATTCTGATACACTGCCGGGTACCAGCGGCGGGCCAGCTCCTTCAAGGTGGAGACGTCAATCACCCGGTAGTGAAGGAGGTCCATCAGGTCGGGCATGTAGCGGTCGAGGAACTTCTTGTCCGAACCGACCGAATTACCAGCCAGGTGCGCCTTGCCGCGCTCAGGCAGGAATTGCTTAACATAGTCCACTACTTGCTCCTGCGCGTCCTCCAGAGACAGGCCGGACTCATTCCACTCGTCAATCAGCCCGGAAGAGGTGTGCATGTGCCGCACAAAGTCATTCATTTGCGCCACGGCTTCGTCAGAGGGCTTAATCACCAGGTCGATGCCCTTGTCGAGCACTTTCAGGTTAAAGTCGGTGGGCACCACGGAGACTTCGCACAGTTCGTCGTGGAAAATATCCAAGCCCGTCATCTCGCAGTCAATCCAAATCATCCGCGACTCTTCGGGAGTGAACACTTCCTCATCCTTATGGTCAGCCATAGCCATCGCCTTTCCACCTATTTCGCCGAACAACTCAGTTTATCCCCGCTGCACGACCAAACCAGCCAAAACACCAAGATATATTCAGACTTGACCTTAGGCTATATTAAAAGAATTATAAGCCGATAACTTTATCCGCGCTGTATGCAGCACAAATGGTTAAGTGTGCACACAGCCTGAAGCGGACACTCGAGAGTATATCAGTCGCGTTGGGGAACGCACTGAAAGCAGTTTAGTTTGGGGAATTATGCGTAAAATACGCTCAATGGTAGCTGTTGCAATTGCGGCAGCCGTCCTTATCCTGGGCGGGGAGGTCTATCTGCAACCAGCTCATGCTGATGCCACTTCGTATTTATTGTTTCCAACTTCTGGCTCTATAGCTGGTGGGACCACAGTATCATTACGGCCACCAAGCCCAGCGGAGACAAAATTTACTAGCTTAAGTGTGGGAGAGACCCACTCGTTTGCCCTTGGTGAGGATGGACATATTTATGCTTGGGGGCGCAACCCAGAAGGAGAGTTGGGCGACGGTACGACTATAAGCCGCTCACGGCCAGTTCGCGTACTTACCCCTGTCAATGCCACAATGGTCAGCGTGAGCGCTGGCCAATATCATTCCCTAGCAGTGGACAGCGATGGAAACCTTTACGCCTGGGGCGACAACCGGTACGGACAACTCGGAGACGGCACTTTCGTTAATCGCTCAGTACCAGTCCGAATTAATCTACCAGGCGGAGTTAAGGTACGCTCAGTGAGCGCAGGCGGTTGGCATTCAGTCGTCATCGATGTCAATGGGCAGGCGTGGTCTTGGGGCCCCAACAGTTGGGGTGAGCTCGCTAGCGGTAATACTGCTGCCCGTGCCACCCCTGGTCAAGTTGTACGCGGACAAATACCGGCAGGCGTTACCCTGACGGCAGTGAGCGCAGGAGTTGATTACACGCTTGCGGTTGGTAGCAATAAACGGGCTTACGCCTGGGGTAGTAACGCAGACGGTCGCTTGGGCGACACTAGCGCTGTAAATCAAAGCTCACCAGTGTCAGTTAATCTTCCATCCGCGGCACAGATAACATCTCTCGGTGCAGGACAAAATCATTCCGTGGCACTGAGCAGCGCCGGAGCTGTTTACGAATGGGGCAGCGGTAATCGCCTCTCGAGACAGGTCACTTTCCCCGGTAACATACCCATATCATCAATTGCTGTAGGATACTTGCATACGCTTGCCTTGGATGAGCGCGGTAATGCTTTTGCATGGGGAGCCAACGATTCAGGGCAACTCGGCGACGGCAGCTCCGTAGCCCGCACCAGCCCAGTTCCAGTTATCATGCCAACAAGCGTGACCTTTACAGGAATTAGTACCGGACATTTTCACTCTCTCGCAGTAGGATCGGACGGTAACGCTTACTCATGGGGCAGCAATCAGTTCAACCAATTGGGTGATGGGACCACCATTGCCCGCGCGAAACCGGTACGCATTGGTGGAGAAATAGTCACCACAAGTGTGACATTTGCTGGAGTTGCAGGACGTAATCTTACCTACAATGCCTCCAGAGGCGTATGGGAAGTAATTACACCTGCCCACACTAGTGGCACAGTGTATGTACAAATAAATTGGATGCTCAATGGTGTAGTACAGCCGACGCAGACTTTGCAATACACGTATTTAGCCCCACACACAGTCAAATTCCAATTGGACAGCTCCGGGCCTGGAGTCGGAGATCCGAGCGCACAAATCGTATTGGACGGTCAAACCATCACCCGACCTAATCCTGATCCCAGTATCGACTCAACCCAGAATCACTGCTCTTTCATAGGATGGTCGCTCAGCAAAAACGACCCCGACCATCTCTATAATTTCACCACACCAGTTACTGGCGATATAACCTTGTACGCACAATGGTCAGGTTTTTCCATCAAACCAGTCAGTGGACCAAGCGAGGGCGGAACTCAAGTAAGCGTGACCCCGCCAACCGCAGGAGCGCCCACCTTCACTCAAGTTTCGACAGGCTACCAGTATTCGCTTGCCATCGGCTCGGACGGCAACGCTTACAGCTGGGGTTGGAACACTTACGGACAATTAGGCAACGGATCCACCACCGATAGCCAGTTGCCCGTGAAAGTTACAAAACCAGCGGGCGTAGGAGCTGACTTCCGCTTTACCCAGGTCTCAGCAGGAGAATTGCACTCCCTGGCACTGGGATCTGACGGAAAAGTGTACGCTTGGGGTTACAACTACAATGGACAGCTCGGCAACGGCACAACTAGTTCCACGAACCCTAATGCCACTCCAACTCTGGTACACGACAGCCTGCCAGTCGGTGTGACTTTTACTCAAATTTCTGCTGGCGCCTTCCACTCACTAGCAGTGGATTCCGATGGTACTCTTTGGGCATGGGGAGCCAGTTCGAATGGAGATTTAGGCAATCCTGCTGCAGCTCTCAGTCAAACCACACCATTGGCAGTATCAATGCCCAGTGGGGTACATATTACGAAGGCCTCAGCATCAAACGCCTCGTATTGGTCTACAGCGATAGACAGCCTAGGACGAGCATGGGGTTGGGGTTTAAACAATCACGGCCAACTCGGAAACTCTAATGTGGCAAGTAATATCACTACGCCAGCGCAAATGTCGAGGCCTGTCGGAGTTCCTGCATCATTCCGATATACGGACATAAGCGCAGGATACCAGCACACTCTGCTCTTGGGCTCAGATGGCAAAGTTTACGGTGTAGGAGACAACAGCACTAACCAAATCGGCAATCCGGCAGCTGCTTCTTCAAGCCCAAACATCACACCGGTAGCATCCCAATCTAACCTTCCAATCAACACCCGATTTGTCCAAATTGCGGCAGGTTATTGGAACTCGATGGCTCTGGACAGTGACGGCAATATATGGGGCTGGGGCAGTAACTCAGTTGGCCAACTAGGAGATAAGACCAATATTGATAGACCCACTCCAACGCAGGTGAAAAGTTCGCTACCTGTCGGAGTAAAGTTTACCCAAGTTTCTTCGCAGTGGAATCACTCTCTCGCCGTAGATTCCAATAATCACGCTTGGGGCTGGGGATGGAATAGCACGGGTCAGTTGGGAGACGATTCCACCATAAACCGGAACCAGCCTGCTCTGGTAGGAGTTGCTGCCATTACCGTTACTCAAGTTTCTATGGACAGCGGTGCCAATTGGCGTCCAGCTAGTGGGCCAAATAGTCACGGAGACTGGGTTTTCACTACTCCCCAGGCCCAAGTGGTCCCACGGATGTCACTATCGAGTGGGTACAGAGCGGCGTAACGCATACTACAACGTTAAAAAAGGGATACACATATTTGACTATTTTTGCACTACCCCAAGCTGGTGCACGCCCATTGGTGCGCACCACCGGATTTGGGCTTATTGCCATCAGTTCATTGGCCGGTATAGCGGTATGCGGCCGACAGACCGGTCGCTCGATAATTCGCAGAAGACGCAAGCGTTACACGATGAGCCGGTAAAATCCCCCGTATCGTCGCTGTCTTAGACTCGTGGCCTCGCATTTTACCGCGATAGAACGGTAGTGCGGGGCCACAAGTCTAAGACGCGTAACCGCGAACTTCTTATCAGTCGTGGAAGCCGGAGTAGTTGGGGGCTTCCTTGGTCATCACGATGTCGTGGGGGTGGGACTCGCGCAGGGCTGCGTCGGTGATGCGGATGAAACGGCCCTTTTCTTGCAGCTCGGCAATCGTGCGGGCGCCCGTGTAGAACATGGTCTGGTGGAGGCCACCGACCAGCTCGTAGAGCACGTAATTGAGGGGGCCGCGGAAGGGTACTTCGCCTTCCACTCCCTCGGGAACTACCTTGTCGGAAGAGGTCACATCCGCCTGGAAGTAGCGGTCCTTCGAGTAGGACTTCTTGCCGCGCGGAGCCATGGCGCCCAGGGAGCCCATACCCCGGTAGACCTTGTACTGCTTGCCGTGCAGGAGGACCTTCTCGCCGGGAGCCTCGGCCGTGCCCGCCAAGAGGCCGCCGAGCATGACCGTGTCGCCGCCAGCCACAATAGCCTTGGCAATGTCGCCAGAGTAGTGAATGCCGCCGTCCGCCACCAGGGGCACACCGGCCGGCCTGCAGGCCAGGGATGCGTCGTAGACGGCCGTGAGCTGGGGCACACCCACACCAGCCACCACGCGCGTGGTGCAGATGGAGCCGGGGCCAACACCCACCTTGACCGCGTCCACGCCAGCGTCGATCAGGGCCTGGGCGCCCTCGCGAGTGGCAACGTTACCGCCGATGATGTCGACACCGTCGAAAGCATGGTCAGCCTTGATGCGAGCAATCATGTCGAGCATGAGCTTGGCGTGACCGTGGGCCGTGTCGACGACCAGCACGTCCACCCCAGCGTCTTTCAGGGCCGTAATGCGCTCCCAGGCATCGCCAAAGAAGCCAACAGCTGCAGCCACCCGCAGGCGCCCGCGCTCATCTTTCGTGGCATCCGGATACTGCTCGGTCTTGACGAAATCCTTGACCGTAATCAAACCAGCCAAGCGGCCCTGGTCGTCTACCAGGGGCAGCTTCTCCACCTTGTTCTTGGCCAAAATCTCGTGCGCATCGTCCTTAGTGATGTTGGCCGGGCCCGTAATCAGGTGGTCCTTGGTCATCACATCGGAAACCTTGAGCTTGCCGTAGTCCTCGGGGTTCACAAAGCGCATGTCGCGGTTGGT
This sequence comes from Bombiscardovia nodaiensis, assembly GCA_033127725.1. Lineage (NCBI taxonomy): Bacteria > Bacillati > Actinomycetota > Actinomycetes > Bifidobacteriales > Bifidobacteriaceae > Bombiscardovia > Bombiscardovia nodaiensis. The sequence goes on along the minus strand of AP026798.1, from coordinate 727,998 downwards.
AATAATGCCCACCAAATGCTGGTTATTGTCAACTACTGGCAGGCCAGAGACCTTGTAAGTGGCGCAGAGCTTGTCGAGCTGAGCCAGTGTGGCGTCAGGCGTTACGGTCAGCGGGTCGGAAATCATGCCGGACTCAGAACGTTTGACAATGTCAACTTGATTGGCCTGATCCTCAATGCTCAAGTTACGATGGAGCACGCCAATACCGCCGTTGCGGGCCATAGCAATAGCCATGGGCGCTTCGGTCACGGTATCCATTGCGGCCGAGAGAATAGGCGACTTCATGGTGATATTGCGGGTCAGATGGGTAGTCGTATCGACTTCAGAGGGGATGACGTCGGACTCATTGGGAAGCAAGAGCACGTCATCGTAGGCCAGACCGAGTTTTTGGAACTTATCTGGGAGAGGCTGGTAGGAAGATGGATTTGAAGCAGAATTCACAGTAGCCATAGCACGATAGTACAAGCCTCGGGCGACGAGAGCGCGTTGCCCGGTTCACTGGTCACTTTCGTCCGAATCAATGCGAGCGTGCCCAGGTGCAGCCTCATGCGCGGCGGGCTTCCCAGACAGCTGTCGAGCCTGAGCCAATGCCGCATTCTCCCGGCGGATCTCCGGAATTCTGCGCCGGTAGTACGGGTAGAGCGTGGCAATAGTGAGCAGGCCTGCGGCTAGAACAAAACCAATAAAGGCATAACTGGCCGGCACGAACAGGATGCTGAGCGAACCCAGGGAGAAGAGGGCGGCCCAGCCCCATAGAATCAGTACCGCAGAGGGCACCGAATGGCCGATTTTAAGCATCCGGTGGTGCAGGTGCATGCGGTCGGGATGCATGGGCGACTGGCCATGGCTCAGGCGGCGCACAATCGCCAGGCACATGTCGAGCACAGGCAGGAAGAGCACCAAAATCGGCAGCAAAATGGGCATGAACGCGGGCAGGTAGAGGCTGGTGTGGATGGTGGCCGGGTCCAGGCGACCGGTGACCACAATCGAGGCGCAGGTGATTAAATAGCCCAAGAGCATGGAGCCCGAATCGCCCATAAAGAGCTTGGCCGGATGCCAGTTGTGAAGCAAAAAGCCCACGCAGATGCCCACGAGCGCCACGTCCAGCAGGGTGGCCAGGGAGGCGTAGGAGGGCGAAATACGGGCGATGATATACGAGTAGGCCGCAAAAGCGATGCCGCCAATGGCCACGATTCCGGCAGCTAGGCCGTCCAAACCGTCCACAAAGTTCACGGCGTTAATCGATGCCACAATCAAAAACGCCGTAATGGCCATCGACAGCGAAGGCGAGGCCGTGACCAAGGAGCCCAGCGGTAGGGAAATAATTTGGATACCGCCCCAGGAGACAAACACGGAAATCAAGAGCTGGCCGGCGAGCTTAAGCATCCAATCCAAGTCCCACAAGTCGTCTGCGATGCCCAGCAGGCAGATGGCCACAGCGCCTGCCAGAATCACCCAAGCCTGGTGGCTGCTCTGAAAAAGCCCGGAAATAAAAGGAATGCGCGAGGCGAAGAGCATGGCCACCGCAAAACCTACGAGCATAGCTAGCCCGCCCATGCGCGGGGTGGGGACCGTGTGCACATCGCGGGCGCGCACCTTGCCCACAGCCCCGATGCGGATAGCCAAGTGCCTGACCAAGGGGGTGACCAACCAGGTCGCTCCCCCAGCTATGGCTGCAATCAGTAGATAGACCCTCATTCAGCGCATCCCTGCCCGCTCTGGCCCTCAAGCTGCTTGTAGATGCTGGCAGCGTCGATAGCGCCCTGGCGCAGGATGCGGATGCCCGAGCGCTGCCCTGGCTCGGCAGCTACCACGGTGGAAGGCGTGGGGCCAGGCGTGGGCCCTCCATCCAAGTAGAGGTCCACCGCGTCTCCCAGCTGCGCGTAGGCCTCATGGGCTGTTTGGACGCTGGGCTGACCGGAACGGTTGGCCGAGGACGCCGCCAGTGGGCCTGTAGCCGCCAGCGCCCGCCGGCAGACCGGAGAATCCGGCACGCGCACGGCCTGCGTTCTGCCAGTCTGCTCCTGCCGCAAGGTGCGCAGGCGGCAGTCTGAGTGCGCCTGGCAGATGGGCGAAAAGGCTCCGGGGAGGAAGGCTAAAGCCAAGCGATCCAAGGGCTGAGGCAAGACTAGCCCCAAGTGGTCAATCGCGGCGACAGAGGGTAGCAGGACCTGGAGGGATTTGGACCGCGGGCGGTGCTTGGCCTCAAAGAGGGCATCGATAGCCGCGTCTGAGAAGGGGTCGCAGACGATGCCGTAGACCGTATCCGTTGGAATGACTGCCAGCCCGCCGGATTCAATCACTTGAGCCAGCTGTCCCAAGGCCTCGTCACTCACGGCAAGAATGCGTCCCATACCTCGCTCACCCGTCTATATCGTTCTAGCTACTGCCAACTGATGCTGCCTGCACTCCACAAGCCTCTACGAACTCATGTCATCATCCTATTGTGCCGCAGCCCCTGGGCGAAATGCTAGCGAGCCAGCCGCGAGCGTTGGCTCAGTAGGTAAAAGCAGGCACCGACGCGCCCTTGTAGATGCGGTTAATGGTAGTCGCCACGGACTTACTGTGGTAGGCATCGACAATCTGCCGGTAGGTGGGATTGTTCTTCTGATCTTCGTTGGCCACAATGATATTGACATAAGGATGGTTGGCTGGGTCTTTCAGGTCGTAGGGCACCTGGAAAATCGCGTCGGTCACCTTCATTCCCGCGTCAATCACGAAGTTCGCATTCACCACTCCCCCAGCGTAGTCGGGAAGGAGGTTGATAATGCCAGCCGGGTCGGTCTGTTCAATGGTCAGATGCTTGGGGTTGCCCACCACATCTTCGGGAACAGGCGTGGTCGTTTTCGGGTCGCGCAAGGTGATGAGCCCGGCCCGCTCCAGAACTTTAAGCGCCCGACCCATATTCGTGGCGTTGTTCGGGATGGCCACTTTAGCTCCCTCGGGGAAGTCGCTGGCCCGCTTGTAGCGCTTGGAATACAGGTTCATGGGCGAAATGTAGGTGTCACCGATGGGTGCCAGATGGTAGCCGTTCGTCTTGGAATCGTTCTCCAAAAAAGCGTAGTGCTCTCCGGCGCTCAGGTCCACTTCGCGGTTGCTGAGCACCTGGTCCAGGTAAATGGCGTCTTGGAAGGGCTTCAGGGAAACCTGGATATTGCTGCCCCGCCGGTCAAGCTCAGCCTGAACGGCCTTCCAAATTTGGTCGTCCGAAGAACCGATGACGGCGATTTTCACCTCTTGCTTGCCCTGCTGACTGCCGTGTAAGTGGTAGGAAATACCACAAATGGCGATCAGAGCCACAATAATCGCCACCGACAGCGCGGCCAGCTCAATCTTAGCCCGGCGCTTCCTGCCAGACCTGCCTACTCCCGCCATGGCACTTCCTTCCTACTGACTCGCCATTGCTTTACTGGCGCTTGTTACTTACTTATTGGCCCGAAAGCCCCGCCAATCCCTGGAAACGTGCAGCAAAGGCAACGCTCTCGGGCCGAATGTACTAGGCGCACCCGCTCAATGCTCCACCACTTCCGCCAGGAGCCGGCCGAAGAGCTCAATCACGGCAATGAGCACAACCAACACAATGATGGTGGCCCAGGTCACGTCGTACATGTAGCGCTGGTAGCCCAGGCGGATAGCGAAGTCGCCCAGGCCTCCGCCGCCCACAATGCCAACCGTTGCCGTCTCGCCAATCAAGGAAATAATCGTGATAGTACTCACGCGGATGATGGCTGGAATGCCCTCGCGCAGGTAGACGTGCCAGACAATCTGCCAGGTAGACATGCCCATTGACGCGGCCGCCTCAATCAGACCTGCGTCCACAGAGGTCAACGCCGATTCAATCTGCCGGGAGAAGAAGGGCGTGATGCCCACCACCAGCGGAAAAATTGCGCCGCGAGGCCCGATAGCCGTGCCCATCAGCGCTCGCGTGACCGGCACCAGGGCCGCAGCGAGGATGATGAAGGGGATGGATCGGAACAAATCGATGAGTTTGTCAAGTATATTGAAGAAGAAACCGTTGCGACGGATGCCGCCCCGGCGCGTGATGACCAGCCCCACACCGATGACGAGCGAGAGCACGAAGGAGATGGCGCCCGAAACAGCCACCATAATCAGCGTCTGCACAAAGGAGTCAAAAAACTCGGGCAGGCGGGAAGCCACGTTGGGAAACCAAGAGCTCAAAAGATTAGCCACGGTTCAACACCTCAATTCCAATCTGCTGGTTGCGCATGTAGTCTAAGGCCGCCGAAACATGGTCAGCCGACCCCTCCAAGCGCACCACCAAGCCGCCCAACTGCGAGCCCTCAACCACATCCACGTCACCAAAAATAATGTTGACATCGACATCAAACTCGCGGGAAATCGTCGAGACCACGGCCTGATTGACGGCCTTGGATAAGTAGCTCATTTTCAGGAGCACTTGCCCCGGCTCCAGGTGCACGATTGGCGAATCCTGCTCCACCAAATCGTTGACTTTGTCAAGATTTGAGGTGGTAGCCACGAACGAGCGAGTCAGCGCAGCCTGGGGCTTGGCGAAGACGTCGAAGACCCGCCCCTCCTCAACGATGCGCCCCTGGTCAATGACGGCTAGCCGGTTACAAATCTGGCGGACCACAGCCATCTCATGGGTAATGAGCACCACCGTAATGCCTAGGCGGTCGTGCAAATCCCGCAAAAGCGCGAGGATGGACTTCGTGGTGTTGGGGTCCAGGGCCGAAGTAGCTTCATCGCTCAACAGAATGTCGGGCCTGTTAGCGAGCGCACGGGCAATGGCCACCCGCTGCTGCTGGCCGCCGGAGAGCTCACCCGGGTAGGACTGCGCCAGCTGGGAGAGCCCAACCAAGTCTAAGAGCTCCTGCGCCCGCTCGGTCCGCTGCCGCCGGGTCATGCCCGTATTGGCCAGGGGCAGTTCCACATTGCCCAAAAGGGTGCGCGAGGGCATGAGGTTGAAGTGTTGAAAAATCATGCCAGTGCGCTGCCGCAATTGGCGTAGGCCCTTGGCATCGAGAGTGGACACTTCCTGCCCCCGCACCCGCAAGGAACCCCCCTGGTAGGTCTCCAGGCCGTTGATACAGCGCACGAGCGTGGATTTGCCCGCTCCGCTCAGACCGATGATGCCAAAAATGTCGCCGACAGCTATGTCCAGGTTGATGTCGGCCAGGGCTGTGCGGTCGCCTTCTTCATCGGAGTGGTAAATTTTGCTCACATGCGACATGGATATGGCCGCTGGGCCCTGCGGGCGCAATAGTTCGGGCACGCGTCCTCCTTAGTGGCTTGCATGGCCATTGGTCTTCTGGTGCTTACTGGCTGTCAGCTTAGGGCGCGAAAGTACCGCCTGGCAAGCTCTGCGATATAGGAGAAATCTATGCCGGCCTATCGCTGGTCGGAGCGCAAAGGGCAGCAATTCCATATCTTGACAAGAATATGTCCACATATTGGACATTAACCGTTCAATATGTGGACGTACCGCTGGATAAGCTCTTGTTACTGACCAGAAGACTGACCGCTGGGAGCTGCGCTCGGCTGCGCCCCTGGCTCCTTATTGGTATTCTGCCCGCCCGCCTGCGGTGCCTGCTGGACCTGCGGTGCCTGAGCGGCAGCAGCCTTGCGAGCCTTGGCCTCATCGGAGGCGCGGGTGGGCGACTTCATAAAGGACGTGTTGCGCAAATACTGATTGCCTGCCATGATGTCGTACTGAATCAGCTTGTAGTCATGCAGGAGGCGCTTGGTCTCCTGGTCAAAGTTGCGCGCGTCCATGGGCTTGCCCTGGGGGTCTAGGTAGATGGTCTGCCCGTCTGGAATGCGCTCCCAGCCCTGAATCTGGTTTACCACCGGCGGCTCAATCGCGGCAATTTTGCCCCTGAGCTGGGTTAGGAAAGCCTGGTAGGGCGAGACCTTGGCATTCATGTGCGCGGCAGCTTGCGTGGTGAAGAAGTTGGGCGAGGTATAGGCCGAGTCTTTCAGGTTCGCGTCGCGGGAAGTCGAAGCGCGGTTGGACCAGATAAAGTAGTCGGTCAAGTGCAGGGCTAGGGAGTTGTTCTTATCGTCCGATGCCGTGGTGTAGATGCCGGGTAGGTGGTCGCCGTAGAACACTACCGTAACAGGCTTGTCGAGCTGGTCGATGGAGTCTAAGAAGCCGCGGGTGGCTTGGTCGGTATAGTTCACACCCTGGGCATAGGTCTGGATTGAGGTCAGCTCATCGTCTCCCAAGAGCTCTGCGCCTTCAGCAGCGGACACTTCGTAGGGATTGTCCCGGTACCAGTCGTTGTAGGGCATGTGATTTTGCATGGTAATCACTTCCACAAACTGGTTGTCTTTGTTGGACCGCATCTCCTCCAGGGCCGACTGGTAGGCCGCGTGGTCGGAGACGTAGGGCGAGTTATCAATCCGATTTTGATGGTTGATAATGTCCTTACCCGCGAGCGTGTAGAAGTGGGAGAAGCCGAAGGTCTTATAGTTCTGCGCCCTGGAGTACATGGACGGCTCGTAGGGGTGGAAGGCCTGAGAATTCTTGGGATCCCCCCAATTCTGGTTGACCATGGGCATCCACTTGAGGTCGGGAATGACCTGCTGGTAGGGGCTGGTGAGCGAGGGGTCGAAATTCGCCATCGACAGGCCGGAGAGCGCCTGGAACTCCATGTTGGCCGTGCCGCCGCCGTAGCCCGAGGAGAGCATGAGCCCGCTGGTGGTATTGCGCTTAATGGAGCGAATATTGGGCATGGGATCCATATTGAGCTGCACGCCTGGCACGCGCGTGGGGTCTGAGAACGACTCCGAGAGGATGTAGACCACTGTGCTGTCATTCAAATATGCCGAGCGGCCAGCGTTGACCTTGTCAGCCTGCTTTTGATAGCGCTTGACCAGACTTTGCATAGTGGCCTGGTTGTAATCGCTGGGCTTGTCCATCACTTTAGGATTGAGCTGGCGGGAGAAGGAGATGAAGGTGCCATTGCGCTGGGAATCGTAGACCGAATCCCACATGGAAGGCAGGTCGCCCATCCAGCGGGAGAAGGAGTTGGCCCAAGTGCCGTAGGTGCCCACTGCCGACATGAAGAGGGCGAGCACCAGCGTGGGAACGACCACGCCAGCCAGGCGAATAGACGCACCTAGCCTCTTGTTGCCAGTACGCACCACCTGCCCATGCCAGCGGTCCAGGCGGGATAGGAGGATGCTGAGACCTACGCACACGACGATAGCGATGGCCGCCATCACGATGAGCCAGAAGGAGCCGGTGGGCAGGAAGGACATGATATTGCCAGCGTCGGCGTGCAAAAAGTTGAGGTCAGACGGCAAAATAGTCTCGTAGCGAGACACAACCTTGAAGTGCTCAATTACGGCTATAATCCCCGCTGCGGCCAGCAAAATCGGCGTTGCCACCCAAAAGCGGTTAAACACAAACAGCAGGATGGCATAGACCAGTCCTATGGCCAGCATGTTGAGCACCAGCACAAAACGGTGGCTGGTCCACATGGCCGAAACGAAGCCCCAGAAGCCGATGAGCGGATTAGATAGGGTGACGCGCGAGGAGCTCAGGGTCACGCCCCACTGCAAAATCGCCACCGCAACCAGGTCGAAAACCGCAAAGAGGATGACGTAAGCCCAGCTGGGAGTAGTGTACTTGCCAGAGCGATCAGACACATCCTGCGAGCGCTTGCTGGACGCAGTAGGCGCATCTGCCGCCGGTGCGTCCTGCCGGTTCTGGTCCGTACGGTCCGTGTTTTCCATGCGGTCCATGTGGTCCATGCGGGAATCCTGGCTCAGCTCTTCGTCTGGCTCGCTCACACTACCTCCTGTGCCTGGTGACTCTACCGGTCCTTGCGTGTTACACATATTGGTTCATTCTTCCCATCGTGTCAGACAAAGTGCGCCCAGAGCGAGTGGAGCGCCCTACTGGGCTGCCTGAGCTACATGTGCCGCCTGGGCGAACGACTGATACAGGGCGGCGATCCAATCCGTCAAGTTCGTATACTTGGTCGGCATCTGCTCGCTGACCTCGACCACCGGGACACCGGCTCGCTTGGCGGCTGCCAAAAGCTGCCGGCTGACAGCGCTCTCCTCTTGCTCATTGAAGACCAGCACTTGCGCCCGGTGCGTAGCCAGGGCCTGCTCAAATTCGTGCACATCCGCTGGCGAGGGCTCGCCTTCATTTGCCACGGCCTGTGCAAAAGCTCGCGGGGTCACATTCTTCAGATGCAGATCCGCAGCTAAATAGTCGGCAGCAGACTCAGTTGCGGCAAAGGTCATGCCCTGCATCTGCTGGCTACCCTGTTGCAGTTGATCTCCTAGCTGCTTCTCCTTAGCCTGCCAGAGGTCATACATACGCACAAAGTCATCCTTGTGCTCCGGGCGCGCTTTTTGATATGAGTGGCTGATGGCTTTGCCAGCTTGGAGGCGGGCCTGTGCAGAGAACCATAGGTGGGGGTTATCGCCTGAGCGGTGGCCCGAGCGCTGAGCTATATTGACCACCTGTTTGCCGTTGTCAGCCGCAGCTTTGCTGGCCCAAGTGTCATAATCAGCACCATTGACAATCACCAGGTCAGCCCGGGCAATTAAGCCAATGTCCGAACTCGTAGGCTCGTAATCGTGAGCATCGACGTTGGGGTTGTTGATGACGGCCTGAGTATTGACTGTTTTGCCACCAAGCTCTTGCGCGAGAGCTGACCACTGCCCGATGCTGCTGACCACCTGGAATTGGCCGCCGGTAGAGGGGTTGTTGGCTGAAGCTGCCTGCCCGCATCCGCTGAGCGAGAACAGGAGAACGAGGACCGTTAGCACCAGCAGCGCAGGCACCCGCGAAACCTTGGAAACAAGCGACTTCTCCCTGGTTCTCTTACTCAACTGAGTCACCGTTCTTGTGCTCCTCTTCTGGTTCCGTATATCGGGTTGACATCGCCGTATGCTCAGGACCTTACGTCACTAATGAGATTTATTATCATTAACTATAGCATGGACTACCCGCTTTGTACTTGCCCGTGCTATGCTCCTGCTCTACTTGTACACAACAGCCACGCTGGTCATTTCACTAGCTTCGTGCTCTCTCTTACGCGAAGAGCTAGAGCTAGATATACACTGATAGACGAAGAAAGGGTTCCATGCTCAAACGCTTTGCTCACATTCATCTGCTCATCGGTTGGGTGCCACTGACGATTTTTGGCCTAGCAGCCATAGGCCTTGCCGCCCTCGTCATCGCCCAGTGCTGGAAGCGCCAGTGGAAAAAGCTGAGTCGAGAACTCGTCATTGCCCTTCTCGCCGCTATCGTAGGTTTTGTAGCCACCTGGCTGATTTCCGACGTCTTCGTCCTCTTCGAGGTGAGCTTGGGGTGGATGGTGATTTTTGCCGTGGCTGCGGGCTTCGCCGCTATGGGCTTTAGCATTACCACGCTTGTGCTCAACCACGGCTGGAAGCGCGTAGTTGCGGCATTCATGATTGTGATGACCATCGTGGCCACAGCCTTGAGAATCGACATGATTTACGGCGAATACACTACCATTGGATCAATTTTCGCTGTACCCACCTACCCGCGTTTAGAGTTGAGCAAGGTCAGCAAGGCAGGCATGAGTGTGGAGCGTTGGCAGCACCTGGCTCGCAAGCACAATCTGCCTGCCCACCCTGAACGTGGAGCAGCGTTCTCAGTAGATATCGACAACCCAGCTTCCCACTTCAACGCACGAACAGCAGACGTCTATCTGCCGCCAGCGGCCTTGAGCTCGCGGCCACCGGCTCTACCTGTTTTCGTACTCTTAGCTGGTCAGCCAGGCTCCCCTGATCGCCTCTTTACTGCTGGCGGCATTGAGAGCATGATGAACACCTACGCCAGTCACCACAACGGTTTAGCACCGATTGTGGTCTCCCCCGATCAGAACGGCGCTTCCACCCACAACAGCCTGTGCGTGGACTCTCCGGTCTATGGTAATGCTGAAACCTACCTGACCAAAGATGTGCCCCGCTGGATTACCCACCACCTGCCAGCGGCAACCTCGCCCGAAATGTGGGCCGTCGGAGGCTTTTCCCAGGGCGGTACCTGCTCCGTTCAGCTCGGTGCCCGGCATCCCAATATTTTTGGCAATATGATGCCCGCCGACAGCGAGCTCGGCCCTACCCAAGGGTCCAAAGAATCCATGATTGCCAACTATTTCCACGGCAGCGAACAGGCTTACGAAGCGCAGGTACCCACCAAAGCCATAGCCCAGCACGCGCCTTCTAGTCAGAGCTTCTTCGCTGGCGCGGGCGGCAGCGACCCCGCTTCAATCGGCAGCATGACTGCCATTGGCAACGCTGCACACAGCGCAGGCATGGATGTGGTGCTCGTCGTAGCCCAAGGCACTGGTCATGATTGGCATGCGGTACGCGCGTCTTGGGAACCGGCCTTAAACTGGTTAGGAGAACGGATGGGACTAGGGCCCATGAGCAAGTCATTAGATAGTTATGCCAATATCAAGCAAATCACTGTTGGCTCCCAAAAGTAGACAGTAGAGGAAAGCAGAGTATGAGCGCAGCACACGAAGGCCCGAGCACCATGGAGAAATCAGCCATATCGGTGCTATTGGATGATTTCAAGCACTGGCTCCGGGTACACATGCTTGCCGTGAGTTTCACCATAGGCATGATTGTGGTCAACCTATTGGTCTGGCTCATATTCGCCATTCTGCGCGTGCCCAGAGGACAGCGGATCGGTTTGCCGCTCTCCGACTTCTTTACCAGGCCCACTCCCGCGCTTCAGGGAGTAGTACCCCGCCAACCGGGCCTGGCTGAACAGTTCGCCAAGCTGCTCATCTCCCTATTCATCACCTCTGGTCCTCTCCAGCTGATTGTCGATTCTGCTCTGGTCCTCCTCATTCTGTGCATCGCAGAACCACGGCTGGGCCGCAGGCGGGTGATTTTAACATCGTTAATCTCCGCCATCGGTGGCGCTGCTGCCGGCCTGCTCATCTGCTACGGTATCAACGAATTACAGTCGCATTGGACTTGGTTCGTGCGCATACCGATGACGCTCAACCCTGTCATTCTGGTCATCGGCGCGCTCATGGCAGCCGGGTGTTTTAGCAACCTCCTGTGGCGGCGGCGGATCAACCTCATTGGCTACACCTCGCTGATTCTGCTCGTGCTCTACACTGGCAATCCCGGCAACTACTGCGCGCTGGCCGCCGCCCTGATCGGACACTTGGTCGGCCGCATTTGGCACGGTCCCATCACCGACAGAGCACTGGCTGGTCGCCGCTCAGCCTACGAAACCCGCCATCTCTTGGGCGCTATCTCCACTGTTTTGGCACTGGGCCCCATTGTTACCGCCTCGTCCAAGGTGAAAGCCGGTGTCTTCACTCCTCTAGGCATGTTCATGGGCTCCGGTCCCCATAGCGCCGCGCAACTGTCCGCCTGCCTCAAAACGAATTCAGCTGCCTCCTGCTATGCGCAATATGGCCTAACCCGCCCAGTGACTGCCGCCACCTTCATCAGCTTGCTGATTCCCACTGCCGTGATGCTCGTGGTCTCCTGGGGTATTTACCACGGTCGGCGCGTGGCGGCCATGACCAGCCTGGTGCTCAACGGTCTGACCGTCGTACTAGCCCTGGTCTACTACCTAGTCGTCCCGCTCACTTTGGGTGAAGGATTGGCCAAGGCTGTGCGCCACGGAGCCATCCCCTCCCTACTCGCCATTGCCCTGCCTCCTCTTATTTTCGCCTACTTCATCTGCACCTACATGCGCTACTTCCCAGTGCGGACCAAGCCCAGCAGACTGCGCATCGGCTCCCTGGTCATCGGTCTTGGATGGCTAGGAACGGCTGCTTTCTACCTGCTGTGCGTCACCTTCTCCCCCGGGTCTTTCAAACCACAGCCGACCCTGAGCATGGCGCTGGCCGAATTGCCCACCCGCTACCTGACCAACGGCGTAGCCAGCAGGTTTAAGCCCCGCTTCTCCCCCCGCACACTCACTGGTCTCATTGTCAACAACTCCATTGGATTCATCTTCTGGCTCATCGTGCTCATTGTGCTCCTGAGCTGGATGCGCAGTTCGGTCCTGCAAAACGAAAATGAACGCTTGCAGGCCAACGAGCTGGTTCAGTCCGGCGGCGAGTCCATGACCTTCATGACCACCTGGGAGGGCAATAACTACTGGTTCTCTTCCACCGGCCGCTCAGCCATTGCCTACCGGGTCTTGCACGGCATTGCCCTAACGACTACCGGCCCCTTCGGCGACCCCGACGAATATATCGCCGACCTGCACGAATTCTGGCACTACTGCGCCGACCACTCCTGGTCACCCGTCTTCTATTCAGTTCACAAACCCCAACGCGACGAGCTCGTGGCCAACGGATGGGCCTCACTGGAAGTGGGCTCAGAGATGGTCGTGACCCCATCCAAGTGGGAGACCCGCGGCAAGAAGTGGCAGGATATCCGCACCGCCATCAACAAGGCCAAGAAGAGCAATTATCACGATGAGCTCTCCACCTTCAACGACGCGCCCTGGGATGTCCAGTCGCAAATTGTGGCCATCTCAGAGCAGTGGGCCGAGCTCAAAGCTCTGCCAGAGATGAAGTTCACCCTGGGTGGTCTGGACGAATTACGCGACCCGCGCGTAGCCCTGCTCTACGCGATTGATGCCCAAAACACCGTGCTCGCTGTCACATCCTGGATGCCCACCTACCGCGACGGCAAGGTCATCGGCTGGACGCTTGACTTCATGCGCCACCGGACTGACTCCCCGAACGGCATTATGGAATTCCTCATTGCTCGCATGGCTGAGCGCCTGCGGGACGAAGAGCAAGTGGAGTTTATGAGCCTGTCGGCCGCTCCCCTGGCGGGCATGAACCCCGAGCGCGACAACCAGGGCGAAAACACCCCGCAAATCCTCCAGCACGCCCTCCAGCTGGTGGCGGATTTGATGGAACCCGCTTACGGATTCAAGTCCCTCTTCTTCTTCAAAAAGAAGTTCCAGCCCGAAGAGCACCCGGTCTATATCTGCTATCCCGATCCGGCGCAACTGGCGCAGATTGGCCTGGCTGTAGTCGAGGCCTACCTGCCTGATTTGAAGGCCTCGCAGGCCCTGGAAGCGCTCAAATCCCTGCGACCAGCCAAGAGCGAAAAGCCAGATAAAGCGGAAAAAGCAGGCAAGGACGACAGCGGGCACGGCCACCAACCGCAGGTAGCGACCGCGGCTCCCAAGCAGCCAGCTGAGAGCCCTGCTCAAGCTCCTAGGGAGGGGCAGGTCGGGCCGGTTGCTCAAGCCCAGGCTGCGTCTCAAGAGCAGGCCCAGGCGCCCGCAGAGCGTCAGAGTGAAAACCCTGATTCTCAGCCCGCTGCCAGGGAGCAAGTAGGGGCAGACAGGAATCCAAGCCCAGCAGAGCCAGGTCAAGCCCGGCCAGCTGAAGCCGGACCACAGACGCAAGCAGCTACAGGAGACGCGGAGTCGAAGTAGCTTTCTGGCACTGGGCGCACAGGCCGTACACCTCCAGTGTGTGAGAGGAGACCGTGAAGCCCTGAGCAGCCGCCACCGAGCGCAGCCAGTCCTCGTTCGGTGGCGCTATTTCTACCGTTTTACCACACGATTCACAGACCAGATGATGGTGGTGGCGTCGCTGAGCGGCACAGAGGCGGTAGAGCTGAGAACCCTTGTGTTCAATCGTGTCTACCGATCCGCTCTGAGCCAGCGAAGCCAGCTGACGGTAGACCGTTGCCAAGCCCACATGCTCGCCCGCTTGAGCCAGCAGCTCGTGCAGCTCCTGGGCAGAGATGAACTCACGCTGGCCCCGCAGAATGCGGCGTACCGCTTCCTTCTGCCTCGTCTGCCGTGAGTTTCGCTCCACCATGGTCTCCTCCCCCAAACTGTGCGGGAGCGTAAACTCCCACGCTCCTGTGCTGTAGGTCCTCAGCTGACACTTTAGCGCAGGAGCCCGTCACCCCGCTAGAGCTGCCTGGCAATTTCCCCTGTCTGCGCAAAGCCCGTATGCCAGGTTGCTCCTTTTCAGAGCACTTCTTGCTGGCTGACGCGCCGCCCTAGGCGTAGAACCGCGAGCATGGTTAGAATAGGAATGTTTGGCCCCGTAGCTCAGCTGGATAGAGCAACTGACTTCTAATCTGTAGGTCGCGAGTTCGAGTCTCGCCGGGGTCACCAGCCCAAGCCCTACTCCTATCTGGGAATGGCGAAGTCTCAGAGACATTCTTAGGGTTAAGCTCGAGCTACCAGCGTCGAGATCATTGCTATCATCTCTTACCTACGCGGCAATATAGCGCTCCTCCACACGCGCCTGGAAGCGACCGATGGTCAGCAGGGCGGCAGCGAGTAGGGCAATCCCTCCCATCCCCCAGAAACTCAGCTGCAGGGGGCTGACCTTGAGCACGCCAGCCGCCAGTTGGAATACCCAAGTAGAGGCGGTAAATCCCAGGCTCGTCATGGCGGAGAAGATGCCCATAACCAGCGGATAGTGCTGGCGTTCAGCCAGATTCGAGAGCAAGAAGGGGCAGGTGGCCATAATGATGGCCGAGCCCGAGCCCACCAGGAAGGCCGCCAGGCAGACCAGCGCAAATGCGCGCGTCGCAATAAACACGAGCGATCCCAGGGCCATCAGCACAAAGGCCATCGGTATGGTGAAATGGCGGAGCAAGGCGCGTATGCGGTTGATAGACAGCCCTATTACGACTGACGAGCCCGTGTTGAACATGAGTGCAAAACCGGCTGCATCCGTGCCGCCCAAGTGGTATTCATCGATGTAGACCGCCAGCTTGTTGTAGAGCACTGCCACCAGGAAAATGCTGAAAAAGCCAATCAGAATGCAGACAGCTATAGCGCCCGTACTCTGCTTCGTCCGACCAGTCTCTTGAGTCGAGCCAGTGCTCGCTGGAAGCGCTTCCAGCTCCTTAGCCGGTTGATCTTCAAACACCTCGTCCGGTTGAGCCGCCTTGACAGCAGGCACAAAGCAAATCACGAGTACGAGACCGAGCAGGGCCAGCCCATAGAGCCAGTAGTTGCGCACCCAACCGCCAGTAGCCAGCAGGCCGCCCAGGGCCAGGATGACCATAGATGAGCCGTCCTGCATGGCCAGCACTTTGCCCATCAGACCAGAGAGCTGCGGGCCCCGGAAGAAGCGCGCCGAGAACGAGGGCAGCATGGTCGTCAATATTCCCGCGCCGAATCCTGTGATGACCGCGAAAATGAGCAGCTCAGTCACACTTGAGTGAAAAGCCAGCGGCATGAGACCGCCGAAAGCAATGAAGCAGCAGGAGATGATGCCCACGACCTTGAAAGTCAGCCACTCCATAAGCTTGCCGAAAATGAGCGCCGACACCACTGCCGCCGTTGCACCCACCGTAGCCACCGACTCCACCGTGGCAGGGTTGACCTGCGGGAATGACGCTTGAATGGACGCGACTGATGGGGAGATAATCGAATCGAAGCGAGAGAGCATGGCCAGGGTGAAAATGCCTGCGAGAATGCCAGCGTTACGCCGGGTAAAAATCGAAGTCGCCATAAGAAGCCTCTATTCTCCTGCCCTGAGCCAGCAACCCACGCGCCGGACTCTTCTGGGCAGTATAGGGAATCGACGGTGAAAAATACAGAGGCGCGGGCAAAAAGTTACGAAAAGGTGGCCAATGCCACACTTGCTCGCGCTTGCCTTTTTTGCCTTCTAATGCCTTCGCTCGCGCCTGCGCTCCAAGTCACTCGATGAGCAGGGCGAGCGCCAGCAAGACCAGCAAGAAAATCACGTTCCACAAGGTGTAGACCTTCAGATAACGGCCCTTGCTCCCCGGATACTTTTTGACCACGGCCTTGTAGGAAATCAGCGAAGCCATAGATGCAATCAGCGTGCCCAAGCCGCCCAAGTTAGTGCCGACAATAATCTGCCGCCAGGCCGTGGAAAAGCCGGAAACCAGCAGGGAGGTGGGCACGTTGCTGATGACCTGGCTGGAAATGACGGAGGTCAGCAGGGGGTAATGCCCGACCAGGCCGGAGACGAGATTGTAGAACTCAGGAATACGGCGGGCGTTGCCAATGAAAATAAAGAAGGCCACGAACGTGAGCAGGAGGCCCCAGTCGACCTGCAAGAAAACCCGCCAATCGCACAGGAAGAAGCCGGCCGCCACAATCAGCACCATGACCCACTGAGGCAGGATGCCACCCACACCCAGCAGGCAGACCATAAAGAGGGCACCGTAGACCGCCAGCCGCCAGCCTTCACAGGGAGCCACTTGCACCTGGGGTTGAATGCTATCTTGCTCAGGGGCCAGCACCGACTCCTGGATGCGGCGAGCCTCCAAATCTTGCAAAATAGAGGCCTGCTCCTTGCCAAACGTGCACCAAATAACCAAGCAGAGCATGAGGGCGGCAAGCAGGGTGTAAGGAGCCATAATTGCCAGAAATTCGGTCGTAGGAATATCCGAGCGGGCCTTTAAGTACAGATTGTGGGCGTTGCCGATGGGCGTGAACATGGAACCGAGATTGGCGCCCAGGGTCATCAGTGTAGCCACTAAGAACGTGCGCTCTTGCATGCCGGCCATAATGAGCACAGCGATGGCAAAGGGAATGAAGGTGACCAGCGCCACATCGTTGGTAATCAACATGCTGGAGAAGAAGGGCAGAGCCGTGAGCACAAGCACCAGGCCGCGCACCGTATGCACCCGGGCCAGCAGGTTCGAGCCAATCAGATGAAAGACGCCGATACGCTGGAAACCGCAGACCACCACCATCAGCGAGCCCAGCTGAGCCAGGGTGTTGTAATGAATATAGCCGGCATACTGCTTGTCTGGCAGCACGAATAAGCAGGATATGAGCGCTATGACTGCGGCTACGACGAGTACGGTTTCATTCTTGAGCAAGCCCAATGCCCAACGCCGCATACTCGCCTCCCAGCTGATATTTCCACCATAAGTTTACGCTGCGCGGCGCATTCGCCCCGCCAGGAGCGACAGAAAATTTTAACAAAGTACACGATTGCGCAGACCTACCTACTGCTGCTGGCCTTCGAGGATATCTTGACGAGCGCTTCTGATAACTCCGGTGGGCTGGCAAATGGCTTGGGAGCATAAGGATAGAGCCTCTCAAACACTAGCTATACGATGTTTGAGAGGCTCTACCGGCGCATGTGCAACTCAACTCATATTCGTGTGAGCGAGCCCAAGCGCTCAGTCGTCGCCGTGCTTGGGAATCAGCAGGGAGGACAGGTAGGCCAGGGCCAGCAGCACTACAGCGCCAACCATGCTCGCCACATAGCCGGAGGTGGCGTTGCCAGAGCCGGTGAAGGCGTTCATAAAGGCGTAGAGCACGGCGTAGGACAGGCCGGAACCCAGGTTGAAGGCACCCGCGTTCAAGCCAGGCAGGTAGCCAGTGTTGTCCGCTGGCGACAGGACGATGCCCAGGCCGTTAAGCATGATGTTGGCCGTGCCGGCGTAGGACATGCCGAGGATGATGGAGAGCACCACCAGGGCCCAAACGCTGGGCGCTTTGCTGACGTAAATGCCGAAGAGGAGGCCAATAACTGTCACGATCAGGCCAGCGCGCAGGACCGTCCGATAGCCGAACTTGGAGGCTAGCATGCCTGCCACCGGGCCGAAAGCGAGGCCCACCAAGGCGTAGGGCGTCAGGGTGGCAAAGGAGACGACACTGGCCGAGAGACCGGCACCGTACTTGGCGTTCTGGGCGATGTCTGGCACAATGCCGTTCATGATGGCGAAGACGCCGGTCATGGTGAGCAAGGTCGTCAGGAGCAGGCCCCAGGTGCGGCGCTGCTTCAGGTAGTGGGTAGTGACCATAGGAGCCTTAGAGCGGGTCTCGATCTGCCAGAAAGCCACGAAGAAGGCTGCTGCCACAACGATTTCAACGATCACCATGATCCAGTTGGCTTGGGCCAGCTTCTCGACCTCGTTGATAGCCAGGTAGGCCAGGAGGAAGGCGATGCACAGGGTGAGCACGCCGGCCCAGTCCATGCGCGGTGTTTCATCGGCGTGACTCTCGTCGGCATAGACAGCCACCAAAATGACGGCGATGACAGCGATGGCAACCATGAACCAGAAGACGGCGCGGAAACCGAAGGTGCCGGCCAGCCAACCGCCGAGGATAGCGTCCACACCGCCGATGCCACCGTTGACAGCGGTCAGGAGCGACATGAGCTTGGCATAGCGGGCTTCATCGGTCACGCGATTGTGGAGCATGATGAGGGTCATGGGGACTACGGGGCCTGCCACGCCCTGGATCACGCGGCCCACCATCAGCATGGGCACGTTGACCGCGAGCGCGGAGATGACGCAGCCAACCGCCGTGAGCGAAAGCATGCCCAGCAGGACCTTCTTACGGCCAGCCAGGTCGCCCAGGCGGGGCAGGAAGAGAGAGAAAACGGCGCAGGCCGTGAAGAAGATGGTCTGTGTCAGGCCAATTTGGGCCGAGTCAGTGCGCAGCTCCTTCTGCATGGTTGTCAGGGCTGGCGAGAGCATGGAAGCATTGAGTTGGAAGGCGAAGACGGCCGCCATGAGTGCCGTCATCAGAGCGGCAATCGATTTACCGCCCTTGTCGAGCATCGGTTTTTGTGCAGTTTCAGACATTGCTCAGCCAATCCTTTGAATCGCGTCAGTCACTAAATCCCAGAACTTGTCAAAGTCCAGCTTGGTAGCCACCTGGGTATGGCACTCCTCTGCGGAAGGCTCCGGACCGCGCAAATCGGCGACGGTCATGCCGAGCGTCAAGTCGCCCGAAAGCTCCACGTCCACCGGGCAGCGGCGGGTCTGCACCACGCTGGGGTCAATCAGGTAGGCCACCGTGCAGGGGTCGTGCACCGGCGGATCCACGAAGTCCTGGTTGTTCTGGTAGGACTTGCGGAAGAAGTCCATGAGCCCGGAGACGAAGTGGGCCAGGTCCGTGCCCAGGCCGTCGATGCGGGCCTGCACCTGAGGCGTGCACAGGGCCTGATGGGTCAGGTCCAAGCCCACCATGGTGACGGGCCAAGGCTCGTTGAAGACGATATGAGCAGCCTCGGGGTCCACCTTGATGTTGAACTCGGCCACGGCGGACCAGTTGCCCACATGGTAGCCGCCACCCATGAGCACGACTTCCTTCACGCGCTCCACAATGCGTGGCTCCATGCGCACGGCCATGGCGATGTTAGTCAGGGGGCCGGTCGGCACGAGCGTGATGGACTTGGGCTCAGCAGCCATAATCGTGTCAATCAGCCAGTTGACCGCGTGCCCCTGGTCGAGCGGACGGGTTGGCTCGGGCAGCTCCACGCCGTCCAGTCCGGTCTCACCATGGATCGCAGCCGCCACCTCCTGCTTGCGCACCAGAGGCCGATCGCAGCCCGCGTGCACCGGAATATCAGTGGCATGTGCCTCTTGAAGCACCGCGCGCGCATTATAGGTCACTTTCTCCAGACTCTGATTGCCGCCCACAGTAGTGACACCCAGCAATTCAATGTTGGGATTGCCCACCGCTAACAGGATGGCAACAGCGTCATCATGCCCCGGGTCCGAATCCAGTATTATCTTCCTAGCCATTCCGGCTCACTCTCCTTAGTACTACATTTCTCAAGTCCGCCAAAGGCTCGGCATTCTGCGCCCCGGCAGGCTTCATAGCTACAAATTTGGAGCTATATGGTAAAACCTTTAATCACCACCATCCACTATACTCACTTCCCCAATAATAAGTCCCTCCGTGTCGCGCCCACCTACTCCCCAAAACTCCATTTGAGCAGCAGCAGCCGCTGATACCCCTTAGCGCTTCTTTATTTCTGCTTTGCTTGCCGCCGGCTCCTTTCACAACCGCACAACGAAGCTGTCTCAAAACAAGCTCAGGAACGTTGCTACTCTTGTTGGAGAGCAGGGCATATCTATACTTCACAGAAGAGGTCGAGCCTCTTACAAACAATCCTTGTGCCGAGTAAGAGCTCCAGTCCACATCACCTGAGCCAGTGACTCCAGGTGCTTAACGTTATCCAAACATGTTGGTTAAATACCAGAGTCCAACACTTCATAGGAATCACCTGCACCGTAGCAATAGTCGAGATCTGCCCTAAGATGTCCGTACCCAGACATCCAGAAATTTACACAATCTTTTACGCTGTCTACTACAAATTTATAACAGTCAACAGGCCGCCCATCCACTCAAGCCAATCAACCAATGGTATTAAAATACAGTAATTATTTGAGAAAATGCACAACCGCCGTGCAAGACTTCGACAATTTTGAAAGTCTATAGCCAAAAAGTATTCTTGATGTTTCCTCATAACGCTTTCTGAAGTCAGTGAAGACGGTTTAGGATACACTAAAAGCTCTTATAGAGGTCATGGGTTCTCATCTGGCATTGGTGAGTTGATTTAAAATGTGCTCAGCAGTCAAGTCTTACGGCTTCTTATTTCTGGCAACCTGGGCAAAGTTGAAGAACTGGGAGCTCTCGTTCCTGGAATAGGCAATGACCGCATATCTGACATGACACTATTGCTAATGCTGGAGAGCCTTATTACTTTCACACAAGATATGGTCAAGTTATATCCTGAGTTCAAAACAAACGGCCACAAACTTGGAGCTGCCTCAATTAGAACTTGGGATGCCTCTTCTCACGATTGAGGAACTCAATCCGTTCAACTTCCGTACGCAGCCGGTGAAGCACTAATTCTTGTTCCTCGTCGTCTGTGGATCAACAAACAGCTAGAGTTTAACCCAACTAGGTATAGTCAGATTTCAGTTTTGGGAAGAATACAGGAAAAACAGACCACATACCTCCTCAATCGCAAACCCGTCAAACCGTCGTAAAATCTATAAAGTTGAAGATTGATAAAAACGCTGAAACAAATCTTACAGTCACTAACCGGACTGCAGATGACGACGACTTAATCATGACTCATACTCGATTTGTGGATTCCAGACTCGGCAGATTAGAGGACAAGCAGAATCGGACGTGGAAGCCTAATAAACACTTTGAACATCCACCCCTATTGGAAACATTGCGAACAGTTTGTAGCAACATGTAACTAGGTTGAGGATTTAGCGCCAGGTCACAACGTTTATGCTGCCGATTGAGTTCCGCTTGTTTTTGTCACAGTGAGCATGTTCTATGGCATTTTCACTGTGCCAAAAACATACATAGTTCAAGATTCCACTCTGCCCGTCTGTCAAGCACTATTATGATTAAAAGTAGTTTCTGCTATATAACGGAAACCAGCTCTCATGAGAAAACTTTGGTAAATAGGCAAATAACCTTAGCTAATATAAAAGAGACCTCTTGTTCAAAAATTATCTGTTATTTTCTAGAAGCATTAACAGGCGTTTATTACTTCGAGCAGTTTCTGCTGCAATTGCTCGTCCACAGCAAATAGATAAAGTCCGTGAACTCCTCGCTTGAGAAGGACGTTGAGCTGGTGTTTGAGATTTTCACAGGGGTCAACTGTTGCATCATGCCGACCTTGAACTGCATACTTGTCCTTACTGTTTTTGGGGTCAAACTGGACGTTACCATTACGGTATATAACTGACGGGCCGATAATGACACCTGCATAGTTCAAATCAAAGCCTTGGATTGTATAAGTCGAACCAATTTCATGAATAGTAAAGTCTCTCTCAGCCCAGGCACCCCGCTCAGCATCAGTTTTCTTTCCCCCATACTCCGGGTAAAGCTCGTAGTTCCAAGGCATAGAGAATGTTTGATTGACTGCACCCTTTGCCCTATTTCCCAAACCTGTGTGCCATTTGCCATCCGAATCTTTGCATAGTTCAACATTCCACCGTCCGTGAGCATCGTTGGTGTTTTTTGTCTTTGAAGAATATTCCCAGTCATATGTAGCGAGGAGTCTAGAAAGCCCCTTGCCTTCTGCTCCAGAGCCTCGCTCTTGTGACTTCTCTAATATCTCTTGATACAACTCGTTTGGTGATTCAAATACGTGAAGGTGAAACCCTTTACTATCTTCAAAATCTCCCGACTTATCCGCGGAAGGTTTCAGATCGAGTTGTGCGACCGTACCATTACTGGTAAATTCATCCAGCCAAGCGCAAGTTTTATCATCTGCTTGTACGCGCATTTGTTCATGAAGACGTATTCTTGCAACTTGATAACTTTCCCCATGAAAACTGTCTGTTCTAAAGGGCGTGTTTTCTACACTGTCTTCTGACTGGTCTGTAAGCGAAGGCTGCAGGAAATCGAGCTCTTCTCGGGTCCAGTATTGTGAGCTATGAAGCACTTGTTCGGGATCGAAAACTACAATAGCAATTTTTGTTCTTTTCAGAATATCTTTTAGCTGATTGGTGCCAGAATATCCTTGATTACCCTGGGTCCGAAGCAAATGGGCTTCGTCTATAAGTACAATATCGGCCCGACCATTGGGCTCGTCAGGTAAAGCTCGGCCACTATACTTTCCTGTTTTGTTGTTTAACTTTTGATTGCTAAAGCGATTGATAAAACGTGTTGCGTTTACAACTACCTGTCCCTGTTTTTTCTGAAGACCTAGCTTAAGTGCTATTTGGTTATATACATTTTCCTGTTCGGCGTGATTAACAATCATGTACGATCTCATACGCTCTTCTGTAGAACTATTCTTATATGGTTGCTTGTCCGAGGTCGAATCTATAGGTCCAGCTATATGCAACTGTGTGCATAGTAAGTCGAAGAGATGACTGAGCAAAACCGTTTTCCCAGTACCAGCCATACCTTGGACAATGATGACGTATGTGGGATCACCATCATTGGCCGCTTTGTTGTTGTTTTTATGCGTTGGCTGCTTGACGTATGACGCATTTGTCTGAATTAAGCTATTGCCGCGATCGTCTTCATCATCTTCGATACCAATAATTTTTTTGACTGTTTCAATAATCTTGCTCTCTGCCTGCTTTTGCTCATCATTCAGTTTTGTAAAAGGAGAGGCTTTGAATAAGGCTGAATCTCGTATGAGACTTTCTGATGGAAAGAGTTCAGGATCTTCCTTATGGAGCCCTGCCCATATTTGCGAAAAGACCTTGTCGAGTTCATCAGCCGTATAGTAGTCGTCTTGTGGATTGTTCCGCTTGTTCAGCGCCAAACTTACGGACGGCACACTTGGCAAATAACTCATGAGTTTGTTTTCTATATCAAGCGTGAGTGATTTATTAAAATGCTCATGACCTATTACATATTGTTTAACATCCATTGAATCTTGATGCACCAAATCGATAAGTTTCTGCCAACCTGCGCTTTTCTCTGGCACGCTGTCAATATGCTGCTGGGTACGGTCCGTTATACTGTTTGTCTCACCGACATATACCGTATATTGACTTTTCTTACTATATTTATTCGCTGGATACTTGTAATGCACTATATAAACAGTTGGATAGTGCAAAATATAACGAATATTTCGTGCAAGCTGCTGTTCAAATGTGCTATCTGAACTGACGCTCATGAGCACATTCTCGTTGTCTCTTGACATGCTCCTAGCTTCGCTCTCAATTGCTTCTTCAAAGTCTTTGGGATTGTGCCTTGCGTAGGGAAGATCAATGATTACAGAAGAAAGATTTGTGCTTTTACTCATACACTCATTATGCACCTATTTGCATCTGTCACATAAAACTGCCATGTACACTGAAGACATGCTAAGCGATAAAACTGTTGAGACGGTAATGAAATTTGCACGGGAGAGGGAGTGGGAGAAGTTTCATACGCCGGGGACTTTGGCTAAGTCGATTGCTATTGAGGCGGCGGAGTTGCTGGAGTGCTTTCAGTGGGAGGATGAAGCCCGGGATGGGGACATGGAGCACGTGGCGGACGAGCTGGCGGACGTGCTGACCTACTGCATTGAGATGGCGCAGCTGCTTGGGCTGAACATGGACACCATCGTGCTCAACAAGCTTGAGAAGACGCGGCAGAAGTACCCGGTAGAGACCTCGAAGGGCAATAACCACAAATACCGTGAATTGCACTAAGCACAAGGGCAGTCAATCTGAATAGCTATACTGCATGGAGTATCTTGCTGTATATCTACTGTATATATTCAGCATATATACTGCATACCTACTGCATGTATGCTGCCTTTGTCCAACATATATGCCGTATATATACATATTTTGATTATCTTTATACCATTTTTATACAATTTATATGACACATATCTCTATTGCAGTAAATGCACAGTATATATTTATGAATTAAGCTTATATTTACACTGTTTTTATGCGGTTTACACGGAGTATATCCATTTTTTTGAATAGTATACCGTTTTATACAGCATAACAACAACCGTTTAGCGCATAAGTATTCTACATAAAGCTTGAACCTGCATCTATACTGAATTTATGCAGCAGCTATTCAACATAAATACACTGGTTATAGCGTATCCTGAGCAAAAAAATGCAGTATACATAATTGTTATATGATTTTTATTCTGCATTTTTATGAATGTTCATGAAAGCAGAGAAATAGCTCATCCAGGTGAAATGGTCGTCGCAGCATACTATCCTCCTTCGCCTATGCCTCTTGCACATACACGCCGTGTAGGGTGCCAGCAACAAACACTTATTCAAATCGAGAAGTCGGCAACTGAACTGCTCAAGCCAACAAGCTAAATGTGCAAGACAGCAAGCTTAACACTCTGCAGCAAAGCCTCGCCTGCGCACAGAGTCATGCCCTAGAAGTCAATAACCACTCAACTTGGCGAGCGATGAATCTACTTTGCCAGGGAGAACTTACGCCATGACGACCTTATTAGCGAATAGCAAACAGGTAGCGGTCTCGACCGGTCATATCTTGGCCGGTCGAAGACTGGCTGAATCCAACGGCTTGGGCGCACTCGCGTAGGGTCTGGGACTGCGAGGGGTCGTGCTCCATGACGAAGCATCCGCCTGGGCGCAAGAGCGAAGCTGCGCGGGAGATGATGCGACGCGGGAGGGCTGTACCGTCGGCTGAGGCACCGTAGAGGGCCTGAGGCGGGTCCCACTGGGCCACTTCGGGCTGGGTGGGCACCTGCGATTCGGGAACGTAGGGCGGGTTCGAGATAAGCAAGTCAACCTGTCCGTCCAAGTCCGTAAGAGTCGCGGCGGAAGCGGCATCGCCCAAAATTAAGTGGTACTTGGAACCATGCGCCTCAATATCCGGCCGATAGCGTTCGTAGTTGCGACGAGTCCAAACTGCCGCCTCCTCAGAGGCTTCAACGGCCCACACCTGGGCTCTGGACACTTCCGTTGCCACCGCTAAGCCAATAGCCCCCGACCCGGCGCACAAGTCAACTACGAGAGGCTCTTCCAGCCTCCCCGCTGTATGCCTCTTCCCTGTCAACCGTTCCCTCGTTGTCTGCTCCCCTGCCAGCCAATCCAGCCCGGCCTGCACCACACTTTCCGTCTCAGGCCGGGGAATGAAAACACCCGGTCCTACTGCCAAATCGAGAAAGCGGAAGGGCGTGTGGCCCACGATATATTGCAGAGGTTCCCGCTGAACTCTGCGCTCGATGAAGCCTTCAAAACTCGCAGCCGCCAGGTGACCTGCCAACTCAGTCTCAACCAAGCTCTCGCCCGCGGGCATACTCCCCGCCGCCAGCTCCCCCAGCGTCTGCCGCATGAGCAGGGCCTTGTCGAGCTCGTGGAGGTTGGTCTGGCAAGCCTCAGCCAGCAGCAAGCGCGCGTCATTGTCTGGCGTGTCAATTCCCGCAGCAGCTAAGAGCTGAGACGCTTGAGCGAGCACGGTCTGCACCGGCATATCAGTCGCTTGCGAGCGCCGACTATCTTCCGCCGACTCCGCCGACTCCACCATGCTCATCTCCCGCTCTATCTGCAGCTACCTCTTCAATCCGAGGACTTTCACCGTCTAATACTATAAGAAGGATGCCAAATACACAGCTCCCGAGCCCTTGCAATATGTCTACCCTCCCCCGCAACACACATAAACGTAATCACGCTGACGAGCGTATTCTGTCCGCCCCAACTTCCAAGAAGGCAAAGCTATACCAGGTCATCAACTTCTACCGCCGACAAGCCAAACAAAACAAGACAAGCCCGGAAATAGGAACTTCCCGCCACTCCCGCGCTCCCAAGAAATAAGAAACACACAACCGCCAGTGCCAACTAAACAAACGAATCTATACCAGGCCATCAGCTTCCGTTGCTCAACATGTCAACGAACGGAATGGAACAGACCGAAACAAGGCAGAGCAGGACTGGAAACAGGTAATTCCCGGCAGCTCACAGCTTCCAGGAAACAGGAAACGCACAACTTCCAACTTCCGCGCCCTAAAGAAAAAGCGAGCAGAAAAGCAGGAAACTAATTGCCAGACAACAATCCCTAGGCAGGCACATTCGCGGCTACGGACATGGCCACAACCCTCACTTGCGCTCAGCCAGGCGCGTGGCCTCGTCGGCCTGCACGTCGGAGTCGATCACTGCCTGAATGTCGCCGTCGAGCACCTGGTCTAGGTTGTAGGCCTTGTAATTCGTGCGGTGGTCCACAATCCGGTTCTCGGGGAAGTTGTATGTGCGGATGCGCTCGGAGCGGTCCAGGGAGCGCACTTGGGAGTGGCGCATATCGGCGGCCTCGGCAGCTTCTTGCTCATGTTTCATGGCCAGCAGTCGGGATTTCAATACCCGCAAGGCTGCGGCGCGGTTCTGAATCTGCGACTTTTCGTCCTGCATGGAGACCACGATACCGGTGGGAATGTGGGTCATTCGCACCGCGGAATACGTAGTGTTGACTGACTGGCCGCCAGGCCCGGAGCTCATGAAAATGTCGATTTTCAGGTCTTTGGAATCAATCTCAATCTCGTCGTCGTCCTCGTCGGCCTCGGGAAAGACAATCACGCCCGCCGCCGAAGTCTGGATACGGCCCTGGGACTCGGTCACGGGAATGCGCTGTACCCGGTGCACGCCGCCCTCGTACTTGAGCGAAGCCCACACGCCGTCGGCCGGAGCGACGGTACCCTTGGAACGGATAGCAATTTGAGCGTCC
Source organism: Bombiscardovia nodaiensis (assembly GCA_033127725.1). NCBI lineage: Bacteria > Bacillati > Actinomycetota > Actinomycetes > Bifidobacteriales > Bifidobacteriaceae > Bombiscardovia > Bombiscardovia nodaiensis. The sequence goes on along the minus strand of AP026798.1, from coordinate 701,135 downwards.
TTCACACCGCCGAGCTCCGTAGCGTTCTCGCTCATAATTTCGACAGACCAGCCGCGCTTCTCCGCATACCGGGTGTACATGCGCATCAAATCGCCAGCAAAGAGAGCCGCCTCCTCGCCGCCTGTGCCAGCCTTAATCTCCATAATTGTGTCGCGCGAATCGTCCGGATCGCGCGGAATCAACGCTGCCCTCAGCTTCTCCTCGGCCGCCGGCAGCTGCTCTTCCAAGCTCTTGGCTTCAGACGCAAAATCAGGGTCTTCTGCAGCCATGCTCTGGGCAGCTTCATAGTTCTCATTGAGCGTCTGCCACTCCTGGTAGGCCCCCACTATGGAGCCGAGTTCAGCGTGCCTGCGCCCCAGCTTGCGAATCTGAGCAGGATCGGAAGCAATCTCGGGCTGGCTCATCTGCTCTTCCAGCTTCCGGTACTCCTCAAGCGCGGTTTGAGCCGCCGGAAATTGTTCGCTCTCCATACTGTTCGCCTTCCTCTACCCCCTGCAAGAGTTGCAAGATAAGGGCTACATATTCAAAATTTTCAGGCGAGCCCTCCATGCGCACATAAGAACGCAGGACTTCCTCGCCAGACATAGAAAAACGCCAGCTGTCGCGAACCGGGCATAGCAGAGCGACCCGGCGCAAAAGCTGGCGTTAAGTTTGCTACTTGTTGGCGTTCCTCTTGCCGTAGCGGGCTTCGAAGCGAGCCACGCGGCCACCGGTGTCGAGTATCTTCTGCTTGCCGGTGTAGAAGGGGTGGCAGTTCGAGCAGACGTCCACAGTCATGTGGTCGACGGGAGCGGTCGAACGAGTAACGAAAGTATTGCCGCAAGAGCAGGTAACCTGCACTGCGTGATAATCAGGATGAATACCCTGCTTCATAGTTTCTCCTAGGGTTAGAAGGGACCCGGGTCGCCAACCCCGATGGCGGGCGTGAACCGGAACCAAACTCTGAGTATAGCGTAAGCCCAAGAAATTTAAGGCTCTTAGCTCGGCCTGCTGCAGCAGGTTTCGTACGCTGTGCTCATAGGCTCTCAACTATATGAGAGCGTCACTTATTCCCGAACACCTTGCGACACACCCGGAGCTTCATTTTCCTCCATCGTTTCGTTTTTTTGGACTACCGAAAAATTGCTTGAAATTCTGGGGAAAATCAGCCAGGAAACTGTTTTATAACCGAGCACTCAACAGATTTCGTAGCCGCAATCGTTTGACAGGAAACATTTTGATACGCTACTCTTCTTTATAGAGAGAAATCTCGCATGCGTTGGGGGATGCATGAACGGTTAGCTACAAGGGGATGGGCTGATAACCTCTCTTCTTTTTATCTAGTCGCTGAAGATAAACAGTTAATACTGTAAGCATTGGCAGTGTAGGTTTGTGGGGATGTGCTCCTGCAGGGTCAATGGGTTGGGGTTTATCTTTGGCGGATACACTAGCCGATAATTGAACTACAGTTAAGGGGATTCGAAAGAATCAGGACCCGGGTCGGTGTACCAGCGGTATAGCGAGGCGTCCGGATGAGAGCTCGATGGTTGGGGCTTATCATTTTGCCTGGCCGTTCACAGGATGTGAGCGTTCGATCCGAAGGGAAAGACAGACGCGATCTGGCTCTATTCCCCCGGCTGAAGCAGGTGGTTCCCACTTGTGGAAGCGAGAGTTAGACTGCGAGAAAAGTGGGTTTCAGCACAAGCTGAAACCCACTTTTTCTATAACCCCGCTCTCCAAACTACCAAGACTGCCGAACTCGCTGGCTTCTGATGGATTCTTGTAGGCAGGTCATTGAATCCGACAAACGCCAAGAGATAGCTCGAACCGCTGCGAGTGGCGGCGCTACATAAGTTTGGATTGGTGGGGCCCCAGGGGCTTGAACCCTGGACCGAACGATTATGAGTCGTTTGCTCTAACCGACTGAGCTAGGGCCCCACGCTGGCGCAAAGCCAACATCACTACTCTAGCAAAAGCACCTGCCAAGGCAAGAGTTAACCGCCGGAGTCAACCCTCACCCGCCCTTGACCGCTCTGAGTCTGCCCGACCGACCGCGGAAAGCACTCACGGCCATTCGTGCGCACAAGGACTCCCCCAGCTTTACTCAGTCGACCAACCCAACAAACTCGACCAGCCTCACCAGCCCAGTCAATTCCCTCAACACCCCTTAGTGCAGAAGCAGCTGTGCCCAGCTATGCCCGCCGCTTGGTCAGCTCATAGTAGCTGGGAAGTCCCATATAGCTAAAAGGCACATGGCTCATACGCTGGCTAGCCGCAGCACTCACATTCGTGTACCACAAAGGCAGGGCTGGCAAGTCCTGCAACAGCTGCTCCTCGGCTTGCTGGTAGTAACTCAGCGTGTCTTGAAGCTGCGTCTGCCGGGCCGCCTGCCGAATCAGCCCGTCAAATGCCTCACTCTTGTAATCGCCATGGTTGAGGCCCTTGCCATCCGCGAACCAGGAGGCATAGCCCTGCACTAAGTAGCCCTCCGGGTGCGGGTAGTCAGATTGGATGCCGGAGCTAAAAGCCGCGCGAATCTGGCGCTGGTTAATCGCCGTGCGAAATTCTTTGGCAGTGGGGAAAATCGTGCTTTGAGACTTGATTGCCAGCGTGCCCTGAACCGCGTGAGTGGCGGCGTCTACCCAGTCCTTATCGCTGCCGTCCGCTGCATAGGCAATATCGAAGGAACCTGACCAAGGCGCTATCGCATTCGCCTGCCGCCAGAGCTGGCGAGCGCGCGCCTGACGGTGCTCAAGCACTTCTGCCCCCTTGAGCCGAGTACTGTGGCCAGCTATGGTAGGCGCCGTAAAATCAGTGGCAACCCGAGCGGATCCTCGGAAGACCTTTTGCACCATTTCGCTCCTGTCCAAAGCCTGCGAAAGAGCTGCCCTGCGCAGGCGTCCCTCCTCCCCCTGGAAGTGGGGCAGATTTTCGGGGATAGTCAAGGACTTAAAACCTGGCCCGGGGCGCGAGAAAGCCTGCACCAGCTGATCTTTGCGGTAGGTGGCCAGCGATGAGACTGGCACTGAATCGAGCACATCCAGGTTGCTAGCTTCCACGTCAGCATACGCGGTATCTAAGCTCTGGTAGTCCCGGAAAACGAGCCCTCCATTGCGAGCCTTTCGTGGACCCTGATACTGGGGGTTGGCTTGTAGGCGAATACTCTGGTTGGGTGTCCATGAGACAAACCGGTAGGGACCATCCCCAATCGGGTGCCGCCCGAAGGCTTGAACATCTCGGTAGGCCACGCTCGGCAGCGGCAAAAATGCCACATCGCCCACCTTGTAGGGGAAGGAAGAGTCGGGGGCCGAAAGTTGCACCTGGAGCGTTTGATCGTCAAGTACCTTGAGCCCGTCCAAGAGCGCGTCCTTGGGGCCGTGCGGGTCCTGAAGGCGGTCGTACCCAGCTATGGTGGAGAAAATGGCGGCGCCCAGTTGCCCGTTAGCCGCGTTCGCCGCAAAAGACCAAGCCCGCGCGTAAGTCTGCGCTGTGATGGCCTCGCCATTAGTAAATTTCCAGCCTGGCTTGAGCTTCACGGTAAAAACGCTGGCATCTTGATTGGGCGTAATCGAGCTCGCATTGGCGTAGATCAGGTCGCCCTTGGGGCTAAAGGTGACCAGCCCCTCAAAGAGCTGGGTAACTACCTTCCATCCGGCCGTGTCGTCCGTATTGCTGGGCAGCAGGTAGGAGACAGGTTCAACATTGTTGACCGAAATGACAGCTTTGGGGTCTGCTGCGGCAGCATGCGAACCGGATGAGGCAGGCGAAGCGCCACAGCCCGCCAGCCCCAGAGCTAGCACTACGCTCAATAGACCGACGAACTGGTTTCGCATGATTTACCTCACTCTGTGCTGGCACGCACCGCCCTGCCGGAAGCGAAGCGGTCTAAGGCGCCTGTTTGTGCAATTGCTTTAAACAGTAACCAGCTCAGTCCGCCGGCCAAAACGATTCCGCTGATAGCTTCGCAAATGGTGCCTATGATGCCGCGAGGACTGAAGAAGGAAACCCCTTGATAGAAAAAGGCTAGAAGAAAGCCGTTGTAGACCAGAGCGACCAGGAGCCCCGCCGCGCAGGTCAGCCCCAACGTCCACCGGCGGTAGCGGAAGAGGCCAAAAACGAGTTCCGCGCACAGACCCTGCATCAGCGCCTCTAGTACTATCATGCCCGACCCGTAAGCGTTGCCAAAGAGGAGTTCAACGAGGACCGCTACCAGATTGGTATAGACCGCCGCCCCCGGCTTACGTATGATCAACAGGTTCAAGGTCACGGGGAAATAGAAAAGGCCATGTAGGAGGCCCGCCAGGCCAGGCAGCAGGGCCGTCATCAGGGGAAAAATCCAAGAAGAGAGAGCTGATGAAGCCCAGTAAATGAGGCCCGAGACCACACCTAAAGCGGCGCCGACAGCTATATCGACCGGCCGCCAGCGCAGACTAGGTGCCGCAGCCGGGGTGGACGCTGATGGTACTCGACGAGTTTCTGATTGCGGATACGGCTGGGCCGCTTGCTCACTCTGGTGCTCATCAGGGTGCTCAAGCGATGAGGGTTGCAGATTGGTAGACATTTGCATGCTCCTTGGAACATTCCCGCCTGCACAGGCGGATTCGTGCGCACAGTAGGTATACTCAGACTGCCAGCAGGTAGCGTGGCGATGGCTTACCTCCAAGGTTTGACGCTCTAGCTTGCAGCTTGGTGCCCCTTGACCTGCGCACGCCGGGCGGAGGCACCTGGGGCCACTCTAGCCGCTCACAGGGCAGAAGAACAGGGCTGGGCTATAGGCATAGCTGATAAGGCCTACCTGATCCTTACTATTTCAAGGCTTTGGCGCTCCCCAGGACGGCGAGTTTCGCAGGAGCAATCTGCCACGGCCCCCTCTTTTCCAACGGGTACAAGAGCAGCTAGGTCGTCGCAAGTCTCCTCTAGCATGGGACTGAAGAGAACATGCCCAAATTTCAACAGTTTCAGTGAGGTTTCTACTTGGCTGAGTTTATCTATCAAATGATTAAGGCGCGCAAGGCTTTTGGCGATCGCGTGATCCTAGACGATGTAACGCTGAGCTTCCTGCCCGGCGCCAAAATCGGCGTGGTTGGCCCCAACGGTATGGGCAAGTCCACGCTCCTGCGCATTATGGCTGGCTTAGACACCGTGTCGAACGGCGAGGCCCAGCTCACCCCAGGTTTTTCAGTCGGTATCCTCCAGCAGGAACCTCCGCTGGACGAAGACAAAACCGTGGGCGAAAACATCAAACAGGCCTTCGGCGACATTATGGACAAGGTCAATCGTTTTAACCAGATTGGCGAAGAGATGGCCAACCCTGATGCCGACTACGATGCCTTAATGGCTGAGATGGGCAAGCTCCAAGAGGAGATTGACGCGGCTAACGGCTGGGATCTGGACTCGCAGCTTGAGCAGGCTATGGATGCCCTCCAGTGCCCCGACCCCGACACCCCAGTTTCGGTCATTTCAGGCGGCGAGCGCCGTCGCGTGGCCCTGTGCAAGCTCCTGCTGGAAGCACCCGACCTCCTCCTGCTCGACGAGCCTACCAACCACTTGGATGCCGAGTCTATCCTCTGGTTGGAGCAGTACTTGCACACTTACAAGGGCGCCGTCCTGGCCGTCACCCACGATCGCTACTTCTTGGACAACGTGGCCGAGTGGATTTGCGAGGTGGACCGCGGCCAGCTCTACCCCTACCAGGGCAACTACACCACTTACCTGGAGACCAAGGCCAAGCGCCTGGAAGTGCAGGGGCAGAAGGACGCTAAGCTGGCCAAGCGGCTGAACTCCGAGCTGGACTGGGTGCGCTCCTCCCCCAAGGCCCGTCAGGCCAAGAACAAGGCCCGTCTTGAGCGATACGAGCAGATGGAAGACGAGGCTCGGCGCAATCAGAAGCTGGACTTCTCGGAAATTCAGATCCCACCGGGGCCACGTTTGGGTTCCAAGGTGTTGGAAGCCGAGCACCTCCACAAGGCTTTTGGCGAGCGCGTCTTAATCGACGATCTCACGTTCACCCTGCCTCGTAACGGCATCGTGGGTGTCATCGGTCCCAACGGCGTGGGTAAGTCTACACTCTTTAAGACCATCGTTGGCCTGGAGCCGCTCACCTCCGGACAACTCGAAGTCGGTGACACGGTCAAAATTTCCTACGTGGACCAGAACCGCGCCGGCATTGACCCCAACAAGAACCTATGGGAAGTAGTGTCAGACGGCAACGATTTCATCGAAGTCGGTGGCATCGAAGTTCCTACCCGCGCCTATGTAGCCTCCTTCGGTTTCAAGGGCGCTGACCAGCAGAAGATGGCTGGCGTGCTCTCCGGTGGTGAGCGCAACCGTCTGAATTTGGCACTCACCTTGAAACAGGGCGGCAACCTCCTCTTGCTCGACGAGCCCACCAACGACCTGGATGTGGAGACCTTGGAATCTTTGGAGAACGCGCTGATTGCCTTCCCTGGCTGCGCTGTGGTCATCTCCCACGACCGCTGGTTCCTGGACCGTATTGCCACCCATATCCTGGCTTGGGAGGGCACGGACGAGAACCCAGCCAACTGGTATTGGTTTGAAGGCAACTTCCAGGCCTACCAGGAGAACAAGGTGGCCCGCCTGGGCGAGGAGGCATCTCGCCCCCACCGCATCCACAAGAAGCTCACCCGCTAGCAGCAGCTACTGCCGCTGGAACATCATACGACGAAGCCCACGGGCCCTTGGTAGAGAGGGTCTGTGGGTTTTGTTGACTCCACCCTATAAACTCACAAAGATGCCGCTGCTTGGGTATGAAGCAGCTGGACAACGGTTGGGAGAATACTCATGACAGACAATGAAACACCCTTAGACCAGGCTATGCGAGCCCTGGCTGTAAGCGCCCAAGACGAGAGCAAACTGGCCCTGGTGGGCCAAAACCTTCCCTTCCCCACCGGGCGGATATACGGTGGTCAAATTATGGCCCAGGCTGTGATGGCTGCTGCAGCGTCCGTGCCCAAGGGGCGCACGCCGAACTCAGTACACGGCTACTACCTGCGTACCGGTCTGCTCGACGAGCAGGTGCACTTCGACGTGGCGAACCTGCGCGACGGCCGCTCCTACTCCACCCGCATGGTAGACGTCTGGCAGCCTGAGCGAGCCATTCTCAAGGCACTCGTCTCCTTCCAAGAAGCAGGACAAGAGGGCGTGGAATATGCCGACTCCATGCCGGGCGCCCTACCGGAGCCGCAGAGCTTGAAATCAGCCAAGGACCTGATGGCTCCCTTTGCTGACAAGTCCGCGTTCGCCGCTTATTATGCCCGCCAGTCTCCCTTTGACATCCGCCACATAACGCCCACGATTATGCTCGGGCCAGACAAGGAAGCGCAGGCGAAGGACAGCGGCAGGCAGCTCGTCTGGGTCAGGGCTGACGGCCCTACACAGGGTGCCAGTCAAACCCTCCAGCGGGCCCTCCTGGCCCTCGCTTGCGACCAATTAATGATGGAGCCAGCCCTGAGGCGCACCGGCCTATCGGTCACCACTCCCGGTATTTCGTATGCCTCCATCGACCATGCCATGTGGTGGTATCAGGATATTGATATGAGCTCTTGGGTCCTCTTCGAGCAAAATACTACCGTTGCAGCCCACGGTCGTGCCCTGTGCTCAGCCAAAGTCTATTCCACCGAAGGTGCCCTCCTGGCCGCTATGAGCCAGGAAGCCATGATTCGCGTTCCCCAAGCCTGACATCAAACGTTGGCCCAGGCTGGGGACAGCCCTAGCCTTACCCCCGTTTTTTCCGCGGGTCCTTTTCGGAGAGCTTAGGCATTTGTTTCTCAGCAGCACCAGCTAGACGGCGCTGCTGGGCTTGCTGACGCTGCTGCGGGCTCTCTGGCCCGTCCTTTGGTGGCAGCTGGCAGAGCCACTCCCCTACGACGCCAATAGCGATGTCCACCAGGCAAACCACAGCAGCGATAGCACATTCCACAATGACGCGCTCGTAGTAAGGCGCTTCCTTGTGGGTCAGGCTCATGAGCGCCTGTCCGCCATACCAGCCCAGGAGGGCCGAGCAAGCTATTCCCAGAGCCTTGGCCAGCAGGAGGGCGTTCACGGCGAACTGCGAGTCCATCTCCTTGCGCTCACCCTTGGCGTAGCGGTGCACCTGGTAGGTCATAGCCAAAATAATCAAACCAAGGATCAGCAAAAGCGCTGAAACCAACCAGGGAGCGCCCAGCATGTTCAGCCGCCAGCGCTCGTTGGCCTGGGTAAAACAGACACCGCCAATCAGGCCTAAACCTACAGCCAGTAGATAGTAGATGGCCGGCGTACGCCGCATGTTCACACCGAACCTCCTAAGATCCAAGTATCAGAGACTACGTTCACATCGCCTTCATGGGGGGCTTGCTGAGCTAAATCTATAATCGTGCCCGGGTGATCGCCTGCCAGCTGGGCTAGCGGCTCCAAATCGCTCCACGGTTTGAGGATATCGGCCCGCTGCCAGGCCTGTGGAAGAGGCAGGGCCAAATCGTCACCTGTCCAATCCACCCACTGCAAGGCCTGTGGCTGAGCTTCAAGCATGTCTTGAATGGACCAGACTTTCCCGTCCACATCAACCAGCTCAATACCCAGCGGGTACGATGGCACCGCAAGCGTGTGCGACCTGCCGTGAGCTGACTCAATCATGCGCAAGGCTGACGCGAGGTCGAGAGGCCCGAGCGAGCTCTCCACAATCGCTACAGCACATAGAAAGTCTGGCAGCCCCTGGCTCTGACGCCGGTAGAGGGGGGAAATACCAAGAATCTGGCCGCCGGGGACACCATCCAAGGAGACAATGGCCGTCCGCATAGCCTCTTGCACATTGCCAATATTGCCACTCAAAGCAATAACGGCCTTGTGTCGGTAGTTGTCATCGTCAACGCTGTGCTCGCTCGCTGAATCCTCCACAGATTCGTTGCCGCCCGCGGGATGATGGCGGTGAGACTGCTCACACTTGTCGTGTTCACTCGCCAGCCCGGCCGCCACAGAAGCTGCGGTCGAGGCGGTCTCAGAACTTGAGGGAGCTTCGCGCTCTATGGTGACGGCCACCTGCTCCAGGTTGAGCCCCGTGCCCCTACCAGCGTCTAAGCGAGAGACACTCACCCGTACCCGCCGCACCTGGTGGGAGAGCAAAATAGACTGCGCAACCTGGCTGGCTACTGTCTCAATCAAGGCAGCGTCTGAGCGTTCAATGCACGAGACTATCCGCCGAGCCACTTGCACATAATCAACAGTCTGCGTCAGATCATCCTGACTGGCTGCTCCAGCCACATTCAGGTAGAGCGTGGCATCCACCTGATAGGTGAACGCCTCCTCTCGGGGCCCAGCGAGGACGGTTGCGCGAATACCATGCAGGTCTATCGAATCCATGCACAACCTCCTCGCTGTTTCAGGCCTGACCGCCCAGTCCTTCTCTGGTCGGTCAGACTCAATATCCGGCCTCTCGTTACTGGTTCTCGGGACCACCCACGCTGCGCTTCAAGGACTCGGGTATCTCTACCGGCGGCAGATCCGAGTCTGGCCTAGTCGGGTTGGAGAGCCACAGGGTCCGCTCTGGAGACATGCGCACGTTGGCAAAAATCTGCGCCAGCTCGTCCTTGTCCAGAGTCTCTTTGACCAGCAGCTGACGAACGAGTTCGTCAAGCACATCGCGGTTTTCAGAGATGACCTTCCAGGCTTCCTGGTGGGCGTTCTCCACCAGAGAGTGCACTTCAGCATCGATAATGCGCGAAGTCTCCTCAGAGTACTTGTTGGGCTTCAAAGCGTCCATACCCTGATCCTGATCGTTCTCGGAGTCCCACTTGATAGCGCCCAGCTTGTCGGAGAAGCCGAACTCGACCACCATCTGGCGGGCAATCTGGGTGGCTTTTTCAATGTCGTTGGAAGCGCCAGTCGTTGGGTCGTGGAAAACGACTTCTTCAGCTGCACGACCACCCATAGCGTAAGCCATCTGATCGAGTAGCTCATTACGCGACTGCGAGTACCGATCCTCGGTAGGCATTACAGCGGTATAGCCCAGGGCCCGACCGCGCGGAAGAATCGTGACCTTCGTAACCGGATCTGTGTGGTGCATGGCTGCGGCCACCAGGGCGTGACCACCCTCGTGGTAAGCGGTGTTGCGCAGTTCGTCCAAGGCCATGCCGCGCGTACGGCGACGGGGGCCAGAGAGTACACGGTCGATAGCTTCGTCGATGGCCCGGTTGTCGATCAACTGTGCGTTAGAACGCGCAGTCAAAAGCGCCGCCTCGTTCAAGACGTTGGCCAGGTCGGCACCTGTAAAACCAGGAGTGCGTACAGCAACCGTGCGCAAATCCACATCTGGCACAAAGGGCTTACCCTTGGCGTGCACCTTCAAAATGGCCTCGCGGCCCTCCAAATCAGGAGCCTCAACCGCTACCTGCCGGTCAAAACGACCTGGGCGCAGCAGGGCCGGGTCCAGAATGTCAGGACGGTTGGTGGCGGCAATAATAATCAGGTTCGTGTCGTTGTCGAAGCCATCCATCTCCACGAGGAGCTGGTTCAGGGTCTGCTCACGCTCGTCGTGGCCGCCCATGCTGCCAGCGCCACGCTTGCCGCCAACGGCGTCAATCTCGTCGATGAAGATGATGGCGGGAGCGTTCTTCTTGGCCTCGTCAAAGAGCTCGCGCACGCGGGAGGCGCCCAAACCGACGAACATCTCAACGAAGTCAGAGCCAGCCATGGAGTAGAAGGGCACCGAAGCCTCGCCAGCGATAGCGCGCGCCAGCAGGGTCTTACCCGTTCCGGGAGGACCGTAGAGCAGGACACCGCGCGGAATGCGAGCGCCCAGAGCCTTGTATTTGGAAGGATCTTGCAGGAACTCCTTAATCTCCTCCACCTCTTGGACTGCAGCCTCCTCGCCGGCCACATCCGAGAACTTAGTCTTGGGGGTCTTCCCCTCCAGCAGTTTGCCGTTGTTCTTCTTGCCCATGCCCAACATGCCGTTGCCGCCAATGCGGGAGAAGAAGTACCAGAACACAACAACCAGCAAAATGATGGGTAGGAAGGAGGAGATGAGGTAACTGAGCATACTGGTCTGGGGCACAACCGAGTTGAAGCCCTCATCCAAGTGAGCACGCTCCACAGCTCGAATCACCTGCGGACCCTGGTCCTTCACATAGAAGAACTGCACGTCTTGGCCGTAGTTCTTCTGGCTGCGTTTACCATTGACGCCGTTGTTCTTCTTAACAAAGTCTTGCTTGAGCTTGAGCTCTACAACCTGCTTGCCCTCTGTGATTTCAGCGGACTTAACCATGGTGTTGGAAGCTGAGCTATCTTTCGCGTCAAACTTGGCCAGCAGCTCCAAGCCGTCGCGCGTGTCAATCGTCTGCACGCCGGTCTGCGCATTGAAGAAGCCAAAGAGACTCAGGGCTATGAGCACCACTAACACACCCCAGAGCCAGGGTGACTGCCAGAACTTGCCGCCCCCAGGGCCCTTACCGTCCCCATTCATATTAAAATTGAAGGGGTTGTTGCCGCCCTTCCCGCCCTTGCCTGGGCCGCCGTCGCCCGTTGGGGGTCGTCCTGGTCCTTGCGGATAGGTCATGACTGCTCTCCTTGATCCTGATATTCCTGCGGCTTCAGTACAGCGATGGAGTCGAGATTGCGATACCGTTCATCGTAGTCAAGGCCGAAGCCCACCACGAATTCGTCTGGTATGACATAACCAGGGTATTTTACGTCCACCTGAACCTCATGCCTAGATACTTTGTCGAGTAGGGCGAAAACCTCTACAGAAGCCGCCCCCCGACTGTTCAACTCATCGACCAACCACCGCAGGGTTCGGCCTGAGTCAATAATATCTTCCACGATTAAAATGTGCCGCCCGCGAACGCTGCAATCCAAATCTTTACGCACGGTAATCGTGCCCGAAGACTGAGTACCCGCCCCATAGCTCGACAAGCTCATGAACTCAAGCTGGACTGGAATAGTGAGCGCCTGCGACAGCGCAGTCATGGTGTTCACTGCCCCCTTCAACACCGCTACCAGCAGTAAATCCTTGCCCGCATAGTCTTGGCTGACTTGAGCCGCGACCCTACGGATGAGCTCCTCTATCTGTGGTTTAGATACTAATTCGTGGTCAATGTGAGATTGAATATCAGCGATTCGCATGTTCCCTATCTTTGCATATGAGAATGACGTGACCCTTACGAGTAGCTGAATAAAAGCTGGGAAGAGTGACCCTGCCCTGCCCATGCCAGTGGGTCACCAGTGCGTCAACTTGGCCAATCTGCTGGCTGGAAACCGCCAGATTGAGGCTCTGAAAGAGGCAGGCCCAGGCGTGCGCCCGCACTGCTGGATGCGCCTGCTTCAAGACCGAAACCCGAAGCGCAGCCAACACGCCGATAGGTTCGGGCTCCTGCTGACAGCGGGCGCTAGACAAGAGCCGTAGAGCTTCCTGGTCAATATAGTCCTGGTCGTCTTTCGCTAGGCGGGCACTACGGGCCAGTTGCGCACCCATATCTTTGCCAGCGAACGCACTCAAAGCCGGTAGGAGGTCGTGGCGAACCCGGGAGCGCAGCGGAAAGCTGGCAGGCAAGGGGGTCTGTGGGTCGAGTCTGTCACCATTGGTGGGATCATCCCACCAGCGAATACCCAGCTGCTGGCAGATAGCAGTAGTTTGGGAGCGCCGCAGGCCCAAGAGCGGCCGCAGTAGTAGCAGACCATCCCGGCGACTCTGGGCGCTCATGCCCGCCAGGGCTTTAAGGCCAGCCGAGCGTATCAGACCAATGAGCAGGCCCTCAGCCTGGTCATCAGCAGTGTGGGCGAGCAAAATAGCGTCGGCACCCAACTCCTGCGCCACAGCAGTCAAAGCCCCATAGCGGGCCTGGCGGGCAGCAGCTTCTAACCCTTCTGCCGCCTGCACAACCTGGACCCTCCGATTCACAACCGGGTCCAATCCCAAGTCTTGGCAACGTCCAACCGCCTGCGCGCTCACCTGCGCCGAATCAGCCTGTAGACCGTGGTCCACAATGACTGCCCCACATTTGAGGCCGAGGGTTGGGCAGACTTTTACAGCCAGAGCCGCCAGAGCCATGGAGTCGCGCCCACCCGAACAGGCGACCAGAACAAGCGGCGCATGAGCTGCAGGCTCGTGTTGGCCGTGGGCGCGAAAACGCGGATCCTGCTGGCCCAAGCCCGCTTCTTGCAAGCTCTTGCGCACCGCACCAATCCCAGCCTTGAGCTCAGCCGTGTACACCATCGCTTTCTCTTTTCCCCTCTCTTAGAGCCCAGGCAGCGCTGACATCAGCGTGTTCACAGCCTTGACCGCAGCGCCCATATCTTGAGGATTGTTGACGATAACAGCGAAGGTGAGCACACCGCCTGAGCGCCTGGAAACATTGCCCGCCAGAGATGTCACTTGGTCCAAGCTACCGGTTTTTACCCTCACCAAGCCGTCAGATTCATCCCCCTGGCCTCGGTTTTCGGCGGTGCCAACCAGCCCGACGACTGACAGTCCTTCGATAAGTGGGGCCAGCTGACTGTGCTGACCGTCGCAAGCTAGGGTCTGAATAGCCGTTAAGGTGGCTACGCTCACCTGGGAACCCGGCGAAAGCCCCGAGCAATCCGCCATATGCATCCCATTTGTCTTGATGCCCAGCCCTTGAAGGGCTTTTGCCACAGCCTCGGTGGCTCCCTGGGGAGTATTGGGCTGACTGATTTTGAGCGCCGTGAGACGGCCGAAAAGCTCAGCTAGAGTGTTGTCCGATGTGCGCAGCATGTAAGTCATAATTTCATTCAAAGGCGCCGATGACACCTGAGCCAGAGGCTTGCCTGAAACGCTTTCTTTGCTGGAAGTAGGTTGGCCTTCGACCTTAATCCCCTCCTGGGTCAGGGCTTGCGCAAACGTCTGCGCCACCTGCGCTTCGGGGTCATCACTATGAGGTAGGTATACGCCGCGCGCATCAGGGCTCGCCGCACGGTCCTCAGCGGAGCGCACTCGGCCCTCGTCTATCGCCATAGCTGATGTGGGCGTAAAATACACGCCGTCAGGATTGTTGCTAGCTATGGCGGCAGGCGAGCGCTCCGAACCAAACAGACTCGCATCGTACTCAAGGCGCACGCCCGACAGGCCTTTTCTCTTGAGCTCCTGGGCCGTGCGCTGGGCCAAACTTTGCAAACCAGCGCGGCCGTTCACATGCTCCAGGTCATTGCTACCGGTTCCCAGGAGCATGTCGCCGTGACCTCTCAGGGTCAGCAGCGGACTCGCCGTGCTGCTCTCCTCTAGGACCACATCAGTATTCAGCCGCGAAGCCATGTCTAAGCTCGACGCTGCAGCGGCGGCGGTCAGTGTTTTGAGCGTTGAAGCGGGTTCTCGGGCCTGATCTTGATTGCGCTGGGCAGCGACAGTACCGTTCGCGTTGGCAATCATGAGAGAAAAGTCGGTGCCTAAGCCCGCAGTGCCGGCAAAGGCATCAACTACAGCTTGAGCGGCAGCAGGGTCAATAGGCTTGCCAGGCTCAACCTGGCGAGTGACAGCTGCCGGAGCAAGAGCTTGCAGGCTCGTCCGGCTTGCAGTAGCAGGTGCTTGCCTAGTGGCCGTCAGCGGACCAGGCAACCAATCCTTGTAATCTGCACACGCATAGGCCGCGAACAGTATCAGGACCAGCAAGGCGGATATGAGAATACGCCACGTCCGCCATGTCGACTCATCTGCGTGCTCCGCCACGTCTTCTCCCACCTTCTACCTGCTGGTCATCTGCTAGCATCTACTCCTAGCATAAATGGAGCCTTGGGCGAGTGCAAAGTCTGCCGTCCCCCCGGCTCCCCCCGGCTCTGTCAGCTTAGCGATCAAGCTGCCGGAGCCAGAGAATAGCTCCAGCAACATACTCACAAGGAAGCGTACCGGTCGAGGGTACTGACAATCTTTAACTGACGCTGGTCAAGGAGCTTGCCGCCCCAGTTGAGGCCTCCTAGCAGCACCAGAGCGCCATTGACGAGGGCTATGGGCGCTAGCAGCCACATGAGCGGACTGTCGGGAACGTTGATGACCAGGATGAACCAGGCAATCAGCGTTGGGAGCATAGCGAAAATGTTGCCCAACATCTGCACGAAGGGGAAGAGACCTTGTGTTACCGGTCGGCCCTGGGGCGAGGAGAAGGGCTTGTCGATAGAGGCCACCGGATAAATCAGCAGGCAGGAGAGCACCTGAGCCAGCCCAATGCCCGCCATGAGCACGCCCCCGACCGTGCAGGTAATGACCAGAGCGTCAATCAAGTGATTCGCATCGTGCCAGTATCCGGAGATGAAGGTAGCAATGATGCACTCAAGGATGAAGTACACGGACGTGACCAGCAAGTAGAGCCGGACGCGCCCCCGCCTGTCTTCCTTACCGGGCAGACCTGCCATGACTTGCATGTGGATGCCAGGGCCGTCGTACGCCAAATCGTTGGCGAAAAACATGCTCAGCATCACAGCGCCCATATAGACTGCCACCCAGACCATTTCAGGCATTTGACCCGCCTGGAAGCTAAAGACAATCAGGAAAATGATCGGCAGGAGGAAGTAGAGCAGCTGGCGGGGGTCCCGGCGCAGGTAAATAGCCATGCGCGCTGACACAGCCCCTGAGGGTGAGTCCGGCATCCGGGTAAAGATGCCCAGGCCGTGCGCCTTGACCTGCGCAGCCGTGTGGCCAACACTCAGGCGGGCATGGCGCAAGCACCAGGTAGACACCGCGAAGCACAACCAGCAGGTAAGTCCCAGGATCACCAGCCGGAGCAGGGCGAACAGCCAAGCGCCGGTGGCCAAGTCAAAGGGCAGCTGGAAGGCCGCCGCCAGCGGAGTGAAGGAGAGGATTTCTGCCAGGGGTTCAATCTGCGCGAACTCAAGGTGACCGCTGGGACCGGAGGGCGCAATGATCTGGGGCGCGTAGCACATCGAAAGAAAGAGCAAGAACACCACCAGGTAGAGAACGTTCTGTGCCCGCTGGGAATTCGCCAAGGTTGTGGCCAGCGAGAGCACCATTTTCGATATGCTCATCATGGTCACCACGGCAATCAGGGCCGAAATGACAGCCGTCAGCACCATCACCGGCCCTAAGCCCCTGTAGAGGGCAGCTAGAGAGGCAAAGCACAGGAATCCGCAGATGGCGGGCAGCCCCACTAGACCGGCGCACAAAAGGCCAGCCTGGAGTTTGCGGTCGGGAATGCCGAAGAGGGCGAAGCGCTGCGGATTGAGCGTCGAACCTTCACCAATCACCATGAGTTGGATGATCACAATAAATACCGTCAAAGCACTCATGGCATCCAGCAAGATGGCACGAGCCACTTCGAGCGTTGCACCATCGGCAGCAAGCTGCGGCCCCAAGTTCCAAGACGCGCTCCAAGCGCTCACCACAGCCCCTAGAACCAGAATCAGGCTGATAATAAAGCCAACAGTCTGCCAGGATGACTTTTTCATCGTGGCCCAGGTCAGCGCCCACCGCAGGCGGACGATAGTCAGTACTTCGCTCATCGCGCACCCGATTCTGGGCTTTGACCCGAGACTGGGAAGTCAGGTGCAGTGGGCTGCGGATAGGCTTGAGCCGACGGGGTTGAGGAAGCCGCAGGCATCTGGCTCTCTGGCGCTTGCTCTTGCTCTTGTCCGCCGCCGTTGAGCCAGCTGATTTGGGCAGCAGCGTGCCGACCTCCAACCAAATCCAAGAAGCGGTCCTCAAGATCCTCGCCATTGGCCACCTGAGCTATAGTGCCGTCTGCACGAACTTGTCCAGCGTTGATAACAGCCACATGCGTACACATCTTCTCTACCAGAGCCATCACATGCGAGGAGACAATCACCGTGCCGCCCGTGGAGACATACTCGGCCAGAATATCCTTCAAATTGGCCGAAGAAACAGGGTCTACCGACTCAAACGGTTCGTCGAGCACCAGCAGGCGGGGTGAGTGAATCATGGCAGATGCCAGGCAAATCTTTTTGTTCATACCCGCTGAGTAGTCGCTCACCATGCGGTCGGCCGCATCCATCAGGTCAAAGGCCGAGAGCAGGTCCTTGGCTCTTCCCATAGCCTCCGCCCGCTTCATGCCACGCAGCATCCCCGAGTACACCAGGAGTTGAAGGCCGGTTAAACGGTCAAAAATCTGGTTGGCCTGTGGCATGACACCGATAGTCCGCTTGGCCAGGTTGACATCAGACCACACGTCGTGGCCCAGAATCATCACACTGCCGGCATCGGGCACCAACAGGCCAGTCGCCATATTTAAAGTCGTAGTCTTGCCCGCTCCGTTGGGACCGACCAGACCATAGAAGGAACCGACCGGAATGTCGAGCGAGAGACCATTGACAGCCACTTTAGCGTCAAAACGCTTGTAGAGACCACGAATAGAGACAGCCGCAGCAGCATTTGGAGCAACGGCGATTGTTGCCGGCTCAGTGCCGGTGGGCACATTCTGATAAGTACTCATGCTATGAGCATAACCCATAGGGGGGGGGTCAGCGCAAATTGACCACTTCTGCAACCTACAATCTTACCCAGTAGGCGGCACACGCCCTGCTGTGGCTGGCGGGGCGAGGTTTACTCAGCGCCCTTCTTGCGATCGCTGGCATTGTGCACAATCGGCTTCCAACCCGGGTTCGAGAAAATAGCTTGGAAGGAGATAGGCACGTAGGAGAGCATGAAAATAGGGAAACTCAGGCAGTAAGCGAAAAGTTCCTTGTTGGAAGCGCCGATTTTATTGCGCTCCGCCACCACCGTCATAGCAGCCAAGCCCATGAGTGCCAATATAGCTTCAAGACCCAGCACGAGCATATTGCTCAGCGCACCTATCTGGCTAGACCAGGTGACGAAACCTAGCGCCGCAAAGAGCATCCCAAAGATGAAACGGATACCACCCAGAACCGCTAGTGGACAGATGAGAATAGTCAAATCGACAGCAGAGAAGTCTCGCTCCTGGATGGCCCTGCGGATGAGAGCCGGCCCGTAATAGCGAAAGACTTGGAGGAAGCCCTTTGACCAGCGCAGGCGCTGCCGCCAAGACTGTTGGAAGGAAACGGGCTGCTCGTCGTAGAGGATGGCCGTACCACAGTAGCCAATACGGTCGCCGTGCAGGATGCAGTCCATAGTGAACTCCATGTCCTCAGTCAGCAGATGGAACTTCCAGCCGTTGTTGCGCTCCATAATCTCCCGGGAGAACATGAATCCCGTGCCGCCCACATGGCAGGAGGAGCCAAACACCATGCGCGAAGAATTCAAAAAGCGCGATTCGCGGATGAACCAGAGGGCCGAGCCTGAGGAGACCCAGTTGTCAGAAAAATTGACCGAATTGCGGTAGGAGGTCAAGACTTTAAAGCCGGACTGGAAGGCCTTATTCATCTCCTCAATGTAATGCTTGTCGAGCCGGTTATCGGCGTCGAAGACGAAAAAGGCATCGTAAGCCTGTGCAGCACCGGAGGAAATAATTTGATCGAGCAAGTAGGTCAGGGCATAGCCCTTACCCACCAAGTCTTTATTCGTACGCTCAACCACATGGCAGCCCTTCGAACGCGCCACGCCAGCCGTATCGTCATCGCAGTTGTCGGCCACGAGCCAGATGTCGACCAACTCATGGGGATAGGTCTGAGACTGAATAGAGTCAATCAGCCCGCCCACGACCGCTTCCTCATTGCGGGCCGAGATAAGGACCGCAAAGTGCTTGTCGAAGGGCACCTGGGCAAAGACCACCGGCTTAGCCACGAACGAAGTCACAATACAGACTGCTTGGTAAATTATGCCCACGGCGCTCAGTATGAGGGTCAAAACATCCAGGAGGTTAAGGAAGGCCATTAACGCCACTCCTTGCGCGGATTGCGCTTGTGCTCTTGGCCTTTGCCCGCTGAGCCCTGGTTCTTGGCTTTCCGGCTGGCGGTATCCTCGGCTGCCCCATCTGCGTTATCGGCGTCCTCTTGCGCTCCTTCGAGGTTGGGCTTACCCTCGTGAGCCTGAACCAGATGCTTGGGGATGGCCATCGTCTCTGAGCTATCCAGCGCGTCCGATGTCGGTATATGCCGCCGGTCCTTGGGCTGGGACTCTTCCTCCCCCGGCACTACGACTCGCTGAGTAGAGCCCTTAGCCGAGCGGGGAATGTGCTCAGTGACCGGCTTAATCACGTGCTCGTTGATAGCTTCAGCCCCCTCCACAACCTTGGACTTCTTTGTAGGCTTGGGGTCTTGCATCAGAGGCGAGTCAATCAGATCGTAGCGCTTAGTAGCAGCCTTGAAAATGATTTGGAAGGAAGCCGCTACGGGCAGCGCCAGGAAGGCGCCCAGGGCACCGAATACCGCGCCGAGTGCCAGCACCGCCAGGAAGGCAATAGCCGCGTTCAGGTCCATAGTTCTCTGAGAAATCTTGGGAGCCAGAATCAAGTTTTCAACCTGCTGGTACAAGATAATGTAAATGAGCACGGCGAGCGCGATAATCAATCCGTTCGATCCCCAAGCCACCACCACCGGCAGTGCTCCGCCGATATAGGTTCCAATGGTGGGCACAAACTGCGAAACCAGGCCGCAGAAGAGGGCCAGAGGCAGCCAGTAAGGCACCTTCAAAAAGACCAGGAAGACCGACATGCAGGCCGCCGAAATCAGGGCCAGAATCGTGCGCGAGAAGAGGAAGGAAGAAATCTGATCCTGAGCAACCGTCCACACCCACACGAACCGACGCTGGCTGGATGGGCTCATCCACTGGCACAGACTCCGGCGCAGTTTGGGACCGGCCGCAGAAATGTAGTAGGTCACCAGGAGCACGGTCATAATATTGAGCACTGAGCCCAACACCCCGACCGTGGTAGTGAAGGCCTGACCCGCAAAATCTGTGACCCAAGAGGTTTGGATATTCTTGGCAATTTCCCCGCCCAAATCTTGCATGGCGGGCAGCTGCTGGTGCGTTTTTTCTTGTACAAAGTCAACTATTTGGTCGTAAAAGGCGGGCGCGCCCTTGATCATGCCGATGACCTGCTGCACAAACATATTGCCAAACAGGCCCATCAGAGCAATCACCACAATGACAAGGCCAATGAGCGTGACACCGGCAGCAGCCCCGCGCTTCCAGCCATGCTTGACGAAGATCACCACCAGCGGCTCCATAGCCAAGGCCACAAACATGGCGATAACCACGTCGAGCACCACAAACTCGACTTTGGACCACGAAGTGAAGGCAAACCAAGCCAGAAAAACGGTGATGACAGCGTAGAGCAAGGCCCGGCCGTACCACTCAGGAGGCCTTCTGGGGTCGCCCTTCGAGGGAAACACCGAAGCCAGGTCGAATTGCTCTCTGTTTTGCGCGCTCATGCCTCTATTATCCTGCCTACGCTGACAAGGGACAAGCCCAGAGCTTGAACGGTGTATGACGGGCCAAGTATCCTTGCAAACATGATGACCGTATCCGTGATCATTCCGGCTTGGAATGAAGAAGAGCGCATCGCAGACTGCATGCTCAACGCCACTACTCAATCGGTTGCACCCCTAGAGATACTGGTGGTTGACAACAAATCAACCGACCGGACAGCACAAATTGTGCGGGACTTTATTGCGGCCCATCCCGATACGCCGGTCAAGCTGCTCCAGCAGAACCAGGAGCAAGGCTTGATTCCTACCCGCAACTACGGGCTCAACCGGGCCAAGGGCGACATCCTAGGGCGCATAGACGCGGACTGCATGCTCCGGCCCAACTGGGTGGAGGTGGTCAGCAAACTCTTTGAGCGCGACCCGCAGGCTATGGGAGCGACCGGCCCAGTAGCCTACTACGACATGCCCGGCAAAGAGATTGGTCTCAAAGGCGACAACAAGGTGCGCAAGAGCGTCTATCGGGCTGACGACGGTCAATACCTGCTCTTCGGCTCGAATATGGCACTGAGGGCGACTGCCTGGCAGGCCATCCGAAACGAAGTCTGCCGCGACAAGGCCGACATCATGCACGAAGATGTTGATGTCTCCCTCCACCTGATTGATCACGGGTTCAAAACGGTGTACAGCAAAGATATGAACGTCGGCATTTCAGCGAGGCGCATGGACACCTCCTTCAACTCCTTCCGCCACTACATGCAGCGGTTCAAAAACACGTTTGACGCCCACCCTGAGCACACTCGTGAGCAAAAACCCGAGCACACCCTCTACGCTCTCTACCCCATTTTGCGGGCATTTTACCCGGTCTATCAAAAGTATTTAGAGTCCGCAGACATCAATCCGGCCGAGCGTATTTGGATTAAAGAACAGATGGAGCTCTTTCACCGGCGCGACCAGGAGATGGACCCAGAAGAGTAGGGCAACACACGGGCTTGCCTCGTCTAGGGGTGGCAGGTAATATAGCTTCGTCCGGCCCCGTCGTCTAACGGTTAGGACACCAGACTTTCAATCTGACAACGAGAGTTCGACTCTCTCCGGGGCTACCAGCGAGCACAGGCCATTACTGGCATTGTGCCAAGCTTCT
Organism: Bombiscardovia nodaiensis; assembly: GCA_033127725.1. NCBI lineage: Bacteria > Bacillati > Actinomycetota > Actinomycetes > Bifidobacteriales > Bifidobacteriaceae > Bombiscardovia > Bombiscardovia nodaiensis. The sequence goes on along the minus strand of AP026798.1, from coordinate 679,756 downwards.
TTTACTTTTTACTCCGGCCAATTTTCAATCTGCAGTTCAGCGCTTCGTGCGCCCTATCCGAGCGCATAGTGCACCTTTGAATACGCACGCTTCCGGCGGCTACGCGCACAAGGCTTTCCTCCCCCAAGCATTGCGCGAACCTGTCGCGAAATCATCTTCGACTCCCCCAGCGTTATGCATGGAATAGAGCCTGAGTAGGTCATACCTGACTCCATACGTAAACCTCCACGAACCTTATAAGACGAGCATAATTGCATAATTTTTATCGAAATACAAGAAATTATAGAGCGTTCGGATTACTCATTCTACCAAGTAGAACAAGGCTTATCCTGGCCAGTTACTCGACTTGTCCCTATGAAATCCGATACTATAGATGTCGTTTTTTATCAAAGTGATGTTAACTCAAAGAGGAGTAGTATCATGAGTTCTTGGACACGACGAGCAAGGCGGTGGGTAACCCTAGGCATGGCAGGCATTGTAGCTCTCACATGTGCAGCCCCCGCACAAGCTGCAAGCGAAAGCAACCCTCTTGTCCCCCTAGTTGAAGATTTCGGAGCATACTGGCAGGCTCCGGGCCAGCCCTATGACGGCAGCGGAACACCAGGTAAAGTCTTGAACGCTAAAATTTTGCAGCAAAACGACAAAACGCTTGTGGATATTAACCACGCTGGCGCCAAGGGTATGCAGGAAGGCAAGCTCACCGATCAGCAAAAGCGGGCCCTGAGCGACCGCGATGCGGACAGGAACGTGGCATTTGAAATGAAAGACGGCTTCGGGCCGGTATTAGGGGCTTACTTTGAAGAAGGTTACAACAGTGGCTCCCTGGACCTGGTGAAAGAGATCATGAACGCCAACGGCTGGTCCGGCAACCCTTCCAAGGACGTCCACCAGTTCCCCCGCCCCTACACACAGCGCGGCAGCTGGCTACCAGATGCCCAGCACATCCACGACGGCCACAACGACCTCGTCGGTCTGCCCGACACGCTCGATATCATCACAGTTCCGGATGCCGTCGGCGCGGATGGCAAGCAGCACAGCCCAGACTACCCCAAGAATTCTATAGAGGGTTCTTTCCCATCCGGCCACACCAACAAAGCATATTCGCGCGGCGTGGTGCTAGCGGCGATGGTGCCCGAACTCGCACCGGAAATCCTGACGCGTATCTCCGAAGCAGGCAACAATCGGCTCGTGCTCGGCGTGCACTATCCACTAGACGTGGTTGCAGGTCGCATCGGCGGCATGGCCTCCGTCGCAGCATACTGGCAGGCCAACAGCGCTCAGATGGAGGCAGCGCGAGACCAGCTGCGCACCTACCTGGAGACCCGGTGCAAGCAAGACGGTCACGGCGATACGCTCGCTGCCGCAATCAGCAAACTGGGCGCAGACAACGCCAAGGGCTATCAGAACAGCTTCACCGACCCCATCTCCACTCAGCCAGTCACCGACCGCGCCTCCGCCCTGAAGGCCTACCGGGCTCGCATGACCTACGGCTTTACACGCTCGACCACGACAGACCAGCCGCTGGCCGCACCCGAAAACGCGGACCTGCTCTTGAGTTTTGCCTACCCCAAGCTCACTGCCGCCCAGCGCAAGGAAGTCCTCGCGCAAACGGCCATAGCTAGCGGATACCCCTACGACAAGTCGTCGAAAGGCTGGGGCCGCATCAATCTGGCCCGCGCCCTAAGCGCCCGCGTCACGCTGAACTCCGCCGGTAAGGTCGTCAAGGTGCAAGACGCGCTCAAACCGAGCGTCATCCAGCAAGCTGCCGAGGCCCCAGCCGCCAGCAAGCCGTCACGCTCCGCCCTGGTGTGGGCTCTCGTAGCTGTCGCCGCCCTCGTACTACTTGTCTGCTACTTCATCATTTTCAAGCGCCGCCAGCAGCACCAGTAACCCAATCCGCACACCCCAAGTGGCCAGTCAGCTCAAGCCGACTGGCTGCCTTCGTATACGCCTCTCCTCCTACCGTGCTTGAACACTTAGTCGTCAACGTCATAGGTTTCACATTTGACATACACACTATAAAAATGTGGAACTCGATGGTACCGATGCCCAAGCTCAATGATGGGACTTTTCCAATTCAGGCAACACTATGCAACAGATTTCCTAATTTCTCTTTTATTTGCAATAATAGAAATACATTTCAATAGACGAAATGAAATTTGCTGCAAATAACTAATTCTGCTATTGAAATAACCGTAGTCAACGATGATAGGAGCGGTTAGATATGCCATCGATATATAGACAAACCCTACGCCAGTGGGCCGGACGAGGAACGTTGCTTGCTGCAGCCCTAGGACTGCTCATTGCCCCCGCAGCCCTAGCTGGGCCAGTAAGTGGCAACAATCCGCCACAAGGTGAGAACTCAGCTGGATACACCGATAAAAGTGCCCTCAAAAACGCAGGTCGTGCCGCAATTACGTCAGGTAGGTATCAAGTCACTCAATCTAATGTCGTCAATCCGAACGGCACCGATTACTATGTCGACTCCATTCAAGGCGATGACAGTCATCTAGGCACAAGTCCGTCACAGGCTTGGAAAAGCTTGGAGAAAGTCAACAGCACAACGTTTCAGGCTGGCGATCGAATACTACTAAAAGCCGGTAGCGTTTGGCAAGCTAGTGGGAACACAACGGCCCGTGAAGCCTATGAATACACCGAGTGGAACGGTCAGCAACGAATTGACGCTGTAGCTCCAGGAGGCGCCCGTCCTAGTGCCATGTTGGCCCCAAAAGGATCGGGTAGCTCAAGTAAACCCATTATTCTGTCCAGCTATGGCACAGGAAATGCTCCTCAACTCAAGGGAAACGGTGTAGTCAACGACGTTGTGCAGCTCACCAACCAATCATCATGGGAAATTTCAAATCTGGACATTTCAAATGTCAAAGCGAATTTCGACGCTTCGCACTTCTCGCCGGCCTCAGGAAACGGACAGACGCCTGGCACCGAAAACCCGGACACGGGTGACTTGCGAGGTCTCCACATACAAGCTGCTAGTGCCGGACAATTGAACGGGTATAACGTCCACCATCTTTTTGTACACGATGTAGCAGGTGTCACCTGGTCAGTGAGCAAAGCAGGCGTGGATCGCTCAAAACGCACTGGCGGTATCCTTTTTGAAGGGCTCAAAGGTGATCAACAAACTCCTTCCACCTTTACACATATAAACGTGCATGACAACATCATCGCCAACACGTCCTTTGCCAATATCGTCTTTAAGCAATTTTCTGGCATGGGAACTGCTCGGTACCAGGACAAGTCTCCTGGTTGGGGTGATCGTGCTGTAGCCAGTTCTGATAACCAAGGCAACATCCAAGAAGACCCTAATTGGAAACCTCATGAGCATGTTACGATATGCGGCAACTATCTAACTAACCGAGATACGCAGTATGGCTGGGACGGCATGTATATAACCAGTGTACGAGCCGCCAGCGTATTCAATAATCTCATTGATGGAGCCGGCGTCTCAGGTATAGAGATGTATTGGGCTGACAATATTCATGTTTACAACAATGAAGTTGGAGATCTGGCTAGCCGCGTAGGCGCAGCGGATTCGAATGGTATCGATCCCGACCGTGGAACTTCTAATATTCTCATTGAGGTCAACTATGTGCACGACAGCGGCGAAGGCATCCTCTTGTGTGGCTTTTCTTTCGGCTCAGCAATCGTTCGATACAACATCATTACGAACATTGGTCGAAACTATATCAACCCACACGGTGATTCGGGTATCAATCTGGTTTACAACAATCTGATGTATAACACACAAGAACCGGGACCGGCAAATGCAGACCGCAAGGTGCATTTCTTCGCTTCTTCTGGCAGCACATCTGCTGTCTACAAAGAGCGTAACAAGCACTACGCGATGAATAACGTGTTTATTAACACGTTCGCAGGCGCCCTAGGCACGCTCTTCCAAGACAACGAACCAGGTGTCAGTTTTAGCCATAACTCCTACTACGGCCCTGCCATGAGCATTCCACAGACAGACCAACAGGCCATTACTATAGACCCCGAACTCAAAGGCGATCCATCCTTGGATATCGCCAAAGCCGCTATCGGACAGCCAACTTCACCGCTTATCCTGTCCAGCACTCCAGTCAATCTGACGGTGCTAGCTCCTGGCTTTAGCACGAGCGGTGACAGTTCAGACGATCAATTACCCGTGACCTCAGACTTTTTCGGCCTACCTATGACGCGTCCAGCAAGTGTGGGAGTCAGCTCATACGAACCTCCGGCCGGTCAAAGTCTCATTACAGGTTACGTTGTTGACCAAAGTGGACAGCCTGTTCCAGCCGCCACCGTGCATTACGGGCAAACAAGCGTTACCGCTGACGAACACGGCCGTTACCTTATTCAAGGTCCCGTCGGACAGTACACTATATTCGCAAGCGCCCAGCACTACCAGAACGGCAACCCTACAAATGTTGACACCACCACTGCGCACACATGTCGGCAAGATGTATCGCTTGGTTCTGTCACCGTGCAGACAGGTACAATTGTCGGCCTGGTCAGCACAAACGGGCAGGGCCTAGCGGGAGCAGCTATTCAACTGATTGACGCCCAAGGTCAAGTTATCGCGTCAACGAGCTCAGATGCTGCCGGTCACTACCAGTTAGCAGACGCACCGACTGGAGCTGATTGCAGCCTGCGCGCCAGCCTTGACGGATATCGATCAGGCAAGAAAGATGGAGTGCAGGTCAACCCAGCCCGCACCACGCAAGTTGACTTCGTCTTAAGCAAGATTGCTCGATATGAAAGCATCATTGACGAGAACTTCGACAGGGAAGCTACCGGTGCCTTTTCTGGTACGAATGATGGCGTACTCGGTACGACAGCAACCGCTCCAGTCGGCAGTATCAGTATTGAAGATAATGCGAACCAACCAGGCAATAAATACCTACATATCAACAAGACTTCGGGGTCTAAAGGCACACTCGCTGTATTCAATACCATTCCCCAGCGTCTTAAAGGAACCGTCACTATTGAAGCCCGCGTTCAACGTACCAGCAGCAATGGAGCTCCCAACCAGGCAGCTTTGTACTCGTACGGTGAAGACGATTGGAACAGCACTGACCCCGCTGCGTCAAGAAATCCGTCAGCAACGTTTGGCTTTTCTGGCAATACAATCATTACTCACAACGTCACAGGGGCAAGCAGCACTACGAACGCTGGCCATTTCCAGGCCAATACCTGGTACACCATACGTAATGTTGCCAACTACGATACCGGTACATTTGACCTTTACGTTGACAATATGAACGAGCCCGTTTTAAGCAAACAACCTCTACGCAACCTGCTGAGGGGGAAAAGCTTGGACTACTTCAGTATCTTTATCAATGGTTCCAACAAAGGCGATTGGATGGTTGACTATCTCAAGGTGGGTAAGGGAGAGCCAGCTCACACAAACGTCACTAGCCTAGAACTTGTGGAACTGAACGCGAAGGATCAGATCCTCCAACTCACGCCGAGCGCCGATGAAGAAGAGCTACATATGAGTGTCAGTAACCCCTTCACTACCGCTGCTGCTGTAAGCGTACAGCCTACCGATGCTGGAGCTCATGTCAACATTCAAGGCCAGGAATCTACCGGGCCAATCAGCCTCGAGTTAGATCACAGTGCAGCTCCTGCTGATGCCGTTAATACAACACGAGTACCGATTGTGGTCACAGCTCGCGACGGCACCCGTAAGGAGTACCAGCTCATCATCGAACAGACAAACCCAGCCCAGTTGACCTATCTGGAGCATTTGGAAGTTGCGAATTATCAACTCTTCCCCGCTTTCAAATATGATCGACAAGGTCAAGATACCCCTTATGAACTGCCCCAAACTCTGCCTCACTCAGTCACCACCGTCACAATCTCCTGGAAACGTGGATGGGGAGGGCAAAGTCTGCAACTTAACGGAAAGACTGTAAATGCAGACGAGCAGACTGTAAATCTTCAAGATGGCAATAACGTCATTACTGTCGTAGCCGATTCATTCACCGGCGACTTTGGCACTTATCTCATCAACATTACAAGAGAGAGCGCACCGAAGGGAGACAACGATAACCAACCGTCACAACCAGAACAACCAATCCAACCTGGTGAACCCGAAAAACCAGACCAGCCAGACCAGCCTAGCCGACCAGAACAACCAATTGTCCCAACCGAACCAAGTCAGCCCGAACAGCCTACTCAACCAAACCAGCCCGGGAAAACTGAACAGCCCAACAAGCCAATTCAGCCTGGAAAGCCAGAACAAACCGAACAGCCGGAACAGTCAAAACAGCCGAGCACACCCCAAAATGAGAATCATCACCATGACGAGAAGGATCATCTGACAACCGCACCCATTGGTGAAGATAACCACGGACAGCCCGGTTACTCACAACGTTCTCCAGCGTCTGTTGGAGCTACAAACGCCGATGGACAGCAAGTTAATCAGACTGGAACTCTGGCAAAGAGTGGAGTAAATATTTCCCCCGCCGTGCTAGCAGTACTCGTCTTGATTTTCTCTAGCATTACCGCAGCGAGTATTTCAGTATACAGCCGTAAGCACCGGCGTTAACAGTTCAAGCTATGGAGCATCATGTATCCGTTTGCTCCGACCATCAGCATTCATAGCTCTTGGCCGAAGCAAACCCATGCTAGCCAGAAATTATTATGGCTGATACGCTTCCTATGACTGGTTCAAATTCAAAAATGAGACAAAGTGAAAACTGAATACAATTTTCGGCAACTATTTCATAAATAATGGAATTATTGGTAATATTGGGAACGTTAGACAAGAGCGTCACACCTATGCGCCACTTCCTGGAGGGGTTATGCCAATCATCATCCGATCAACAACGAAGTGCCTAGCTCCCAATGCCTCCCCCGCTGTCCGCTTTGCCATAGAAGACCTGCACCGCGACCTGCACCGCACTCTGGAACCGAGCCAATCAGAGGGAGCTTCCATTGAACTGGTACAGCAACAGATGGCCGCAGAAAGCTACCTTGTCTCTGTGCAGCACGATTCACTCAAACTACGGGCGGGAGACGACTTTGGCTTTATCTATGGCCTGTACGCCATTAGCCGCGAACTTCTAGGCGTGCATGACCTTTGGTTTTGGAATGACCAGCCATTTGAACAGCGCGCAGAGGTAGAAGTTCCTGACGATCTCAAACTGACCAGCAAACCCAATGCGGTACGTTTCCGGGGCTTTTTCATCAACGATGAAGTACTTCTCGAAAATTGGAGAGTAAGCAACGACCCCAATCTCCCCTGGCGCCTCACCTTTGAAACCGTCTATCGCTTAGGCGGCAATACTGTCATCCCCGGGTCTGGCCAACGCGGCGAGCCCCACCTGCAGCTAGCCCGCCAGATGGGGCTCTACATCAACCAGCACCACGCCTGCCCCCTGGGCGCCCGCATGTTTTCCGCTGCCTACCCACAGCTGGAGCCAAAATGGCCTGAGCAGCAGGAACGCTTTGAGGGCCTGTGGCAGGAGGCCGTCGCCGCCGATCCTGGGCACAGAACCCTGTGGACCCTGGGTTTCCGCGGGCAAGGCGACACTCCTTTCTGGCAGTCAGATCCCCGCTATACCAGCGACGAAAGCCGCGGACGGGTACTTACTCAAATCATTACCCGCCAGTATCAACTCGTGCAGGCGAGCTGGCCAGGTGCCCCCTGCGTGGTCTACCTCTACGGCGAAGTCATGGACCTTTACTGCAAGGGCCTTTTGCAGCTGCCCAAGGAGGTCATCACTATCTGGTCAGACAATGGCTTCGGGCGCATGGTCTCCCGGCGACAGGAGAATTGGAATCCTCGCATCCCCTCTATGCCGCACGGATCGGGCCGTAAGGGCATTTACTATCACGTCAGCTTCTACGATTTACAGGCCGCCAACCACATTACGCAGCTCCCCAACGACCCGCACCGCTTGGCCCGCGAGCTCGAGACTGTGCTCGAATCGGGCGGCAACACTGTCTGGATTATCAATGCGTCCAACATCAAGCCTCATGTCTACCTGCTCAGCCTCATAGCAGCCCTCTGGCGAGATGGACAGATCGACGTTGACCAGGCAACACACAGCTACATTCAGCGCTACTTTGGCAGCGAGCGCAGTGAGCAGATAGCGTCCCTTTTCGAGCAATACTGGCGAGTTGCCATACCATACGGCCCTCACTGGGACGACCACGCCGGCGAGCAGTTCGGCAACTACGTTGCAAGAACTCTCATCCACCAGCTCCTGCTCAACGGCCGCACAGCAGATGATGCTGCCCCTGCCCTAGCTTGGATGACGCAAGCTCCTACGCTCAGCCAGCAGATTGCATACTATTACAACCTGGTCGAACCGGCAGCAGCACGATACAGACAGCTCGGTGAGCGCATAACTAAAGTGAGCATACAGCTGCGGCAGTCAGGTAACAGACAAGCTGCTCGTCTTTTGGACGACAGCCTCGGCCTATCCACGCAAATCTACCGACGTAGCCTGGCTGGCGCCGCATTGGTCTGTCAGGCGCTTCAAGCGGCACAAAAAGAGGACTACCAGCACGCCTTTTACTATGCCGGTCTCGCCCGCGAACAGTACCAATCCTGCAATGCGGCCATGCGCGAGCGCGAACACGGTGTTTGGGGCGGTTTCTGGGCCAACGACTGCCTCACCGACGTGAAAGAATCCGCCTGGGTGTGCACTCAACTCATGGGTTACGTGCGATGCTTAGGAGATGGTCCCCACTACAACCTTTGGAAGCGGGAGTTTACCTATCCAGCTGACGAAAAAAATGTGTATGTGCTCACGAATATGGAAAATCATGAGACGGACGATGAAATCTTCCACGCTATGAAACGCGCTTGGCAGGCGTAGCGTTTACCAATCATGTACAACAGTGGTGCTTACAGCATTGACCTGCGTAAGCACCACTGTTGCGTATTCAGCTGCTTTCGCAGGTCAGCAGCCGCCACAGATAGCGAAAGGGTGCCGGCAGCGGACAGAAACCGCCAGCACCCTTTTATCCATCCTTCCGGCAAGAAAGTTGCCGCGGAGGAATACGCGACTCAACTATCGCTTGAGAGCGTCATTCGCTTCGTCGTGGAATTGTTTCGCTGCCGCCGTGGCATCGGTCTTCTTATAGAGCAAGGCCTCCTCAACCTGCGGCAGAGTCTGCGTATTCACCGTCGTCGCAGCGGAGGGCGAGGGCGGGTTGATCTTAGAGGAGTTAGGGATAACCACGTCTTGCAAGAACTTAACTACTTTTTGCTCGTCAGCACTCAGCATAGGCGTGACCGTCTTGAGTGAATGCTCAGCAATGGGCAGGCCGCGGTCAGTCAACATATCTTTCACAGCCTCATCATTGTTGGTATAGAAATCGATGTATTTAGCCGCCAAATCTGGGTTCTTGCAGGTCTTAGAAATTGCGTAGAACATGCCTGGCTTCACATAGTTAGCCTTCTTGAGATTGGCCGACGGCCATGGGGCAAGCTCCAAATCTTGGTCCTTAGCAACCTTCTGCATAGCTGGTAGCTGGGAGGTGAATTTGAAGGAGACCCAGGACTGACGATCTGGGCTGGTGCCGTACACTACAGGATCCTGCTCAACCGATCCTGTTTGAATCTCAGTAAAGAGCGTCGGGCTTAAGTGCCAGCCCTGATCAATACCATTTTGATACACTTGGAAATATGGCTTGAGCTCGGAAGCCGAAACACCGAGTTCCTTATCTTTAAAGAGTGTCTTACCCTCGCCGCGCAGCACATACTCTAAAAGTTCCGAGGCTTCGTAGTAGCGGAAATTGGTCTTGTAACCAGTCTTTTCGTAAACCGTCTTGGACATTTTCTCAAATTCGTCCAGTGTCAACGACTGGGGCATGGTCAGCCCAGCTTTGTCGAGCACTGTTTTGTTGTAAATCATGGCAGGCGAAGAGGAACCCAGCGAAATAGCGTATTGCTTGCCTTTCATCTGGCCAGACGCGAGTACATCTTTTGAAATACCAGCAGTTTTGATAGTGCCATCAGAGATATATTTATCCAATTCAAGCAGCTGACCATTGTCAACGTATTGCTTCAAATACGAGTAATCCATAGCAATCACGTCTGGCATCTGGTGACCGGCCACCTGAGTAGACAGTTTCTTCCAGTAGTCATTCCATTCAAAAAACTGTCCTTGTACTTTGACATCCTTATGGGCTGCTTCAAAGGCCTGGTTGACCTTTGCTTGGCGGGCATTGCGATCTTGATTACCCCACCATGCTACGCTCAACGTGCCTGATTCGGCCTTGGAACCTGACTTGCCAGAGCCGCCATTGGAGCTACCACAAGCCGTCATAGAGACTAGAGCAGCTCCAGCCGCCACGATAGCTAGCAACTTCTTTGCGTTCTTCATTGAACAACCTTTCTACAGCTAGTGAAATCTCACCTCTGTTCATCACCAACAATAGATAGCCTAACAAAGAAAAAAGTAAATATACATTTTGTTGCCATAGATTTCAGCAATCACCGTTATTTATGAAACAAAATATGTAACATATTTCATTGTGTTTGCGCAAAGCTCGTGGAATCACGCGTCAACAAAATCTCCGGTATCAACATATTTGCACTGTCCTCAGCACTTCCAGCTGCATGCGCGCCCTCGCCACGAAGCATATCCACGACCATCTGCATGGCTGCCTGCCCCAACCGCTCTTGACGGACATCCACAGTAGTTAGGGATGGCCGCACAGCGCGAGAGAGGACACTATTGTCAATGCCGACTATGCTCAACTCCTCAGGCACCTTGACCTGTCGCTCAGAAAGTGTGCTCAGGAGTCCGGCAGCCATCAAGTCGTTGAAGGCCACAGCGCCGGTCACCCCAGGCTCAAGCATCAGCGCGTCGCAAGCGTTGACGCCGCCCCCGTACGAAGGTTCGAAGGGACCCAAAATAACGCTTTCTAGCCCGTATTCTTCCACGCTCGTTGCGAAAGCCTCCATGCGTTGCTCATTCGTCCAGGACTGCGAAGAACCACCCACATAGGCTATACGCTTGTGCCCTAGAGAAGCCAAGTGACGCACCGCTTGCGTTACCCCTGCCGCATCGTCGGCACACACTGAGGCATAGCCCTCCAACCGACGAGACACCAAGACCGTTGAAGCAGGATCGAAATACTCTTGCAACTCTTGGCTACCCAGCCGGGGTGCCACAACAACTTGCCCCTGGGTACTACCGATCACTTGCTCAATAGTTGCCTCTGGCTCAGGCCCGTCGAGGTCAGCGATAACCATGCGGCAATGAGCGCGCTGGGCTACGTTAAAGAGGCCTTTCATAATGTCGGTAAAGTAGAAATTCCCAATGTCTGTAACTAAAATACCGATAGTCTCACTCTGGTTTGACTGCGCCTTACGAGTTCCTGCGCTGGGCTGGTAGCCCATAGCCTGTGCAACCGCTTGTACCCTACTGCGCGTACTAGCTTTAACTAAGCCATCATTGAGAGCACGAGAGACAGTAGCTGCCGAAACACCTGCCTTCTTCGCCACGTCCTGAATCGTTGGCTCGCCCATGATTGATCTCCTTAATTTGCCGCATGTTCCACTCTTGAGAACGAGTACCAATGAAAAGAACACGGGCCTTTCATTATGCGTTTCATTGTACACACAGCATCGAGCCGCGCGCCAGCCCTTGACAGAAGAAAGTTTACATACGGATAATATTCGTCGTGGGCGCATGGCGGCAGGATACATGTTCCAGCGTTACACCAGTGCAGTTGTCCATTTCAATGCGACCAGTGCCAGAAGGTACTCCGGCCAGATCAATATCGGAAAAGACAATATCACTCGCCAGGTGCTCCGGTCCCTCAAAACCTTGAATCAAGATAGCTGGAGTAGGAAAAACCTCATCTGCCGGCCCCCAAAAACGCCCAAGGATGCGCAGCCCCTCGAACCTCAGGTGCTCAATCTTCGGCTCGCCAGGACCGCTCGAGCCGTCATCGTTGTATCCCACGGCGTGAATAGCCACCTGCGCCAACTGGCAGTCGCGCACGCTCACGTTTCGTATGTATCCGCCACGTTTGGCCGTGCTCTTAATATGAATCCCATAGAAGGACTGAGTGATGTCGCAATCCCAAATCCGCACATCTTCTATGCCGCCGCTCATCTCTGAGCCCAGGGAAATACCGTGCCCGTGCGTGGACGTGCAATCGAAGACCCGAATGTGCTTGCTCGGCCGGTTAATCTCATTGCCCTGCGGGTTCTTCCCCGATTTGATAGCGACCATATCGTCGCCAGTGTCAAAAGCAGTGCCGAAGAGGGCGCAGTTTTCGCAGGAATCCGGGTCCCAGCCGTCGCCATTCCAGACACCGAGCGAGCGCACCTGGCAGTCGTGAGTGACAATATTATGAGAATAAATCATGTGAATGTTCCAGCTAGCGCTGTCCGCAAAGGTCAGATCAGCCATCTCCACGTCGAAGGCGTTCGACACGTTAATCAGCCGAGGGCGTGTGCGGGCAGGCACCGTTTCTGGGGTGTCATAGGCGGTATCGTCGGAGTTCATCTGCTCCTTCAGCCGCTCAGACTGCACCGCTATCACCTTGTCCATCAGTTGCCGCCCACCGCTGGCTATGGTGCCGCCGCCCCGCAGTACCACTGAATGCGTATCCGCCGGGCGCGTGTGGTCCATATAGCCAATGTTGATCAAGCTGGAATAGCAGTCCATTTCAATGCCCTCAAAGCGGCTGGCAATCAGCGGTTCGTAGTCGCTGGGGTTCGCCGTGCCCTGCAATACCGCGCCCAAGCTCACGTACAGTTCACTACAGGAGTGCATGCGTAGAGCACCGGTCATGAATACGCCTTGAGGAATGACCACGCGCTCTTGCGGACCGCAGTCGTCGAGAGCCTGCTGAATTGCCGCAGTGTTGAGCGTTTGACCGTCGCCCACTGCCAGGTAAGGTGCCTGCGTAATGTCAATCCTGCGCTTACGGATGCCCGTAGCAAACGCCTTACTCCCTATGCAGATCCACGGCTCCCCCTCACCCGACCTCATGGAAAGCTCTACCTGATACTTCGTTTCCGGCTGGAGCGATTCAACCTTGGCATGAGTGCTCTCGACCTCAATACATTGACCATCGCTCAGCTCCAGCCGGTAGAACGTTAGCCCGTGCGCCGCCTTAGGTTTATCCCAGTACAGGGTCAAACTCTCTTCGCTAGCGCAGGCCTCGAAGAGGAACTCCTCCCCCTCTACTTGCTCATCTTGCTTAGGCACAAGGCACTTCCTTTCTGCTTACCATTTGAAACGAATCATCTGAATATTATTCTTGAGAGGAGCTCTCATCGGACTCCTGTGCCACGAGCACATAGGTTTTGAGGGCATGCCAAGCAGCTTGATTGCAGGCTAGCCCAATCAATGAGCAGCCCAGGACGGGCATGATCACAACGGTAAACGGCAATCCCAGGTAGGACACGGCCAAAATCAACGCACTTCCCGCCAGCGCAACTAGTGTGTACGGCAGGCAAATCATAGATAAAGAGAACGCATTTTGTAGCAAACTTGCGAACGGCAAATCAGTGAAAGCAATCATAGGGAAGAGGTAGATACTGGCTGCGAGCACTAGTACGGCCAGCGCCAGGCACAGACCGCCTAAGATCCAACCGAAGGACAGGCCCATGCGCGGGTAGAACCAGGCGCCAATGAGCAGCGCTATCAGAGACAGGAGCAATGCCCCACCTGCCGCAGTGGAGCGTTTCCACTCGTCAATGAACGCGCGCCTGAAATGATAGAGCGGATAGCAGATGCGGCGTGTGAGGAAGAGCCCTAAGACTTTGCTCATGGCGGTCATCGCGCAAGGAATCGTAACGATAGGGATACAAGCGAGAATAAAGAGGACATTGAGCCCCACAAGCCGCCCAAAATGCCACTTGACAACCGACCAAAAAAGCCTTATTCCTTGAGGATTGGCCTGTTTACTATTCTCATGAACATGTTTGCTGCCATAGAAAAAATTATATAAACTCATGCCGCACGCCCCTTTGCGCCTACCGTTGAGTGGGCCACCACTCATATTAGCTAATGACCCACTCATTTCATCAAGCTTTCACCCCTTCAGGCCAGAAGTACTGACGCCTTCAACCAGATAGCGCTGGAAGAAGAGGAAGATGAGCACGCTGGGCAGAATCGAGACCGAGGCCATGGCAAACATGGCTCCATAGTCGGAGCTCGAACTGGGGTCCGAGAACAGCTTAAGAGCCAGGGAGACTGGGTACTTTTCCGTATCCGAGACATAGAGCAGGGCCGACAGGAAGTCATCCCAGCGCCACATGAAGGAGAAAATGCAGCCGGTCACCACAGCGGGCGTAATTAGCGGGCAGATGACCCGGAAGAAGATGCCGTAGTAGGAGCACCCATCGAGCTTGGCCGCCTCATCAAGGGAGCGCGGAATGCCGTCGATGAAGTTCATAATCAGGTAGATAAAGAAGCCCTGAATCGCAAAGCAGTAGGGCACAATCAGCGGCAGGTAGCTGTTGGTCCAGCCCAACTTCTGATACCACAGGTATTGAGGAACCATCAGCACCTGCGCCGGCAGCATCATGGAGAGCAGCATGGCCACAAACAGAATCCGGCGGCCAGGGAACTTCAAGCGGCTCAGCGCGTACGCCACAATTGCAGAGGACGCAATCGTACCAATCGTTGCGATAATCGATATGAAGAGCGAATTGCCAATGTAGCGCAGGAAGCTCGTGCCAGCAAAGCCCTTGAAACCATTGATATAGTTATCCAAGGTCCAATGCGTTGGAATTAACTGCCCGGAGGTGGCCAGTACCGTAGCTGTGGGCTTGAAGGAGCTCAAGACCATCCACACGATGGGGTAAATCATCAGCAGAGCACACAGCATGACGATGATGTGGTAGACGATGCGACCTGGGCGGATACCCTGCTTGGGGGCGCTCACTTGCTCAGGCTTGCGGGCAGGAGTACTAGTAGATCCATCTGATCTGGTAATTGCAATACTCATAGTAATCAGGCCTCCTCGTCGTACACCCAGAAACGCTTGCTCAAGAACAAGAATCCGGTGTAGATACCAATCAAAATCAGCATGACCCATGCCATGGCAGCGCCATAACCAGCATGATAGCGGGTAAAGGATTCGTCGTACATGTCAACCATGTAGAAGAGGGTCGTGTTCCTTGGCTTGCCCTGCGTAATGATGTAGCACTGAGTAAAAGCGAGGAAACCGTTGATGGACTGCATAACCAAATTAAAGAAGATAGTAGGCGTGAGTAAGGGCAGGGTGATCTTCCAGAACTGGCCCCACTTGTTTGCACCGTCTACACTGGCCGCTTCGTACAACTCGGAAGGAATCTGCTTCAAGGATGCCAGGAAAATCAACATGGAGGAACCGAACTGCCAGACAGCCAAAATAATCAGCGTCCAAATAGCTGTCTTCTCGCTGCCCAACCAGGCGAAATGAGTGTGGATGCCAAAGATAGCAAGCGCCCTATTGATAACGCCATCTGCTGCAAACATTTGCTTCCACAGAATAGCAACAGCCACCGAACCACCCAAGATGGATGGCAGGTAGAAGGCCGCCCGATAGAAGCCTGAAATCTTAGAATTGCGCAGGAGTAATAAAGCAACTACCAGTGCAAAGATAAGTCGAAGCGGTGTAGAGATTAGAGCAAAGAAGAACGTAACACCCAAGGACTGCCAGAAAAGCGGGTCTTGAGTAAACATGCGTTTGTAATTGTCTAAACCTATAAACTGCGCGTCACCAATGATGTTGTAATTGGTAAACGTGTAGTACAGGGACAGCCCCAGTGGCACAATGAGAAACATCAAAAAGCCAAAAATAAAGGGTGCCGAGCACACCACCCCAGCGACTTTTTCCCTCTGCAAAAAACTCACGAATTTACCGTGGGCACGGAACTGCACACCACTGCTATTTGCCAAGTCTTTTTGACTTGGAGCAACAGCGCTGGATGTCATTAGAACCTCCTACCGCTTGTAGAATCAAGACAATTACTCTCACAGCTACGAAAATCAGCGCATGCCATCTGCCAGGCACCTGTGCGTATATAGCTTGTACTTGCTCAACATTGAACTGCCTTTCCTTACACTACTTTGTCCTTCGTCACTGCAAAATCTGTCCGCAACCATCTTTGGCATTAGACATTTTCGCTAGCTTAACCAGTCAAGTGTGATGTCACTCACATTTGTTGCCAAACTTTTCATGACTCGTTCAATTTTCTGCAATTACATGAAATGAAATTACATATTCATAATTATATCATTTCTTTTCAACATTGATGTTTACTAAGCAAATAGCTTCCTGCCGGTGTGTCACCGTATGGAAAGAGCACGTATATCGTCCTTCTTCCTGGGGTCTCCACAGCAGATGGCAGCCATCAAAACTAGCCCCTTGTGGCATGTCAACGGCTTGAACCACCACCTGAGCACCCTGATCAGCTTGTGCCGGATCACGTGCTTCAACCGCAAGCGACAAATTATCTCCTACGTGCACCGTACACGCTGATAACGGTCGAAAGTACGGGGGGAATACGCCAGCGGGCAGGTGTAAACGACCTTCTCTAGCTTGCGAATACTGATAGCCAGACTTTGCATCGGCAGTACAAGAATAAGGGTACAAACTGTCTGGTGGCGTACCCGGTTGAGGAGCATTTACTACTTCAGTATGCACCACAAGATTATCAGGAAACTTAACTTCCTTTACCTGTGTAGAGAAGTACGGTTCGTCTGGCACAAATTCAAAGTCCGTATGACGCTTTCTTGTGTGATTAACACAGACTACCTCTTCCCCTTGAGGCACGTTGATGTCAGTTAAAGCTCCACGATAAACGTCATCAAACACTAAAGCTGGGCGTCCGTCAGGGTCTACCGTACTGATCGTCAAATTGTTGATCACCAAGTCGTCAACATGACGAGCATAGAGACCATATGCCGGCAAAATACCAAATTCTACCGGTTCAGGATAGTCGGTAGTTCCCTCGGGAACATTGAAAGGATCATCTACCCATGACTCTGTCTCTGTATCCCACCGCACCCGCGGCAGAAAGTTTTCATTGAGCAAGTGCTGCGGTTCGACCAGCCAGTGAACGGGCTGCAGAAAAGATGCAAAATCAGATTCCTGACAAGACCAATTTGTCTCAATCTGCCTTTGCTCAACTGCATCGCATAATGTCAACCCACCCCTATAGGTTACACTGACATTGTCGAGCTCTATTCGACACAGCCTACCGTCTACAGTTCCAGCGAGAATCATAGGATAGCGCGGATCAACTCCCTCAGCACGAACATTGCTAACGCTAATATTCACGGCTCGGGCTATATGCCGAGCGCCAATAGCATTACCTCTTTTCATCAAATCGCGTTCACTGAGCTGGGCATCAGTATCAGGTTGATATCCGCGCAAACCCCGATTGTAGGACAGCGGATGAGCAATATTATCAGCATCACGATAATAATTCGCAGAGTTGTAGCGCACAGGATGATCAGAGTCCACCACCGAAAGCGTATTCCCATCACAGAGAGTAACGCTCCGATAAACGTAAGAAGGAGCATACCGCTGAGCTGGAAAAGATTCAAAATCAGCCTTATCAGGTAGAACCCATTCGGTCTGATCAAGTCTTACATCACCTTTAGGACGGGTCTCAAGCCGTTGGCTATTCCCAGTAACTGGCGAACGCGCCCTGTCCCCAGTCCTAATAAAAAGTGGGCAGGTAACGTCGCGCATGTCAATATCTTCGATCAGCACGTCAGATACGTCCGAACCGTCATTAGCCTCTACCGCTAGGCCAAAACAATGTTCAAACGTAATACGGCGTATCGCAATCAAACTATATCCGGCTGTAGCTTCCGTACCCAGCTTGACTCTACCTATGGGGCCAATGCCGGGATGGCAAACAATACGATCTGTACTTGGCAAACCTGCGAACACTGAACCGAGGTCATAGCCCGAAACTGTGCAGTCTTCAATCACTATATTGTGCGAAGGGGCGAAACGTTGAGCACCCATCGATGACTTGACCACAATACCGTCGTCATTGGGTGAGTTGACCTTACACTTGCACACTGTTGCATCGGTAACAGAATCTAAATCAATACCATCCCTGTTCGTATCAATTAGTAAAGACTCCACCAGCAAATCACTGACGTCAGTAGCAATAACCGCAAAATGCCCGCCGCTCAAAATTGAAAAGTCCTTTAACACTATGTGTGCAGACCGCCAAAACGCTATGCCCTTGTTACCAAACCACTCATCAGTATGTCCAGGCTGATCGCGGTAGGTCGGCTCTTCAGGGTCGGAATAACACAAGACCTCTTCACGGTATCCATTCGGGCCTATATCGCTACCATCCAGTAAGCCCAGACCTGATATCATCACATTTTCAACTCTTTCACCCCACAGAAAACAGTTGCGTAAGTATGAGTGCGCGTGATCTTGAATACCCACATATGGATTTACCTCAGGTTCAAGGTAATTACCTCCCTCCCCTTTTTGAGCAAATGCTTCTCCCTGCACGTCACAGATACCCTCGCGGATGTCCGTACGGGCTGCCGCCAAAACACTACCTTCTTCTAGAAAAATATTGACATTGCTGCGAAGTATGACAGTATATGTTTTAAAACGTCCGGCAGGTATAATTACCGTGCCCCCGCCCGAGTGAGCCATATGTTCGATCGCACGATTGATGGCTTGTGTATTAGTAACGGGTCTGGCCAGCGTGGAAGCACCAAAATCTTCTATTGAACACACCCTGTCCGTGAGCAAATCCGTTGGCGTAATTGAACAACCAGTAGCGTTAGTGGTGTTCATATTAATATCCATTCCTATCTTTGTGCTTGTGTGTAAGCGTTTGCAAGGAAAACACACCTTGCTTATCTTTAAGCGATTCAAGCTAGGTCATCGCCATATGAAGACGCGTCCGAAAAGCCTTACTACCTCGCGTTCGATAGCGTTTCATTGGCTTGTCTGAAGAAACGCTCCGCTGCCTCTTTGACTCCAATTTTTCCGTAGCACAATTCCTCTTCCACGCTTGGGAGAGTTTTCGTATCGATTTCGCTGGTGCCGACTGGGAAAGGTGGGTTCACCTCTGTAGAGTGGGGAGTCACAACTTTCTGTATGAAGTCAACAGCATCTTGATCAGGCTGAGTGAGATCAGTTTTTATTGCGTCTAACACTTTCCCACTGATTGGAAGTCCCCGATCAGTGAGCAAAATTTTGTTAGCTTTGACGCTGTTGATATAAAAATTGATCCATTTTGCTGCGAGGTCAGGATTCTTGCAATTTTTTGAGACTACCCAATATTGGCTCGGTTTGAGATATTCTGACTTTGAAACATTGTCCGACGGCCACGGAACCATAGCTAGCTTATCCCCATTCTGCGCAGCTGCCTGAGCGGCTACAGACTGAGACGAATACATAAAAGCACACCACGACCTTCGAGAGGGATCGCTGCCATACAGCAAAGGATTCTGTTCTACAGAGCTTATTTTTATCTCAGCAAATACCTTAGGGTCAATATGCCATCCTTCTTTCAGACCATCGGCATACATTTGGAAGAACGGTTCAAGTTCTGAGGGCGACTTCACGCCGAGTTTGCCATCTTTAAGCAAGATTTTGCCTTTAGAACGTACCTGATAGGCAAGTAAATCAGTTGGTTCGTAGTATGCAAAATTTGTTTTATATCCTGACTTTTGATAAACCTGGCGGCTGACGTCCTTAAACTGCTCTAGTGTCATGTCATTAGTAAGAGTAATGCCTAACTTATCTAGTAAACTCTTGTTATACATCAAGGCCGGAGCGTTGATGGCGTTAGTAAAACCGTACATACCACCGTCTAGTTTGCCCTGACTCACTACTTTTTTATCTACAGCAGACACGTCGATAGTTTTATTGTCAATATATCTCTGCATGTCGAGCAAAAGATTATTCTTTTTAAACTGTTTAAAGTTGTTCATATCCATTTGCATAATATCGGGCATTTGCTTTCCTGCTGCGCCCACAGAAAGCTTCTGGAAGTAATCTCCATACTCAAAGAACTGCCCTTCAACACTGACTCCTTTGTTATCCTGAGCAAACATGTCGTTTATCTGTTTGGTGCGCTTATTACGCTCCTGATTACCCCACCAAGATATAGTCAGATGCTGCTGCGCAGAAGATCCAGTATTACTGGAATTACTGCATGCACTCATAAACACTACCGTTGCCACTACACCAGTAGTGAGTAAAACTCGCGAAAATTGTCTCATCATTTAATCCTTTCCCACAAACTTGTTTTCTACTTGCTCAGTTTTCGCTGCAGGTCAAAAAACTGAAGGTAAATTTCTTTTCCTGCAAGGTTGCCATTCTTTCGGACGAGAATACTGGAGCTTTTGAAAATAGTTATCTTATAATTGTCAAAATTGCTACCTTTACTGCCTTTACTTATTCCGTGCAACTTCTGCGGAAAGACCATGAAGAAGGCAACAATCAACTGCATAAATTTTGTTGAAATCCGTGTTTGCACTAAGCAGCAGCTAGTCCAATTGGTGCTCATCCAACATGAGTCTGGACACTTGAAACTCAACTGACAGCTGCCGCCAAGAGGAAATAAGTGTACGTCTACTGCGTCACTCGTATTTGAATTTTTACATCTTCTGGTCGGCCTTCGGCAACTCGATCAAAGGCTTCCACGGCTTGGTCAATACTGAAGGTCTTAGAGATAAAAGGCTTGACATCAATTTTGCCACCAGCCACTACATCAATAGCTTTCTGGTAGACATTGGCATATCGAAATATAGTTTTGATATCTGTTTCTTTACTCTGTGCTTCAACGACATCCAAGGGAACAACCGACTCAGATGGCATTCCGACAATGACGGTAGTGTTGCCTGGAGCACCAAGCTTCAAAATATCGCGGTAAGCCTCGGGATTACCTGAGCATTCGAATACTCGATCTGCTCCCCAGCCGTCTGTCTCTTGCTCTACCCGCTCTAAGAGTTGTTCCTTCTTGATATTTACTGGGGTTACGCCGGCTATTGTTCCTGCTATAGCCAACTTGACATCTGAAATATCTGAGATAATCACTCGAGAGCAACCGCCAGCCAAAGCAGCAGCAGCTGTCAGTAACCCTACTGTCCCAGCTCCGACTACTACGGCCACATCGCCCGGCTTAATGGCCGCCTTAGTAGCTGCCCACATACCAACTGCCAGAGGCTCCAAAAGCGCGCCTTCGCCATAGCTAATAGAGTCCGGAAGCTTATAGGTGAAAGCTGCCGGATGATTTATTACGTCACATAGGCAGCCATCGACGGGTGGGGTGGCGAAAAAGCGTACATCTGGGTCAATATTATACATGCCGAGTTTAGCCGCTCGGGAGTTCATATTAGGAACACCGGGTTCCATAGCTACCCGATCGCCCAGCTTCAAAGATTTAACACCAGGACCGACATCTATGACGGTTCCAGAGGCTTCATGACCAAGGATCATAGGTTTGCGAACCACAAATTTTCCCACACGACCGTGAGTGTAATAGTGCAGATCAGACCCACAGATGCCAACTGTATGTGGAGCTATACGTACCTCTCCAAGGCCTGGAGCTGGCGGATCATCAACCTTCCTAATATTGATGACACCCTTTTTTTCTAATACAACAGCTTTCATGCTATTCTCCATCTCTTAATAATGAGGCCGACCTAGAATTGCTCTATCAGCGTGGTCTGCACCGACCTCACATCATCTTCGACATACTTATAGCCTAGAGGCTGATATCCTTGACTTCACATGCTTTCCTACCCAAATATGATACTTTTTTGACAGGCTCATATCCGTAGTTTTTCCTTTTGATCTTTTCTCATAAACAAACCCATAATCAATGATTTACTGCGCGCACTCGCGCAGGAGGATTAAGATTGTGAAGAGTGCTAATAACAACTCTTCTAGCTACTGACGGATGTGGAGAAAACTAAACTGTGTCAAATGCACTGCACTTCCCCTTGAGCAGATTGAGAGATGCTGACTCAACTAGTGCCAGCCGCTTATGTCAAGCTCTTACACCACGATCAGCCAGTTGTATTCAACTCCGAGATATGAAACTGCCCAGAAATCATCACTGCTAGCTGACCTACAATTAAACATTATGCATCTTTCATATGCGATGTTGCTGTCGATACTCTGTAGGTGTAAAACCGATCTCCTGCTTGAAACGACGATTAAAATTTGCGGCGTTCTCGTACCCGCATTCACTCTGAATACGTGAGATAGATACATCTGTCGATGCTAGTAACCTGCATGCTTTGGCTATTCTGATTCTTCTAACCATCTGTGAGAAATTAACACCTGTAGCCCGCTTAAAAAAGCGTGAAAAGGCAGCGGGACTCATAGACACCAAGTCTGCAGCTTCCACGAGACTGATTGGCACACTTATATGATCGTCAATATATTCGAGACTGTCATTGATGCGTTTGGCTGTGCCTGAGGAATTATCAGGACTGAAATTTGGCGTTACCACGGTCGACCACTGACCCTGTGGTGCATCAAGAAAAACTTGTAGAAGGTTCAGAAATGCTTTCAGCCGGTCAAATCCTTCTTCCTGTTTCATAGATTCTAAGACTGTTCCAGCACGATAAGCTGACTCTCCTGCCAGCACTATGGCACGCTGAGACCGTTCTAGAAGCTGCTGAAGTTTCCCAGCTTCGGGGAAAACACGCGATAAAGACCGAATCTTATTAGGATGCACTTGGCAAAGCACATCTCTTCTAGGCAAAGTCTCACCTGGCCTGAGCGCAGAAATCCAGTTATGAGGTAGATTACTACCCATCATAGTGACCTGTCCAGGTTCAAATGGCACCATCCCATCACCAGCCATCATATAACCGGTACCTTGTCGTATTAAGTGAAATTCCACCTCAACATGGTGGTGCCAGTGTGTCAACGGTGAAGGGTAGCCATGCTCATTCCAGCGGATAGATTGATCGTGCTCAAGCAGTACCACTTCGAGTGTCCCACAATCACTGGGAGAAGAAACCATATCGAAACCTCCCTGTTTCAGCTCTCCGATCTTCAGCGACCAGATCTTGAACGTAAAGAGCCTATCTACCTCGTTATGACAAACGACACTACGCTGAACAAGTTATCCGATTGGTATTTGCCAAAAAGCTGCAAATCATTCGCAGCAGACCGAGGCAATATTTTCATAAACTTCAACGAGAAACACTCACCCAGCTGCTATTAATTGTTTTACTTTACATACATCTTTGTAAGTCAAGATATCGTATACCACAGGCGACATGTATTTAAATATGAATATTCAATCCCTAGCAAGGAACTTACTACCCCTTGTCGGGAAATAGTTATACTACTTTGTAATATTTTAAGACTATCACTAATTGATCACCGTCTAGGTAGCGCTGTTTGGCGCAGTATGAATTGCGAAAATTCTTCATCTCTGAATCATTTCTGCCTAGTAATTGCTGTTGGCTTCACTTACTTTATATAAGGGAAACACAAGCTACACTCTTCATTGAACAAGAAGTGTTTTCATCATCGACTAACTCAAGGAAGCCAGCTTCCACACCCATTTCTTTCATAGATCAAAAGAAATTCACTGCCGCAGCTAGCCCTTTATCAAGATCAAAAGTATGAACACCCGCTCTAAAGGGGGCGTATTTTGCCTTGTTAGTGTTCACCGTTCTGAGCTGATGCCTAGGATCTTCCCCATACCCTAGACACCAACTCATTCGGTATTTCACATTAGCGGGCTGTAGATAAGGCTTGGTTGGCCTGGTCGAAGAAGCGTTGAGCTGCTTCCTTGACCGAGATTTTCTGATAGCACAGCTCCTCCTCTACGCTAGGCAGAACCTTCGAATCCACCTCACTGGCTCCAGCTGGGGCCGGCGGGTTGATGGGAGAAGAGTTGGGCGTGATTTCCTTCTGAATAAAGTCAATGGAATACTGGTCAGGCTGCGTCAAGCTAGGCTTAATAGCCTCCAACACCTTGCTGCTGATAGGCACGCCGCGGTCGGTGAGCAGCACCTTGTTGGCCTCGACATTATTCACATAGAAATTAATCCACTTGGCAGCCAAATCTGGGTTCTTGCAAGTCTTAGAAATGGTCCAAGACAAGCTCGGCTTCAGATAGTTCGACTTTTTAACGTTGTCAGAAGGCCAAGAAGTCATGGCCAGCTCAACACCCTTAGGAGCAATTGCGGTGTACGCCACATATTGAGAAGACCAGCGGAAACTGCACCAAGACATTCGAGACGGGTCAGTGCCGTACACCAGTGGATCCTGCTCTACGGAGGCTACTTTCAACTCCGTAAACACTTGCGGATCCAAGTGCCAGCCTTCTTTAATGCCGTCGGCATACACCTGGAAATAGGGCTCAAGTTCTGAAGCAGACTTGACTCCAAGCTTGTGCTCATTGTAGAGCACCTCACCCTTGGCACGGAGCATGTACGCCAGTTGGTCACTCGGCTCGTAGTACCTAAAGTTGGTCTTATAGCCAGATTTTTGTTGCACCTGGCGGCTGATATCTTCAAACTGCTTGATGTTCATGTTTTTCGGGATTGTGATGCCCAGCTTGTCGAGCAAAGTCTTGTTGTAGACCAGGGCTGGTGCGTTAGTGGCGGCGGTGACGTTGTACATGCCCCCATCCAGCTTGCCTTGCTTGACGATGTCCTTCTCCACGTTGGAGAGATCAATGACTTTGCTATCCTCGTATTTCTGGAGATCGAGCAACAAACCGTTCTTCTCAAACTGAGCGAAATGGTTCAGATCAATCTGCATAATATCGGGCATCGTCTTACCCGCAGCGCCGACCGAGAGCTTCTGATAATAGTCTGAAAACTCCGAGAACTGTCCGTCAATCTTGACGCCCTTGTTCTCCTTCATGAACATATCGTTAATCTTCTTCGTGCGCTCGTTCCGCTCCTGGTTGCCCCACCATGAGATAGTCAAATGCTGATCCGACTCAGATTGCTTACTCCCCCCACTACCACACGCACCTACAAAAAGCATGATTGTAGCTGTAAAAGAGGCCAATATCGCCCTCGAAAGATGTTTCATCATTGAATCCTTCCTGTCCTACCAACCGTGTGAGACCGAGAGAGGTATGCGAATCACGCTTATAAGGAGTTCTACTACGATCTCCTACTACCTCGTGACCACGTATTCTCAATGCTCAACATCGAACTTTTGTATGATACGTCACATTTTGACCCTTACAGATGGTTTGTTGCCAAGGTTTGCATTTGAACCTGTTTGCTCAATGAAAACCAATGTAACGTCTACCCTGAAACGTCAATGAGGTCTCATGCTCGGACAGTAATATGTATGGTAATGCTCGCTTCCTTTCTGCCTGTAACAGTAACGAATGCTAAAGAGTAAATTCCCTCATGCTCAGGAATCCAGCGCAACTCCTCCCCATCAAAGCTGACACCGACAGGTAGGTCTACCGGTCGCACTTGAGCCCGCCCTCGATCGTCTTGACAGGCAGGATTACGCGCGTACACCTTGCAGCGAACCTCATCTCCGACCGACACAGAGCAAGCACTCACTGGTAAGAAGTAAGGCAGATACACGGTATCAGGCAAATCAGAAGGGACCTGTCTAGAATCGCTATAGCGATATCCCGACGATGCGTCTGCAAGCGTGGGATAAGGATAATATTCATCCCGAGGCGTTCCAGGAGCGGGAGATTGCAGGGTGACAGTGTGGCAGTCTAACTCGTGCGGCAAGTCTACATCTCTGACTGCTGTAGCAAAATACGGCTCATGCGGCACAAATTCTTCGCTCGTATGCCTTTTGAACTCATGAGAAACCAGCACAACGCGCTGGCCGACCATTGAGTGAGCAACTGAGCACAGTCCATGCTGGCAATCATCGAGTACCACAGCAGGTCGCTCATCGTCGGTTTCGACAGACACATTCAATCCCTCAATAATGAAATGCTCCATATGCCGCGCATATAGTCCATACGCCGGCAAAATTCCAAATTCGACGGGCTCTGGATAATCCTGACTGCCTTCAGGCACGTTA